>DDXB01000015.1 GCA_002347405.1 Rhodocyclaceae bacterium UBA2271 | reverse complement strand
GTTGCACTTCGGACTTGAAACCGCCTTGATATAAAAGTCGGCGCTGGCGGGATGAAATACCCCGTAGCGGGTACGGCGATCAGAACTTGTAGCGCGCCTCGACATATAGATTACGGCGCGGCATCGGCAGGTAGCCTGGAATTGTCGTCGGTCCGGAGTATTCGCGCGCGTCCTCGTCGAACAAGTTGCGGATCGACGCGGCAAATTCCCACTCACTGCCATGGTAGTAACGGATCGTGGTATCGGCGACGGTCTGGGAACGCAAGGGGCCGCGCGTATCCGACACCAGATGAGAGCGCCGGCCGGTATAGTTGGCCTGGAGGTTCCAGTTCCACTTCGGTAGGAAGGCCCAATCCGCACGCAGGTAGGCATCGCGGTTCGGCACGCTGAAATGGTCGGCAACGCGCAGCCGAACGTACTGATCCTGGTCGGCCTTGCGGAAGCTGGCATTGCCGGCAATCCGCAGCGTCTGGGTGGCCTGCCAGAGAGCTTCGAGCTCCAGGCCGCGAATGGTGTGCGGGTCCACGTTCCTGTAGCCAACCCCGGAGACGTCGACGATCGGATTGGCCTGATAGTAATGGAACACGTTGGCGCCAAGATTCAGGTCGCGTGTCAAACGGTAGTTGAATGCCATCTCCCAAGTCCTCGACTTTTCGGGCGCCAGATTCGGGTTCGGGATGGTGGCGGTGGTTCTCACATACAACTCAAGGAAGGACGGCATGCGGAAGGCGCGGCCGTAGATCAGCTTGCTCGTCAGTCTGTCCGTGGTTTGCCACACCAGCGCTGTGCGCGGATTGAGCGCACCGGTCGCGCCGAAAAAGTGGTCATGGCGGGCGCCGGCGGTCAGTTCCCAATGCTCGGCGAACTTCCAGATATCCTGAACAAACAGATAGCTGTTGCTGCGACTGCGCAGCGGGATGTTGGTAAATGACGGGGGGGGAACGGGGGGGGGAAGTGATGTCACGTTCTCGGCAAAGTAAATATCCTGCCAGACATAGCCGCCGCCGATGCGTAGTTCGTGATCCTTGAAACCGGAATAAAGGCCGCTCAACTCGGCATTGAAACGCCGTTCGGCAGAGCGTAGCTGATTGACATCGGAGGTCGTCTGCTCCCAGAAACCATTGCCGGACGAATATTCCATGTCGCGGTAGCGCAGCTCGGCATCGAGGCCCCAATCCCTGGCAAAACGATCGTTGTTATAGAGCCAGGCCACGCTGGTCAATCGGTCGCTGGCTTGCGTCTTTGGATCAAGAAAGCTGCCGCCCGTCACACCGATGCCGACGTTGCTTTTCTGCATGTGGTCGGCCAGCACGCGCCAATGACCCTGGCCGACCGAGAGACGCGCATCGATATTGTCGTAGCCCAGATTCGCGTGATCGGCTTGCCCGCCATTTCGAGTGGTGACGATATGGGGACGATGCCCAGCCGTCGTCGAGGCATCCAGAGACAGACCGATATCGAGTCCGTTCCACTCGCTGCCGTGATTGAGCCAGACTGATTGCGTATCGAAGCTGCCGATGCGCGCGCCGGCTTCGGACTGACGCATCTTGCCGGCGGTTTTCGTGATGACGTTGATGACCCCGGACGAAGCATCCGAGCCGTAGAGCGCCGACGCCGGGCCGCGAATGACCTCGATGCGTTCGATCATGTTGACGGGCAAGCCGCGCCAGAAAATGCCCGTCGACCACACCAGATCGCGCTGCGGGGCGCCATTGACCATGATCAGCGCATTTTTCGAGGCGGCACCCCGGATTGTCACCAAGGGCCGGAAGCCAAACTGGTTGATGCGCAGATAAATGCCCGGCACACTCTGCAGGACCTCGACGAAGTTGGTGGCGCCCGTCGCCTTGATGTCTTCCGCGGTGATCACCGAGACGACGGCAGGCGCCTTGGAGACTGCCTGTAACGACTGGGTCGCGATGCTCACCGGCATGGACATCAGTTCATCGAGGCTGGCATACATCATGTTCTCGATGGCGGCCGCAGCTGATTGAGCGTGGGCACACGTCAAGACGGCAGGCAGCAGACCGAGACCGAGCAGCAGGGAGGCTTTCCTCAACTTCATGGCTTATCCTTTTTCGATCCGGTTGCGGCCGCCGTTCTTGGCGCGATAGAGGGCGGCGTCCGCACTCGCCATCAATGTGTCAGCAGTTGAATTGGCCTCACCATAAGCCGTCACGCCAAAGCTGGCGGTATAGCCACAGGTGCCGCCTTGCGTACGCGTCGGTGCGCCGGCCACCGCCAGGCGCATGCGTTCGGCGACAATGGCGGCTTCCTCAAGCGCAGTGCCCGGCATGAGAATGACGAACTCTTCACCGCCCCAGCGCCCCACCGTATCCACGTCGCGAACCGCCGCGGTGAGCGTGCGGGCAAAATCGATCAGCACCTGATCGCCCACGTGGTGGCCAAACCTGTCGTTGACCGACTTGAAGTAGTCGATATCCGTCATCAACAGCGACAGTGGCTCGTCGTAGCGCTGCGCGCGGCGAATTTCCTGCTCGAGTGCGGCATCGAAGGCGCGACGATTGACCAGGCCGGTCAGTGCATCGGTGCGCGCCAACGTTTCGGCGATTTCCTTCTGCCTGGCCAGGTCCAGTCGGGCAGCTTCCAGCCTGGCCAGCACATCGTCGGCAATGCGTGCCGAAATCCAGCTGGCCAGCAAAAAACCGGCAAGCAGCACCGACAGCGTGATGTGCAACATCTCGCGATAGCGTTCCTTCAAGCGTACCCGCGATAACTCGACCAGCACGTAGCCGGAAATGGGCTGCGCTTTGAGCACGGCAGCACTTTCGAGCGCCCATAGCTCGGCATCCAGCGGCACGGCTTGTTGGCGAATCGCCCCCTGGATCAACACAAGATCGCCATCGCCGCCAATCTGCAAGGTGTCGGCCAGCGCCAGCGACTCGTGCGTCTGTGTGCCGGCAACGGCAACACGCTTGCCGGCGGCATCCAGCACGCTGACCGCGACAATGTCTGCATTACTCTCACGCACACTGGCCGCCAGGCGCTCGATGGTATCGACACTGCCGCTGAACAGCGCGTACTCGGCTGCCGTGCTCATCTGTTGCACGATCGCCTTGCCGCGTTCAATAAAGGCGCGCTCGTTATTGTTCTTATACTGCTTGAGAAAGACGATTTCAAGCACCGTCACCATCAACAAGGCCGGCAGGATGGCCGCAAACAGCAAGCGGCCGCGCATGCCCAGGCGAGCCCAAATCCGGGCGATCATGGCCTCGCCCCCGCTTCTGCTTTCTTTAGCGCCGCGGCGATCCGCTCGGCATCGTCAACCTGCAAACCCAGCGACTTTGCCACATGGGTATTCACCACCACATCAAATTCACGCGGCGGCTGCACCGGCGGCAAGCCACGGCCCGCCAGCCAGCCACGCACGGCACCGGCCGTTTGGCGCCCCACTTGCGTGGGCGTGGCATAGACCGCCACCAGGGCGCCCGCCTTCACATAGGTCGGCGAAAAGGCCACTACCGGCACGCGCGCCCGATAACTGGCCAGCAGGATATTCTGCAGGCTGCTGCCGTTGTAGATGAGCGAATCCGGCAAGGCCAGCAATACGTCGGCAGATTCAAAAACCTCCTTGAGCGCCGGGTAAACTTTCTCCGGGCTATCGACAGGTGAACCGACGACCAGACGCAAGTCACGCAGGCTCGCCTGCTTCTTCAGCTGCGACAACAGGGGGCGCGTCTGCGGCCCCGGCAACACGCCGACCCGCAACCGATTCGGCAAGACGTGCTCGATCAGTGCCATCTGCCGGCTGATCGGCTGGTCCAGCACCACCGCGGACAGGGCACGTGCCGAGCGACCCGCCTCCGCCACGCGCGCATCGAAGGCACTCCGGGGCAACAGGGTAGCCAACACCGGCACGTGCCCCCAGATGGCATGGCGCTCGCTCAGCCACTTGTATGTCGTATCAAAGGCAACGGTTCCCACCGTCACGATCAGCGTCGGTGGGGGCTCATGCGTATCCAGCAGCTTGCCGGGCACGCCGAACTTCAGGGTCGCCTCCCCCTCCAACTCGTTACGCAGCACCGTTGCCGTTTCGGCATGAACACCATCTTCAGCAGACAGCACCACCCAGACCCGCTCCTTGGCCGCGGCTGGCAATGACAGTGCCAGCAGGCACACGAGGAAAAGGTGGGTGACGAAACGACGCACGGTCAGAGTTCGCGCCTTAACCACACGAAGGCACGGCATTCTGCATTCCCGAAGGAGATTGGCAACAGCACAGTAAGTAATTGCGCGGATGATTTCATTGTTTATGTCACACGACCGCGGATCATGTCATGTCACCGGACACCCGGCAATCGATTTCTTCCGTCAATTTCTTCCATTATTCGATCAAACTTTTGTACGCCGCCTCAGCGGCGACCGGGGACGCCGTCCCGCCAGCGCCGACTTTTTACGCAAACTCGACCAACAGATCCTTCGCATTCACGTTATCGCCGGGACGGACGTGGATGGCGTGGACGACGCCCTCGCGCTCTGCCGTGAGCATGGTCTCCATTTTCATCGCCTCGATGGACACCAGCGGGTCGCCCTTCGCCACCTTCTGGCCGACATGCGCGGCCACGGTGACGACGGTGCCGGGCATCGGCGCGCCGAGATGCTTCGGGTTGCCTTCTTCGGCCTTCGGCTTCGTCTTCGCCGCCACCAGCCCGGCCTTGGGCACACGGATCAGCCGCGCCTGACCGTTGAGTTCGAAGAAGACCTTGACCTGGCCCTCCTCGTCCGGCCCGGCCATGCCTTGCTGAGAAATGATCAGGCTCTTGCCGCGTTCGAGGTCGACGCAGATCTCTTCGCCGGTCTGCAGGCCGTAGAAGAAGGTCGGGGTCGGCAATGCCGCCATGTCGCCATAGTGGCTGCGATGGGCGGCGTAATCCTTGAAGATCTTCGGATACATCAGATAGGAGGCGAGGTCGGTGTCGCTGAGCTTGCGGCCGACGGCGGTCTCGGCTTCGCTGCGCTTCGCTTCCAGATCGACCGGCGGCAGCGAGTCGCCGGCCCGGCCGGGCAGCGGCGCTTCGCCCTTCAGCACCTTTTTCTGCAATTCGACCGGAAAGCCGTCGGGCGGGAAGCCCAGTTCGCCCTTCATCAGCGAGATGACCGAATCGGGGAAGTCGATCTCGCGTGCCGGATCACGCACTTCGGCGGGTGTCAGGCCGTTGGCCACCATGAACAGCGCCATGTCGCCAACCACCTTCGAGGTGGGCGTGACCTTGACGATGTCGCCAAACAGCAGGTTGACGTCGGCATAGGTCTGCGAGATTTCG
Organism: Rhodocyclaceae bacterium UBA2271; assembly: GCA_002347405.1. Classification (GTDB taxonomy): domain Bacteria; phylum Pseudomonadota; class Gammaproteobacteria; order Burkholderiales; family Rhodocyclaceae; genus Sulfuricystis. Next base: position 75,187 of record DDXB01000015.1, on the reverse strand, counting down.
TTCCAGCGATGCGCGAGGCCCATGGCGCGCGCCTGTTCGCGCAGGTTGGTGTATTGGCCGCCGGGCATTTCGTGACGATAGACATCGGCGGTGCCGGCACGGATGTCGGCTTCGAAGGGGGCGTACTGCCGGCGCACGCCTTCCCAGTATTGCGACAGGGCCTGCAGGTTGCCGAGGTCGATGCCGGGGTCGCGCTCGCTGCCGGACAGCGCGGCGGCGATCGAGCCGAGGTTGGGTTGCGAGGTCAGCCCGCTCATCGCGTCGAGCGCGCCATCCACCGCGTCGCAACCGGCCTCGACGGCGGCCAGCACCGAAGCGGCGGCGATGCCGCTGGTGTCGTGGGTATGGAAATGCAGCGGCAGCCCGACTTCCTGCTTGAGCACCCGCACCAGTTCGCGCGCGGCGCGCGGCTTGCACACGCCGGCCATGTCCTTGATGGCGATGATGTGGGCGCCGGCCTTTTCGAGTTGCCTGGCCAGGTCGACGTAGTATTTGAGGTTGAATTTCGGCCGCGTCGTGTCGAAAATGTCGCCGGTATAGCAGATGGTCGCCTCGCACAGCGCGCCGGATTCGATCACCGCGTCCATCGACACGCGCATGTTGTCCACCCAGTTGAGCGAGTCGAAGACACGGAAGATGTCGATGCCCTCCTTGGCCGCCTGCTGCACGAAGTAGCGCACCACGTTGTCGGCATAGCTGGTGTAGCCGACGGCATTCGAGCCGCGCAGCAGCATCTGGAACAGCACATTGGGCACGGCGGCGCGCAATTGCGCGAGACGCTCCCACGGGTCTTCCTTGAGGAAGCGCATGGCGACGTCGAAGGTGGCGCCACCCCAGCATTCCAGCGAGAACAGGTCGGGCAGCAGGCGCGCGTAGTGCGGCGCGATCTCGGTCATGTCATGGGTGCGCATGCGCGTGGCGAACAGGCTTTGGTGCGCGTCGCGCATCGTCGTGTCGGTGAGCAGGACGCGCTTCTCGTTCTTCATCCAGGCGGAAAACTTGTCAGCCCCAAGCTGCTTGAGCCGGTCGCGCGTGCCGGGCGGTGGCGCGACGGCCAGATCGCACATGGCGACGGCAGGCTTCTGCGGCCTGGCGAGTGGCAGCGGCGGCAGCGCCCGGCCCTTCATCTCCGGGTTGCCATTGACCATGACATCGCCGATGAACTTGAGCATGCGGGTGGCGCGGTCGCGCCGCTTCTGGTACTTGAACAGCTCCGGCGTCTCGTCGATGAAGCGCGTGGTGCATTCGCCCGAGCGGAACAGCGGATGGGCGATGACGTTTTCGAGGAACAGCAGGTTCGACGACAGGCCGCGCACGCGGAACTCGCGCAGCGCCCGGTCCATGCGGCGCGCCGCCTCGTCGGGACTGTGGCCCCAGGACGTCACCTTGACCAGCAGCGAATCGTAGTACGGCGTGATCACTGCGCCGGCATAGGCGGTGCCACCATCGAGCCGGATGCCGAAGCCGGCCGGGCTGCGATAGACGTTGAGGCGGCCGTAGTCGGGCGTGAAGCCGTTCTCCGGATCTTCGGTGGTGATGCGGCACTGCAGGGCGTAGCCATTGAGGCGCACCTCCTCCTGCCTGGGCACATAGGAATCCTCCGCGCCGATGGTCGCGCCCTCGGAAATGCGGATCTGTGCCTTGACGATATCGACGCCGGTGACCAGTTCGGTGACCGTGTGCTCGACCTGGATGCGCGGATTGACCTCGATGAAATAGAACTGATCGGTGTCGGCATCCATGAGGAACTCGACGGTGCCGGCGTGCGTGTAGTTGGCGGCCTTGGCGAGCCGCAGCGCGGCGTCGCACAGTTCGGCACGCCGCTGCTCGGTGAGATAGGCGGCCGGCGCGCGCTCGACAACTTTCTGGTTGCGCCGCTGCACCGAGCAGTCGCGCTCGAACAGGTGCACGCGGTTGCCGTGCGTGTCGCCCATCACCTGCACTTCGACATGGCGGGCGCGCCGCACCAGTTTTTCGAGGTAGATCTCGTCGTTGCCGAAGGCGGCCAGCGCTTCGCGCCGGGCGATTTCCATGGCCGGCCCGAGGTCGGCCGCGGTTTCGATCACGCGCATGCCGCGCCCGCCGCCGCCCCAACTGGCTTTCAGCATCAGCGGGTAGCCAACGGCAGCGGCCTGTTTTTTCGCTGCGGCAAGCTCCGTCGGCAGTGCGCCCGTGGCTGGCATCACCGGCACGCCGGCCTGCTCGGCCAGTGCGCGTGCCGACACCTTGTTGCCCAGGAGGCGCATCACTTCTGGCCGCGGGCCGATGAAGACAATGCCCGCGACGGCGCAGGCCTCGGCGAAGTCGGGATTCTCGGAAAGGAAGCCATAGCCCGGATGGATCGCATCGACCTGCGCCTCCTTGGCGATGCGGATGATGTCGGCAATATCGAGATAGGCGTCAATCGGTTTCTTGCCGGCACCGACCAGATACGACTCGTCGGCCTTGAAACGGTGCAGGGCGAAACGGTCTTCGTTGGAATAGATGGCGATGGTGCGAATGCCCATTTCGCTGGCCGCACGCAGCACACGGATGGCGATTTCGCTCCGGTTGGCGACAAGAATGCTTTTAATCATGGTTTTATGGAAAAGTGGGTGGAATAGCGGTCAGCAGGTAATAACCTTGCCGAGTGTGTAACTTTGCCACGAGCGGGGCTTAATAAGCAATTGGTAAAACGCTTTGCCAGCTAGCAATCAGTCACGTTGACTTGGCTGGATGTAGGTCGGGCGTCAGCCCGACATGTCGGGATAAATCCCGACCTACAAGGGCTGCGCTTCATGGCGACTGCCACTACTTTCGCCGTACCCGCTTCAGGGCATTTCATACCCGCTGCGGGGCACTTTGTCCCGCCAGTCCCACGGGGATTCCCTTCGGTCACGCCGACTTTTTCAGAACCCCAACTGCGCCTTCACTTCAGGCCACTGGCGCCGACTGACCGGCAGGTGTTCCGGCACATCGCGCAGGCACAAGGCCCAATGCGGATCACTGTCGCCGGCCTTGTCGCTTTCGCGCACCACGCCGACCACGGCATCGATCGCCACCAGGCAGTTGCGGTGGATGCGCACGAAACGCGGCGCGAACTCCGTCTCAAGGTGGGCCAGCGATTCTTCGAGCAGAAATTCGCGCAGGGCGGTGCGCGCGGTGACATATTTTTGTTCAGCGCGCAGATACAGTATGTCGGCGACCGGCAGCAGCAGCACGTTACCGCGCTCCACCACGCGCAGCCGCATGCGACCGGCCGGTGCCAACGCCTGCAGCAGAGTATCGGCGGGCGCCAGGCGGCGCGCCTTTTTCAGCGCCTCCAGCAGGCGGGCGGCGCGCATCGGTTTCATCAGGTAATCGGCGGCCGCCAGTTCGAAGGCCTTGAGCGCGAATTCGTCGTAAGCAGTCACGAAAACAACCGCCGGCGGCTGGGGCAGGCCGGCCAGTTGCTGGGCCAGTTCGATGCCATCCATGCGCGGCATGCGGATGTCGACCAGGGCGATATCGGCGGAAACCTTCGTGAGCAATTCCAGGGCGGCAAGACCATCTCCGGCCTCGCCAACGATCCGGTGGGGAAAGTCGTCGGCAATGTCGGCCAGCAAGGTGCGCAATCGCGCTCGCGCCGGCGCTTCGTCATCGACAATCAGGATGTGCGGCAATTCAGCCATGACGTGCCTTGCGCTTTCCCGGCAGATCGATGCGCACCCGATAGCGGCCGTCGCTGACGCTGCTGTCAAGCCCGGCCTCGAGGTCGTAGAACAGCAACAAACGTTCGCGCAGGTTGGCCAGTGCCATGTGGTTGCCGGCACCCTTTCTGTGGTCGCCTTCGCCCAGCCAGGGATTGTCGATCTCGATCCTCACCCGTTCGCCCTTGACAGCCAGCAGCACACGAATCTCGCCCGGCGTCGTCGCCGGTTCGATGCCGTGATACACGGCATTTTCTATCAGGGGCTGCAACAACAGGGGCGGCGCCAGGACATCGGGCGGGCAGTCACTCACATCCCACTTCACTTGCAGTCGTTCGCCGAGACGCAAATGCTCTATTTCCAGATATTTGCGCGCCAGCGCGATCTCGTCGGAGAGTGGCACCAGTTCGCGGTTGTCCTGCATCAGGGCGCGGAACAGTTCTGCCAGCTCTTCCAAAGTCGTCTCGGCCCGCCGCGGATCATCGCGGATCACGCCGAGCACGGCATTCAGGCTGTTGAACAGGAAGTGCGGGCGAATCCGGGCGGTCAGCGCCGCCAGCCGCGCTTCGGCCAGTGCCGGCGCATGCGCGCGCGCTGCAAGGTCGAACCACAGCAGCGTGCCAAAAGCCAATACGCCAGCGGCCAGCGGGGCTCGCCAGCTGTTCTCGCCACCCAGTACCTGCGCCAGCAGGCCGCCTATCCCGGCCGTCGTCGCCACCGCCAGCATGACGATCAGCAGGCCCGCCAAGCGTGGCGGCAGCCGCTGCAAGGCGGGGGCGAGGACAAACAGCAGCGCCAGCGTGAGCAACAGCGCCGGCTCGACCAGCGCGGCCAATTCGCCTACTTCTCGCGGCAACAATGCCAGGCTGCGATTGCCGGCGAGCGCCGCCGCCAGCAGAAAACCGTTCGCCACCAGCAACACGCGCAGCCAGACACCCAGGTTGCGGAAGTCAGGCAGGCGTAAAGCGGGCGGGATGGCGGTTATACTCATGGATTCACAGGCATTTATACGGCATTATCACGCACATTATGGCAGATCGCCCCATCGCAAACCCCTCCCCCGCCAACACCGCCCAAGCCTGGTCAGGCCGTTTTTCCGAACCCGTTTCAGAGCTTGTCAAACGCTATACCGCCTCGGTCTTTTTCGACCAGCGCATGGCGGTACAGGATATCCGCGGTTCGCTCGCGCACGCCAGGATGCTGGCGCGGCAAAGCATTATTACGCAGGACGACTTTGCCGCCATCGAGCGCGGCCTGGCGCAGGTTGCCGAGGAAATCGCTGCGGGTTCATTCGTCTGGAATCTCGACGACGAAGACGTCCATCTCAACATCGAGAAGCGCCTCACCGCACTGATCGGCGATGCCGGCAAGCGCCTGCATACCGGCCGTTCGCGCAACGACCAGGTCGCCACCGACATCCGCCTCTGGCTGCGCGACACCATTGACACGCTGGACGGCCTGCTGGCCGACCTGATGCGCGCCCTGCTCGAAGTTGCCGCGCAGCACGCCGCGACGCCGATGCCCGGCTTTACCCATCTGCAAGTGGCCCAGCCGGTTACCTTCGGCCACCACCTGCTGGCCTATGTCGAGATGCTTTCCCGCGACCGCGAACGCTTTACCGACGCGCGTCGTCGAGTGAACCGCCTGCCGCTCGGCGCGGCAGCGCTGGCGGGCACCACCTTTCCCATCGACCGCGAGTTCGTCGCGGGCGAACTCGGCTTCGAGGCCGTCTGCGAAAACTCGCTGGATGCCGTCTCCGACCGCGACTTCGCCATCGAGTTCTGCGCCGCTGCGTCGCTGGTGATGGTGCATCTGTCGCGCTTTTCGGAAGAGCTGATCCTGTGGATGAGTCCGCGCGTCGGCTTCATCGATCTGGCCGATCGTTTCTGTACCGGCTCGTCGATCATGCCGCAGAAGAAGAATCCGGACGTGCCGGAACTGGCGCGCGGCAAGAGCGGCCGCGTCTTCGGCCACCTGATGGGTCTGCTGACCCTGATGAAGGGCCAGCCACTCGCCTACAACAAGGACAACCAGGAAGACAAGGAACCGCTGTTCGACACGGCGGACACCCTGATCGATACGCTGCGCATCTTCGCCGACATGGCGCCGGGCATTCAGGTCAAGCCCGAGGCGATGGCGGCCGCACTGCGCCAGGGCTATGCCACCGCCACCGACCTTGCCGACTATCTGGTCAAGCGCGGCTTGCCGTTCCGCGATGCCCACGAGGCCGTGGCGCGCGCCGTGCGCACGGCCGAAACGCAGGGCTGCGACCTCGCCGACCTGCCGCTCGCCGAGTTGCAGAAGTTTTCGCCGTTGATCGACGACGATGTATTTGAAGTGCTTTCAGTGGCCGGTTCGCTGGCCGCCCGCGACCATCTGGGCGGCACCGCGCCGCAACAGGTCAGGGCCGCCATTGAGCGGTTGCGCGCAAAACTCTAGACGAGAACATTATGCAAAAGATCGGTGGCAAGTACGAAATCATCCGCAAGCTCGGCGATGGTGCCACCTCCACGGTTTATCTGGCCTACGACCCCTTCGCCGGGCGTGAGGTGGCGGTCAAGCTGATCTTTCCCGAAATCCTCTCTGATCGTAAACGCGGCAAGCTCTTCCGCCGTCTATTGCTCAACGAGGCTTCGCTCGCCGGCAAACTGGTGCATCCGCACATCGTGCAGATTTTCGATGCCGTCGTCGGCGAAAAAGAAAGTTATATCGTCATGGAATACGTGCCGGGCGGCACGCTGGAGTATTTCTGCCACTCCGATCGGCTGCTGCCGATCGAACGCGTGGTCGAGATCGTGTTCAAGTGCACGCGTGCGCTGGAATACGCCAACCGCCTCGGCATCACCCACCGCGACATCAAGCCGGCCAACATTCTGCTGGCTCATCCGCTCGATGCGAACCAGCCGAACGCCGACATCGAAATCAAGATTTCCGACTTTGGTGCCTGCATGCAGACCAGCGCCGAGCAGACGCAGACTCAGGTCGTCGGCATCGGATCGCCCGCCTACATGTCGCCGCAGCAGGTGCGCGAACAGGCGCTCAACCACCAGACCGACATCTACGCGTTGGGCGTCGTCATGTACCAAATGCTGTCCGGCCGGTTGCCGTTCCAGGCCAGCAGCAACTTCGGCATGATCTACCAGATCTGCAATATCGAGCCGCCGGCCCCCTCGACCTTCCGCAGCGACATACCCGTGGCGCTCGACACCCTGGTCGCGCGCGCCATGCAGAAGGAGCTGACGGATCGCTACACCAGCTGGGCCGAGTTTTCGCACGATCTGGCGCAGGCGTTCCGTAACCGCCAGTTGGCCACGCGCCAGCAGGAAACGCCCGACAGCGAGAAGTTCGAAAGCCTGCGCGCACTGAATTTCTTCGAGGAATTCAGCGACGTCGAAATCTGGGAGATCGTCCGCTTCGCCCGTTGGGAGGAAATCGCCGCCGGCACCCGGCTGATGAAGGATGGCGAGCCGGGTGACCATTTCTGCTTCGTTCTCGAGGGAGAAATCCGCATCAGCAAACAGGAGCATGTTCTTGGCGTGCTGGGGCGCGGCGAAGTGATCGGCGAAATTGCCGTGATCGACCGCCGCCATCCGCACCGCGGTGCCGATGTCGTCGCGCAGACCAACTCACGCATTGTCATCATTCCCGGACAATCGCTGCGCCACGCGTCCGACGCCTGTCGCATGCACTTCTACAGAAGCTTTTTGCTGGTGCTGGCGCAGCGCCTTTCACATACCAATCTGCTTCTGGTTGGCCCCTGAAAATGCTTCACCCGGCACTGGCGGAGGCTATCGCCGCTGCCATCGAGGCTGCAACCGGTCAACCGTTCCTTCTGCAGTCGGCGCAGCCGGTCGCGGGCGGCTGCATCCATGATGCCTGGCTGCTGGAAGATGGCGAGCGGCGTTTTTTCGTCAAGACCGATACCATCGCCGCAGCGGCCTCCTTCGAAGCCGAAGCCGACGGGCTGAACGCCTTGCAGGCCAGGGGCGCGGTGCGCGTCCCTAAAGTCGGCGCTGGCGGAACGGCGGCAGTCGGATCAACCGCAGCCTTCCTGATCCTTGAATATCTGGCGCTGCGCAGTCTGGATATTGCGGGTGCCGCCGCGTTGGGCGAAGCCCTGGCCGGCTTGCATCGGGCAAGCGGAGCGGACAGCGATGCCACCTACGGCTGGCCGCGCGACAACTTCATCGGCGGCACGCCGCAATCCAACCAGAGCCATCGCACCTGGGCAGGATTTTTCGCCGCCGAGCGCCTGCAGCCGCAACTCGCGCTGGCCAGCCAGAACGGCATGGAGCGCAGCTTGCGCGATCAGGGCGAACGGCTTGCCGAACGAGTTTCGTCATTCTTTCTGGATTACCGACCTGCGCCCAGCCTGCTGCATGGCGACCTCTGGTCGGGGAATGCCGCCCAAATTGCCGAAGGAGTTGCAGCGGGCACGCCGGTAATCTTCGACCCGGCCGTCTATCGTGGCGACCGCGAAGCGGACATCGCCATGGCCGAACTGTTCGGTGGCTTTCCCGAGTCGTTCTACGCCGCCTACCGGGCAGCATGGCCGCTCGACCCGGGCTATGAAACACGCAAGACGCTCTACAACCTGTATCACGTCCTAAATCATTTCAACCTGTTCGGCGCCGGCTACCTCGGCCAGGCCCAGCGGATGATCGTGCGGCTTAATGCTGAACTGCGTTGAGGCCAGCCAGCTTCTGCTGCAGTTCGCCGGCCTGGTACATCTCGGTCATGATGTCGCAGCCGCCGATGAATTCACCCTTGATGTAAAGCACCGGAATCGTCGGCCAGTCGGCATATTCCTTCAGCGCCGGGACCACTTCGGGGTCGGCCAGCACATTCACGTCGACGAAGTTCACGCCGCAGACCTTCAGGATCTGCGCCGCCTTGGCTGAAAAGCCGCACTGCGGAAACTGTGTGGTGCCCTTCATGTAGAGCACGACGGGGTTTTCGGTAACGGTTTGATGAATTTTCGCTTTGGCATCCATGATGGGGGTCCTTGATTAATAACATAGGGTTTTAGTCGGATATAGTTTAGTCGCTCGGTGGCGAAGGGTCAAGCAGCCTGCCGCCGCTGACGCGCACGATGCCGGCCAGGTCGCGATGTTGTTCGATGCCGGCAAATCCGGCGGCAACGAGCAGGTCGAAAACGGCAACGGCCTGGTCGAAGCCGTGCTCGAAAAACAGGCTGCCGCCGGGGTTCAGCCAGCGCGGCGCAGTCGCCACGATATGGCGCAGCGCGGCCTGGCCGTCCGCCTGATCGGTCAGCGCGTCCAGCGGCTCGAAACGCAGGTCGCCCTCAAGCAAGTGCGGATCGCCGGCGGCGACATACGGCGGATTGGCGACAATGAAATCGAAGCGCTCCTCCGGCAATTCCGCAAACCAGTCGCTCACGAGAAGATCGACTGACGCGCCCAGCAGTTGCGCATTCACGCGGGCCACCTCCAGCGCTTGTGGCGCGACATCGACGGCCGTCACCCGCGTGCGGGGCAACTCAAGCGCCAGCGTGATGGCAATGCAGCCGCTGCCGGTGCCGAGATCGAGAATCCGCGCCGTCATAGTGTTGGCGGCGGGATGGCTGCTCGCCGTACCCGCTTCGGGGCATTTCATACCCGCTGCGGGGCACTTTGTCCCGCCAGTCCCACGGGGATTTCCTTCGGTCACGCCGACTTTCTCCAGCACGACATCAACCAGCAATTCGGTTTCGGGACGCGGGATCAGCACGGCGGGGTTCACCGTGAAATCACGGCCGTAAAACTCACGCGTGCCGAGCAGGTAAGCCACCGGTTCGCCCGCCGCACGGCGCGTCACCAAATGACTGAACGCGGCCAGTTGTTGCGGCGACAGGGCTTCTTCACGGTGGGCTTCCAGCCACGCGGACGACCGCCCCACAACCCGCGCGAGCAGCAGGCGCGCCTCACCGGTCGGAATCTGGGCGCGCGCCCTGCTCAGCGCCTCGGTCAAGGAACTATTCATCACTCGCCAGCGAGTGCGGCAAGTTGCTCGGCCTGGTGTTCGGCGCTTAACCCGGCCAGCAACTCGTCAAGATCGCCCGCCATGATCTGCTCGATCTTGTAGAGCGTCAGGTTGATGCGATGGTCGGTGACGCGTCCCTGCGGGAAGTTGTAGGTGCGAATGCGTTCGGAGCGGTCGCCGCTGCCGATCAGGCTCTTGCGGGTGCTGGCGATCTCCTGTTGCTGCGCCCGCACCTGCATGTCCATCAGTCGCGCGGCCAGCACGGAAAGCGCCTGCGCCTTGTTGCGATGCTGCGAACGGTCGTCCTGGCACTCGACGACCAGTCCCGTAGGCAGGTGCGTGATGCGCACCGCAGAATCGGTCTTGTTGATGTGCTGGCCGCCGGCGCCCGAGGCACGATAGGTGTCGATGCGCAGGTCGGCCGGGTTGATGTCGATGGCGTCGATCGCGCCGGCCTCCGCCAGCACGGCCACCGTGCAGGCGGAGGTATGGATGCGGCCCTGCGTTTCGGTGGCCGGCACGCGCTGCACGCGATGGCCGCCGGATTCGAATTTCAGCCGGGCATAGGCGCCGGCGCCCTCGATGCGCGCAATGATTTCGCGGTAACCGCCAAGATCGGATTCGCTTTTCGAAACCACCTCGACTTTCCAGCGGTTCTTTTCAGCGAAGCGCGCATACATGCGGAACAGGTCGCCGGCAAACAAGGCGGACTCGTCACCGCCAGTGCCGGCGCGGATTTCGAGAAAGGCGCTCTTGTCGTCATTCGGATCACGCGGCAGCAGGGCGCGCTGCAGATCATCCTCCAGCCCGGACATGATGGCCTGTGCCGCGGCGGCTTCTTCCCGTGCAAATTCGCGCATCCCGGCATCGCTTTCCATGGCAGCGGCGGCAGCCAGGTCGGCCTCAGCCTGCCGGTAGGCAGCGAACAGCTCGACCACGGTGGCAATCTCGGCGCGCTCCTTGTTCAGGCGCAGGAACGCCTCCATGTCCTGCGTCGCCGTCTCGGCGCCCAGCAGGGCATCGAGTTCGGCGAGCCGGTCGGCAAGTTGTTCAAGGCGGTGACGGATGCTGGTTTTCATGGATTTTCAATAGGCAATAGCGCACCGCAGGACTGCGGCGCGAATGATAGCGGTACGCTACTTCTCGGAATTAAGATGCCAGATGCGGGCAATGACCTGCGCAACCTCGGCGCGCTCGGCGCCCTCGGCCAGGTTGAGCGCCTGCGTCGGCGGGTGCAACAGCTTGTTGGTCAGCCCTTTCGACAGGGCATCGAGCACCTGCGCCGGATCGTCACCACGCTGCAGCAGTTTCAGCGCATGTTCCAGTTCGTGGCGGCGCGCCCGATCGGCGGTATCGCGCAGCGCACGGATGATTGGCACCGCCTCGCGCGACTCCATCCAGTGGAGAAAGTCGTCGACACGGTGAGTGATGATTTCCTCGGCCTCGACAATCGCCGCCTGGCGCGATTCCTGGCCCGATTCGACGATCTGTCCCAGGTCGTCGAGCGTGTAGAGAAACACGTCGTCAAGTTGACCCACCTCGGCCTCGATGTCGCGCGGCACGGCCAGATCGACCATCACCATCGGCCGGTGCCGGCGCGCTTTCAGCGCCCGCTCGACCATGCCGAGACCCAGGATCGGCAGGGCGCTGGCGGTACATGAGACCACGATGTCGTAGTCAGCGAGCCGGTCGCCCACCTCGTCGAGACGCAGCACATCGCCGCCAAAACGCTCGGCAATCGACATGGCACGTTCGGGCGTACGGTTGGCGATGCTCAGGCGCTTCGGCTTGCCGCCGGCAAAATGGGCGGCACACAGCTCGATCATTTCTCCGGCACCGATGAACAAAACACTTTGATCGGCCAGGCGCTCGAAGATGCGTTCGGACAAATGCACCGCTGCCGCGGCCATCGACACGATGTTGGCGCCAATCGCCGTCGTCGAACGCACCTCTTTCGCCACGGAGAAGGTGCGCTGGAACAGCTTGTTGAGCAGGGTGCCCAGCGTGCCGGCTTCCTCCGCGACACGCGCCGCCTGCTTCATCTGGCCAAGGATCTGCGGCTCGCCGAGCACCATCGAATCCAGTCCGGAAGCGACGCGGAACATGTGGCGCACGGCATCGCGCTGCGGATGCTGGTACACGTAGGGATCGATGCGCCGCGCCGGCATGGCGTGATATTCGGCCAGCCAGTCAATGGCAGCGGCCGGCTCGTTTGTCGCGCAATACAGCTCGGTGCGATTGCAAGTCGACAGGATCGCCGCTTCGCGCACCGGTCGTTCGCGCAGCAGATCATGCAGCGCCAGTGTCAGCTTCGCCGGGTCGAACGCCACCTGCTCACGGATGTCGAGCGGGGCGGTATGGTGGTTGATGCCGAGGGCGAAAACCTGCACGGAACCTGTCTGTAAAAGAAATAACCGTGTAATTAGAGACTAAAAGCCGGGCCGCGGCAACCCGGGCCGGTCAATTTTCAAGCACGAAAGGCCTGGATTTCCCAATGGCGCCGAGCGTCAAGTAAAAAACGGCCACCCCGAAGGGTAGCCGTTTAATTCTGGTGGTGTAGTCCCCTACTAGAGAGAACCTTCCTGCCTCACCGGCGAGGACACCGTAGGCGAGATTATATACGATGCGGAGGTCCGGGTGGACTTTGGCTGTCTCCGCGCATTTCCGACCGTCGATAGCTTGCACTGCCACGATCAGCGCCCGGGGTTCTTGACCTTCAGATGGCGGCATGAATAGCGCTGCTGCCCCCAGGACACGGCAAAGGTTTCGGAAACCTCGTACCAGTTGCCGCCTGGATGGCCACCGCCGTGGTTCTCCCCCATGCAAGAGCATTCGCAGTGAAAGCCCTCAGCGTTCCAGCATGCCGGAGCGCACTTCTGGTGCTCTCGGTAGAACTGGATCACGTAGACCTCTTGGTGTCGCCTCAGCGCAAGTTTGATCACGCTGTCAAACCACGCAGTCGGAATTTCCCAGGCCTTGAACTGCGCACACCAGTCGGGCTTCGAGCGTCGGCCATCCCGCAGCCACTCCATGTTCCCCTCGGCGAACGGAATGCGCGCCAGGACCGGGAGTGGCTTATTGCGCTTGAAGATGACCGGGATTTTTCCCTGACGCCAGAGATCCTTCAGTTGCGAGTCGCTCAGATCCTGTGACATGAGGGACTCGACTCCCTGGCTCAGCGCTGCTTGTTGGCCTGGGACAGAACCGAAGCCGCCAGTTCTTTCGTCTCTTTGGCGTATCGGTCGCTGGCCAAAACGCGTGCGGCCTTGTCTTCCATCTGGGCACCGGTCTGTTTGTCGCCGCTGCGCTGAGACAGTGCCGAAGCGGCCAGACTCTTGGCCACTTGCGATGAACTGCTGCTTTGCAGCGTTTCCGATGCCAGCCGACCAATTCGTGAGGACGTCTGCTTTGTGTTCTTGGACATCGCTGTTCCTTTCACATCAGGATTTGGAGACGGGCCGGAATGGCACCACCTTATTGCCTTGGGCTGGTTGGTCATCAACCTGCTTCTGGGTTGCTTTCAGTCGCGCAAACTCCACGACATTGGTTTTGCCCTGGAAGTAGCCTTCAGGCAATCCGGCGAGTGCTTCCACGTCGCCCGCAGCCAGTCCGATGTGTCTCGGGATGGCGTCCAAAGGCATGACCTTCTCTTCGACCAAAAGGTCGATGGTGCGACGAAGCAGACGTGGCTGCTCTGGTCGACGATCCTCGTCTCCGGGTTCTGATTTCGCACCCCACCGAGCAGAGCGACGCTTGAAAAGCATCAGAGCGCCATCTTCATCCAGCATCTCAAGAGCCTTCAGCCGCATGATGATCGCTGCCGCCGATACGCCCCAACGGCGCTTCAGCAGCAACAAGTCATCCAGAGTCGGTGGCACGCGAACTTCGCTGGCGAACGTTTCGGCGGGCAGCAAAAATGCGCCTGCGAAACGGTGTGCCTGCGCTTCCATCATTTTGTGGCGCGCGTTGTCTGTCGTGCGCTGAATGTGACGATGCAGGATCAGATGCCCGACCTCGTGAGCAAGATCGAAGCGACTGCGGTACCCATTGTTTTTGTCGGCGGACAAAAGAATGAGCGGTCGCCCCAATGCTTCACTCCAAGCCGATAGCCCTTCGATCTGAGCGATGCCGGTTTCTTCCCGTACGACGATCACTCCAGCGCCTTCCACTGCCAGCGCCAAGTCTTGAATCGCCGAACGGCCCAAACGCCACAGGTCCCGGCATTCGCTGGCAGCCTTCTCGATGTCCTCGTTGGTGATCTCTTCTGGATCGGTGTAATCGCGAGAGGGCAAATTGACATCGGGATAGTCAACGTACTCCATCAGGGCAGCCGCCACGTCCTGGGCCCACTCAAGGCGGGCCTCAAGCATGGCTCGTGCAGCGACGTGTGCTGACGCGTTGCTGCGAAAAAGCGGCAACGACAATTTCGCCCCGGGCGCACGCGTAAACCATTCCGGCGTGACGTTGACGACGCCAGCAAGGCGTTCAAGCGCGTCAGGCTCGGGCGCTTGCGTTCCTGCGCGCCACTTACTGATGGTCGCCGGAGACACATCGACCATTGAGGCCAGCTGGACTTGAGTCAGACGACGGGCCGCAAGAATTTGGCTAAGTCGATCTTTCTGAAATCCTTGTACACCACCCCTGCTCATGATCCTGTTCCGTCTTTGTCTTGTTGTTTGCCAATGTTCTTCTTCAGCTTCGGCACAGCCAAATCGTCCTGGCCTGCTGTCGACTGCTGGTCGTAGCGCTTGATGAATGCTTCAATTGGTTCCCGGAAAAGCCAGCCTTGCATATGGCGATCTGGAACCGCGATTTCGATGGAGACGGGTGTGTCCGGCTGGCTGTGCAGCGATCCTGCAAAGCAGGCCACGACGAACACAACCGCTTGGGATGGCTCCACGTAGCCTGAAAAGAGCCCGGGTTGAACCAGTGGCTCGATGGCCGCGTTTGCCAGCGACATCTGTTTTCGGGTTTCGCTACGCCGCCCGCTGTTCCAGACCCCATACTTGGTGTTGAACCGTGCCAAGGTGAAGATCCCAGATCGGCCTGTGACGATCTGATTGCCGCGTAGCGGTGAGGGAGATGCGTCTGCAACGGCGAGAGCGCGATGGAAGGACTCGTTCATATGGAAGTGGCGCAACTGCCCCACCACGCTGGGCAAGTGCCCGTCATCCATCCCTCGCGCCGCAGCATAGGCACGTTGAGCGCCGACCAGCTTGGCTTCTTCGAGGCCCATGACGAGCTCACGCGGGATATTCCTCACAAGCAGGTCATGGATCGTTTCTTGGTTCGGCTGGGGCATTGGCAACTCCGTCATCGGATTTCGTTCAATCGGATTCTATCATCAAATAATTTCGCTTAAAAGGTTTTCGTGTAGGGGATGCTGCGATTGAGGCGGCAAAAGCCACGATTTGTAGCGCGCCCAGCGGATCGTTTGCCTACAGCGATAACGGGAGAACGTGGGCTAAATGTTTCGTTTTGTCTTCCAGAAGTTGCTTTCGACGAAATAACGGAACATACTCCACCCATGCTCTCCAGTACCCACAATCAACGCGTCCTCGATCTGGCCAGCCAGAAGGGGCTACTGCGCGCCAGCGATCTGGACGCCATCAGTGCGCCTCGGGTCGTTCTGACGCGCCTGACCGCTGCGGGTCTACTAGAGAAGGTGGGGCGTGGCCTGTACCGTCTGCCGGATGCACAGGTTTCGGAATTCGAGAGCCTTGGCACCATCGCCACCAAGGTACCTCAAGCGGTGTTCTGCCTGCTTACGGCGCTGCAGTTTCATGAGCTGACCACGCAGCTGCCGCGTCAGATCTGGATCGCCATGCCTCGGGGCAGCCACCCGCCCCGGGTCGACTACCCGCCCGTCAAGATGGTGCAGTTCACGGGTGATGCCTACTCGGCAGGGATTGAGGAAGTCGAACGCGACGGTGTCAGGCTCCGGGTGTACGGCGTGGCCAAGACCGTGGCGGACTGCTTCAAGCACCGCAACAAGATCGGGCTGGATGTGGCGCTGGAGGCGCTAAAGGACGCTCGGGCGCGCAGCAAGGCATCCGTCGACGACATCTGGCGCTTCGCCAAGATATGTCGCGTGGCCAACGTGATGCGCCCCTACCTGGAGAGTGTCGGATGAGTGCGGCCACCCCAAATGTCGCGGCATCCGTCCGTGCGCGCCTGCTCAATGTCGCCAAGGCACAAGGCGTCGATTTCAATCAGGTGCTGGTGCGCTTTGCCTTGGAGCGCATCCTCTATCGGCTGACCCAGTCGCCGCACGCGGATCGCTTTCTGCTCAAAGGTGCGCTGCTGTTCACGCTCTGGTACGACATGCCACACCGGGCCACACGCGATGCCGACCTCTTGGGCTTCGGTGCCAGCGATCTGGAGTCAGTGGCCCAAGTATTCCGGGACATCGCAGCCGTACCGGTCGACGACGGCATCGTGTTCGACCCAGCCTCTGTCACGGTCGAGGAGATCCGCAAGGAAGCAGGCTACGGTGGCGTTCGCGTGATGATTGCAGGCGATCTTGCCAGAGCACGCTGCAAGACCCAGATCGATGTCGGCTTCGGCGACGCCGTCACCCCGGCACCTGTTGATTCGGTCTACCCAGTACTGCTGGAGGAAATGCCCGCACCACGACTGCGGGCCTACCCAACGTACACCGTCATCGCAGAAAAGCTCCACGCCATCGCTTTGCTGGGCATGACCAACAGCCGCTTGAAGGACTACTTCGATCTATCTGTGCTGTTGGAAAGAGAAACTCTGGACACCGATCTGCTGGCCCAGGCGATCAAGGCCACGTTTGAAAGACGGGGCATGGCAGTTCCTGAAGCGCTGCCAGTCGGCCTGACGGACGAGTTTGCACACGACGCTTCGCGCCAGGCGCTGTGGCTGGCATTTCTCAAGAAGAACGAACTTCCGCCAGAACCCTTGCACGCCATCGTTGGCCGCTTGAGCGTGGCATTGGCCCCCGCGTTGAACACCGTCGCTCGTTGAATATCCCTTCATAGGGCAGCCGCTTCGCGCCCTTCGCCACGGTCAGTGGCGGTCTCCATACGGACTTTGCATGGAGACCACGATGACTACTCGACTTTGCGCGCACTGCAGCCACCCCTTCGAACCCCGCCCACAGGTTCCCGACCAAGCGTTCTGCTCCGCCCCTGAATGCCAGCGGGCTCGCAAGCGCGAATGGCAGCGGGCAAAACTCCAATCCGATCCTGACTACCGCATCAATCAGCAGGCGGCACAGCGCGCGTGGTCAAAGCGCAACCACGACTATTGGCGCAATCACCGAGACGCACAACAGGCAGACGGCGATCAAGGATCGCAAGCGGATGGGCCTCATCAGCAGCGAGTCATCGATCCTGTAAAGATGGACGTGTCAGCTCTGCCTTCCGGCATCTACCGGATCACAAGACGGCCAGACGTCCCGAATGGAACACCGGGCTCTTGGGTAGTTGAAATCACGCTGCTGTACGAAACCTGTGAATGCAAGATGGATGCGTCAAGAGATGACTTGATCGACAGCCAGGGAATCCGGCCTTAACTTCAAGCCCAAATGGGCTCTCGATCATCCTGGATGGCAACAATTTCAACCCTGTGCATTCCGGCCGCGCGTTGCAGGCCACGTGTATGCCATTGAGGTGAAAGGCAGGCCCGAGAGCAAGTTCACACAACATAAAGTGATCGGGTCTATGCAGGCAGAAGAGTTCTCCATTCCGGGGGCGGATCAGCCACCGACATTTCGGGCCGCCGAGTACGTTCGGATGTCGACCGAGCACCAGCAGTATTCGACGGAAAACCAAGCCGACAAGATCCGCGAATACGCTGCCCGGCGCAACATCGAGATCGTTCGCACCTATGCCGACGAGGGCAAGAGCGGCTTGCGCATCGATGGGCGGCGGGCGCTGCAGCAGCTGATCAAGGACGTCGAGACAGGCAGCGCGGACTTCCAGATCATTTTGGTCTATGACGTCAGCCGCTGGGGCCGGTTCCAGGACGCCGATGAGAGCGCCTATTACGAATACATTTGCCGCCGCGCCGGAATTCAGGTCGCGTACTGCGCCGAACAGTTCGAAAACGACGGCTCGCCCGTGTCGACCATCGTCAAGGGCGTCAAGCGTGCGATGGCGGGTGAATACAGCCGGGAGTTGTCGGCCAAGGTGTTCGCTGGTCAGTGCCGCCTTATCGAGTTGGGCTTTCGGCAAGGTGGCCCCGCTGGCTATGGCCTGCGACGCGTGCTGGTCGATCAGTCCGGCACGCTCAAAGGTGAGTTGGCGCGTGGCGAGCACAAGAGCCTGCAAACCGACCGCGTCATCCTTCAGCCAGGTCCGGATGATGAGGTTGCCGTGGTCAACCAGATCTACCGCTGGTTTGTCACCGACAACCAGACGGAGCTGGACATCGCCGAACGGCTGAATGCACAAGGAACGCGTACTGACCTTGGGCGCGATTGGACACGAGCGACCATCCGCGAAGTGTTGTCCAACGAGAAATACATCGGCAACAACATCTACAACCGGCGATCCTTCAAACTCAAGAAGCACCGGGTGGTCAACAGCCCAGAGATGTGGATCAAGAAGGAAGGCGCGTTCGAGGGCATCGTGCCACCGGAGCTCTTCTACACGGCGCAGGGCATCTTGCGCGCAAGGGCACATCGGTACAGCGACGAGGAGTTGATCGAGAAGCTGCGCAATCTTTACCAGCGCCACGGCTACCTGTCCGGCCTGATCATCGATGAAGCTGAAGGCATGCCCTCGTCGGCGGCCTACGCGCATCGTTTCGGCAGTCTGATTCGCGCGTACCAGACGGTGGGCTTCACTCCGGATCGGGACTACCAGTATCTGGAAGCGAATCAGTTCCTGCGCCGATTACACCCGGAGATCGTCGGCCAGACTGAACGGATGATCGCCGAGGTGGGCGGCATGGTGGAACGCGATCCGGCCACCGACCTCCTCACCGTGAATCGCGAGTTCACCGTTTCACTGGTGCTGGCTCGCTGCCAATTGCTCGATAACGGGCGACGGCGCTGGAAAGTGCGCTTCGATACCAGCCTCGCGCCCGACATCACGGTGGCCGTGCGGCTGGACGACAGCAATCAGGCCGCCTTGGATTACTACCTGCTGCCCCGACTGGACTTCGGTCAGGCACGTATCCATCTGGCCGACCACAACGGCATCGAGTTTGAGTGCTATCGCTTCGACAGCCTGGACTACCTGTATGGCATGGCCCGGCGCATCCGCATAAGGAGGGCCGCATGAATCAGGACAAAGAGCATCGGCATTCGGAGTTACGGATGATTCCTCTCGAACGGATTGAAGTTCTCAACCCCCGCGAACGCAACAGCCGTGTGTTCGAGCAGATCGTTGGCAACATCCAGAACATCGGCCTGAAAAAGCCCATCATCGTGACGCCGCGTCCTGGGAGCAACGGCGAGCACTATCTCCTCATCTGCGGCGAGGGGCGCTTCAAGGCCTTCAAGACGCTCGGGCATCAAGAAATCCCTGCAATGGTGATGAACGTCGATGACGAATCGGCCTTCATCATGAGCCTCACCGAGAACATCGCCCGGCGAAAGTTCAGCCCGTTGGAATTGCTGTCCGGCATCGAGCAACTGCGGGATCAGGGCTATGACAAGAAATCCATTGCACAAAAGACAGGTCTGAGTCCGGAGTACGTTCAGGGCATCCTGCAATTGCTGCAGAACGGTGAGCAACGACTGCTGATGGCCGTGGGCAGCGGGCGCATCCCTCTCAATGCGGCGATCACCATCGCCGGCGCGGGCAGCGATGAGAAAGCGATTCAAGCCGCACTACAAGATGCCTACGAAACCGGAAAGCTGCGTGGCAGCCAGTTGATTCAAGCCCGTCGTGTGATCGAACGTCGCCGCACCCAAGGCAAGTCCATCGGCGGCAGGATGACATCCCGCAAGGCCAATGAGGATGTCACCACGTCCAGCCTGGTGCGGAACTACCAGAGGGAAGTCGAGCGACAGAAGCTACTGGTCAGGAAAGCAGAGACCGCTCAACGCAACTTGCTGTTCATCGTCGGGGCCCTGCGCCAACTGCTGGCCGACGAGAATTTCACCACCCTGCTGCGCGCGGAAGGGCTCGACACACTGCCCCAGTATCTGGCGGAGCGGGTCTGGGCTCGAGGGAGCAGCACATGAACAAACTGCCCCTTGGCTTCGTGCCAGAGCCATTGATTCTTTCCCTCTCGTCCGTTCTGCCTTCGCGCAAGACGCCAGAAGGCTTGCTTGCCTCACGGAAATTCAAGCAAATCACCGCATCTATCGAGGCGGTCGGGCTGATCGAACCCCTGTCGGTGGGAAAGCCCAACCGCGAGGGGCAGCACATCTTGCTGGACGGGCACACACGACTGGTCGCGCTGAAACAGCTGGGCTTCGACAAGGCTCCCTGCCTGGTAGCCACCGATGACGAAAGCTACACCTACAACAACCGGATCAATCGCCTCTCCAGTATTCAGGAGCACCTCATGATCCGTCGCGCTGTCGAACGGGGCGTCACCCCGGAAAAGCTGGCGAAGGCCTTGGACGTGGACATCAGCCACATCATCAAGAAGCTAAACCTGCTGGAAGGGATCTGCCCGGAGGCCGCCGAGTTGCTGCGCGACCAGACGTTTTCGGCAAACCTTGGTGCAGTCCTGCGCAAGCTCAAGCCGACGCGTCAGGTTGAGTGCGTCGAACTGATGGTCAGCGCCAACAACATCACGGTCGCTTATGCCCAAGCGCTGGTTGCGGCCACGCCCAGCAACTTGCTCGTCGGTGAAACCAAGCCCAAGAAGATGACCGGCGTCAGCGCCGACCAGATGGCCAAGATGGAGAGGGAGATGGGCAACCTCCACGAGCAGTTCAAGCTCGCCGAGCAGACCTATGGTCAGGACATCCTCAACCTGGTGCTGGCTAAGGGCTATCTCGCCAAGCTAATGGCCAACGAAGCCATCTTGCGCCACCTGACCAGAAACCACCCTGACGTGCTGAACGAGTTCGACAGCATCGTCCGCATGGTGGCGCTGGACAAATAAGCGGCGCGCAATCAGGCGTAGTGAGCGAAATCCTTCCACAGGAAGGTCGTGACGGCGTCCACGCAGGCGGCCCACGGTTCTTTAACAATCCGGAAGCATCAGGGTCATCATCCCCACAACGGAGTTTTCGCGTCCCTCCGTGATCAAGGGCGGTGACCGACAGGCTTGCCGCTGGCCTGCTCATTCGTTCGGGGGCACGAATGGGCGAACAGCGGCACCGAACAATCCTGCGCCTTCGGGCCGCTGCTTAGATGTCTGCCACATGGGCTTGTGTGACAGGTAGACACACTATAGAATGATGTTTTATGGTGCATAAAACATTACTTTGATGGCACGACCGCGACTTAACAAGAAGATCGTACGCACCTCCGTGTCCCTTGACGAGCACATGTTCAACGAGGTGGCTCAACTTGCAGCCCAAAACGACGTGTCGGTAGCGTGGTTGGTTCGCAAAGCTGTTGCAGAACTTCTAGAGCGTCGTCGCGACGAGTTAGGACCGCAGTTGCCATTGTTAACAAGCGTTGCCACAGCTCGTGGAACCAAAGAATGACCTTGGCTTTCCGCGAAACAGATGGCCTCATCACCCCCCCAAAAACCAAAAGGAGCGGATGATGGATTCACTGCGCGAAACCAATGAAATGTCCCAACTAAACACAGAAGCGATGCGAGAGAGCATTGGTATTCAGTCAGTGGGCAGAAATATCTCGAACACAAAACCGGAACGTGTTGTAGCTCAAGTGCATAAAAACCTAACAAAAATCCTGGAGCCGCTGGATGCGCTCTACCCGATTGAGCAACGCTTCGATCTTGGGCCCTTTGTGCATTGGCGAGGCAACGCGTCATCGCCCATGCATCGTTGGTTGAGATATCGAGAAGCATATTCACCAGAGCTTATTGATAAGCTGCAGCTGGGCAGTCGAATTCTCGACCCATTCAGTGGTTGTGGTTCTATTCCTATTGGCGCTGCTATAAGAGGGAAAAAGTCTGTAGGTATCGATTTAAATCCGATTGCCGCGTTCTCGTCAAAGGTTAAGCTGACGCCACTGAAGCCGTCTTCAATACGCAAAATTAGGAGTTTCCTTGGAAGTTTTCCTTCCCTCCTTAGAAGTAGTGAACGATGGCCACTCCCCGAACTGAGCATATCGAAGAAAGTATTTGAGCCACAGATGCTTGATGCTGTTTTACGCGCCAGAACAGCTATTGAAATATCATTTAAAACCGACCCTCTTGCACGAAACTTTGTATTCCTTGCCTGGCTGGCCATCCTAGAAGGGGTCGGCAGCTACTTCAAGGAAGGCAACGGGATAAAGTATCGCAACAAGAAGCGTCAAAAGGGTAAGTACGAGAATCGCGCCGACGGCGAATGGCAACTGGAAAGATTCGGGGCGGATCAAACGGCTTTTTTCTCCAAAACCTTTACGCACCAGCTAGAGATGATGCTGGAAGACACTGTTGAATGGCAATCTGGAGATTGGACGGGGCAGCAGCTGATAGAGGGTAGTGCATTCAATCTTGGCGAAATGCTCAAGGGGGAGACTTTCGATTCGGTGATCTTCAGTCCCCCATATGCGAATCGTTTTGACTACTTTGAGTCATTCAAGGTTGAGCTATGGTTTGGCAACTTTGTTAACTCCTATGCAGATCTTAATGCGCTTAGAAAAGCATCCTTAAGATCGCATCTAAACGCGGACTATAAAAGGCCTTCAGAGAACTTGCCTGTTCTCGAGAAGTTAATTTCGTTGATGGATACCACAGCGAGTAGCTGGCGAATGGGTGTGCCAGACCTCATGCGTGGCTATTTTCACGATATGGGTATGGTTCTTCGTCAGTGCCGAAGTGTTCTTCCCGCCGGTAAGTGTTATGTCGTTGTTGGAAACTCGGCCTTTGCAGGCGTGATTGTTCCTACTGACGTTCTCACAGCCATGGTCGGTATAAACGCAGGCTTTAGAAAAGCAACAATCATTGAAACCAGGCATTTGACCGTCGCGCCACAGCAGCGAAATATGCTGAAGGGTTTCGAAAAATATATGCGCGAATCGATAGTGGTACTTGAATGAGTGATTTGAATGTTAAGCGAGGGAAAATGCCCGTCGAGCCACCCAGAAGTGGGCGGTCAAGAGGCGTTGCTACTCCAAAAGAAGGGCATGAGAGCCACGATGTAATCCGTGAAGTGGATGAGTTTCCCGAGCACACTGAAATCAGTCATGGGGAGCTGCTGAGTCTAACTTTGTCGACTAAGACATCTGGGCTGACACATGGCCTTCACCGCTTCCCAGCCAAATATATTCCGCAGGTTCCTCAATGGGCGATTCGCAATTTTGCAGGAGATAAAAGTGTTGTCTGGGACCCATTTATGGGTTCAGGCACTAGCTTGGTCGAAGCGTTGTGCGCCGTTAAACAAAGTTACGGAACCGATATTGATCCTCTGGCCCGCTTAATCTCGAGCGCTAAAACTACCCCCTTAGACCCGTCACGACTAGCTACTCTAGCTGAGAAATTAGATTCTTCATGTCTGCCGTCATTGGAAGATTGCTTTCTTCCAATGGCAGGAGTTAAGAATGTGACTCACTGGTTTTCAGAGAAAACTTGGATAGACCTCTGTCGAATTTTCTCTGCCATCGAAAATCTTGACTGCAAGACAAGTGAGAGAAAGTTTTTCTTTGTTGTCTTTAGTTCAATTCTGCGTTGGGTGTCAAACGCCGATGACCAAACTCAAAAGACCTATGTGTCAGGGACTCTGAAAAAAAGTCCCCCAGAGGTCTTGCCAACGTTCGATAAAGCCCTACAGAAAGCACTACTCAGTGTTTCCAGCTTGGAATCTGTGTGGCAGGGGCGACAGGCCACCATTCTTGAGGGAAATGCATTGTCGGTTCCTCTTAAGGACGCGTCGGTTGACCTGATTGTCACAAGTCCACCGTACCTCGATTCGGTGGACTACATGTACAACTTTATGCTGGAGTATTTTTGGCTAGGTCCCCAAATTGGTGTGGCTAGCCGAGCTGAATACAACAGTCGCCGTAGAACGCCAATCGGAGCGAAGAATCCTTTAACACCAGCACATTCCGTACATGAAGCCTTGCTGGATTTGGTTGATCCACAGCAGATTCCCGAGTATCGAAGAAGTGCCGCCTTGAGCTACTTCGATCTGATGCAAAAGCACTTTATCGAAGCTGCTCGAGTAATGAAGGATGGTGCCAGGTATGTTTTGGTAGTTGGGAATAGTCAGGCATCCACAGGTGTGCTACCAGTTCATGATTGCCTACTCCGGCTTGCAAAAACAGCAGGGCTTCACCTTGAGAAGGCGTTTGCGTATCGAATTCGTCGTCATTACATGAAGTTCCCACGAAAGGGACGTGGCGGAATTATTTTGATGGACTGGGTTATTACTCTTAAAAAAACTGATACTGCGCTTATGGAAGTGGAGGACCGGCTTCCACTTCCGCAGGTAACGATAGGAGCAGACGAGGTGGCAAATTGACGATTGCTTTCCCCCGCGCATCAAGGGCGCATGACTTTTGGCGTGTCAATAGCTACGGTTATCCCTGCTTCTTCAGCGACAGTGAGAAGTCACAGGAAGCTTGGACGACCTTGCTCTCATTTTTTGATTTTACCGACTATGACCAATTGAAGTCTCACTGGTCGTCGCCGGGAGCTCCTCGCCAATTAAGCTCACATGCAGTTGAAAGTTGGAAAGCAACGTTTGAAGAATTCGGTATTCTTTACGTAGAGTCGCGTTCGAACCGCATAACCATCACCCCAGCAGGCATACAGCTTCGCGAAGCCGCCGAAAGAGATGACCGCAACGAATTCGCCTGGATCGGGCTAAATCTTTTGTTGCGCTACCCATTACGAGGCCCTCGCCGTCCTAAAAGCGAAGCACACAGAGATTCCGACCTGCTTCTCTACAGATTTTGGTATGCGGCGCTACTCGACCTGGATGGCTATGTATGGTGGACTGAGTTAGAACGAATTCTGTGCCGAGTGTTTCTTACAAACGAAGCAATAGATGCGATTGAGGATGTTCGTAGTTTGAGGTTGCATCCAGAACTTATTGCCCAGGTTAATTTGCCTGCAGCACAAAGGCAAGGTGCTTTTTATAACTCACTTAATCAAGTTGCTGTTCACGCCGGAATGAATCACTTGCTACTTGGCGGTGAGGATATTGAATGTCCATATGGTGTAACCGAACCTAAGAGGCGGCATTTCATTAGGCGAGATTGGATGGGAATGATCAGAAAGGCGCTATCCAACAGTGGGCAATCCGATCAGTGTTCGACCGGAGGGCTTGCAATCGCTCGCCTGCCTGCAGCACCTCGTTTTTCCGATGAGCGGGAGTATTTCGACTACCTTGGTGCGCGTGTCACACCGATGGCGACACTAGTAACATCCACCCTTTCAAGCGTGGAGCTTCAGGGTGAAAGAGTGCTACTTTTGTCTTTGGGAGAAAACTATCAGGTCCTCGATGAACACCACATTGTAGGCTCTGTTGCATCACTCTGCCAACTCGCACGTGGACAGCGGATTATTCTGAGTCATGACGAGCAATGGACACATCTGGTTGAGGGCAAGGAGCTGGTAGATGCCCACGTTGTAAGAATAAGGATTCGTCGAGCAAGGCCCATATCAAATATCCAAGCAATCCGCACACTTCTCGGGGGTAATAATGTCTGATATCAATGAAAGCGAGCTAGTTGATAGTGGCGCAATTCCTCCGACTGATTTTCACGAATCAATCGAACGTTTGCGTGAGATTGCTCAATATGACCTTGAATTTCCTGATGATTTTGATAATCGCCTAGCGGAGGCCACATCTCAGTTGGTCGTTCCGGAGGACGTCCTCCGAGCGGCTGCTGCGGCAATACGCGTTGGACATATTGTGTTGCAGGGGCCACCAGGCACAGGAAAGAGTTCCCTTGTACGTGCCTTAGCTAAAGCATTCAACGCATCGACTTTCGCAGTGACTGCACATGAGGATTGGACGATCTACGATGTCATTGGCCGACTTGAGTTGCGGCTAACCGAAGACCGCAAGGAAGAAATTACCCCGGTTAACGGCGCACTAACTGAGGCAGTGATTCGATGTGGAAATAATGTTGTTCAGCATTTTGATGACCCCAGTCATCCGCAAGCCGAGTGGCTATTGATTGATGAATTAAATCGCGCTCATCTTGATAAAGCATTCGGCGAGCTTTTCTCTGTGCTAGGCACGGATGATCTGGTACCAATTAATCTCCCCCATCAAAAAGATGGAAACAGGGAATTGGTCATACCAAAGAGGTTTCGAATAATTGCAACACTTAACTCATATGACAAGCAATTTGTTCAAAGTCTGAGCCAAGCTATTCGACGTCGATTTACATTTATTTCTCTTGACGTGCCACCTAAGAAGCCTTCGAACGAGACGTGGCGTTTTGATCCAGGCCACGCATCTCCCGCGATCAAAGAATTTTCGTATGTCATTCAAAGAGCTGCGCAACGCATCGCTCGTCGCGAATGTTCAATGAATCCGGAGCGAGCTGCTGCAACCACTGATCTCATATTGCAAGAGGCGAAAAACTCCCACCTTGAGCGTATTGCAGCATTGTTCGGAATTGTCGAATCTGTTAGATATGCTCCGGATGGTGGAGGAGTTCCACACCTTCCGATTGGAACAGCTCAGTTAATTGATACTGTAGAAATTTTTTTGACAAGACATCGGCAAGATGGAGAAGTCGATGCGACTGCTGATCTGAATCTCGACTGGGCAGCATCTGTCAAGTTGGCGCCGCTGTTCGAATCCGACGTTCTGGAGCCCGATCAACTCGTCAAGTTTGCGAGCGCACTACCACAGCCGTTTTCAAATCAATTTGCGCGCCAATTGCTCATTATTTCGGCATCGGGAATGCACTTTGTCCCAGAACAATGACAATCAGCTGGGGCAGCGCTTCCTTAAGGAGGCGCTTCCTCTTATATCGACATACTTCTCTGGAGAGAGCGTAGAGCTTGCAGGAGCATCTGCGTCTATTGGCCAGGAGGCTGACGAAGAAAGTATCGAATTTGGTCAGCACATTCGATTTAGGCACGCCATTGCATGTTGTGCCGAGCTATTTCCAATAGTTCAAAGAATAGAGAGTGGCTTGTCAAGCGTAACAGATACCACTCGGACAGAGACTAGGGGAGTGATACGCGGTCGACTCGATATACCCCGATACGTGGCCAGGAGATCTGCGTCTTTTTCTTGGCCGAAGAGCTATCCCATCCTAGTAACTACGGAGAACGCATCGACGCCAGAAAATGAGCTGGTAGTGCGAGTTTTTAGGGTATTGCTTCAACGTCTACCCATATCTCAGTTTCCGCCGAACTCCGCCGAGACCATACTTGGGCGGAGGTATAAGAGCTGGATCCTTGGCCGAATGAAGCGTGATCCATGGAGTGTGATTTCCTGTACCTCATCCTTGCCCAGGCTGTATATGGAGGCATGTCGGCGAATTGCACGAAGACAGACAGGCAACGAACAAGCTTATGCAGCCCTAGTAGCTTTGGTAAGGGATTGGCACTTAATTGGCGAGGAATTTTCCGGATCACCATCTTCGGAGAAGTTCGTCAACTCGCTTCTATCCTTTCCGGCTGATCAATCGTTTCTTGATCGAATCTACGAAATCTGGTGCATTCGTTCAGTCGCACAGGCATTCATCAAGCTTGGTGGGAAATTGATAGATGGCCCATGCAAGATGACGGATAGCAGACGAAGGCCAATTTACACGTTTGATTTTTCATCAACACGCATTGAAATTTGGTTTCAATGCTCCTTGCCCAGTGATGATGCAAATTGGTTCTATGAATCCACCGGAAGCTCTCTGCGAGGCATACCGGATATAACAGTAGTTGCAGATGGGACTCATCGAATCATAATCGATGCAAAAAACAGGATGGTAGTTGGGGCAACGCGGTCAGAGGAAACATACAAAATGCTTGGGTATTTTGAAAACTTTCGAAAAACCCTCGGTGGCGGAACAAATTGGGGCGTTCTTGCCTTTGTTTCCCAGAACGGATTCTCTAGAACCATCAAGTCGCCTGATGGGCGTTTGCTTGAATTAATCAGCGCACACCCTACAGCATTCGCGGAATGTAATTTTCACGAAGATATACAAAAAATAGTTGGCGCGTGGATGGGCAGGATTGATAGTAAATAGTTTGAATCGAGCAATTCGCAAAATTAAATTCGTTCGGATGTTCCTAGTAGAAACGATTGCAGCATTTGCGCATCCTTGTTGCTTAGTTTTCGCAAGGATCGAATTAGTCCGACATTCACCGCCCAGCCGTTAACGCGATGGTCGACATTCCTAAAGCGTTCTAGAGAATCCCAAAGCTCTTTCGTTTTTACCGGGACTTCTGCTTCTTCGTCGAGTATGCGAATTGGGTCAACCTCAACTATGACGGGTAATCCGTGCTTCTTCGCATAGATGTGCTCGGGTGATTTGTATGGCTTTGATGCGACCTTCAAAACTCCACACCAAGTCATTCTCTCTGCTAGGTAGCAAATCAAGACATCCCCAATCTCTACGTTTTTCAGGCTTGTCTCAAGAGTTAAGCGAAAGCCAAGTGCTTTGCTTGGCATTGCTTTAAATTCTCGCCAAGTTGATGGCTTAAATACTACTGAATAGCTGTTTGACATATCGCTCGACCAACTTGGTTATTAGGTGCAATGCGCAGACGGTTGCCGACACGCCGCAGTTAAGGATGCCACTAGTTACTCAGTAATCTTTGCTCGAGCAAGTAGCTCTCGGCTATCCGACGTTTCATTAGTCCAGGCAGTAGCTTACCTCCCCCGTAGACCCACCTGCGTAGTTCTTGCCCTGCAGCAAACCAGTCAAGCTGATTCACCCGCCGACGAAGCGTTGATGTCTGCAGCCGCCCCGCGCCAAGGTTGAACGTGAAGTCGACAATGGCCGCGAGCCGCTCCTCCGGTTGTGTGGCCAGCACCGGGCAGTAGCGCAGCGTGGCAGCGAGTGCCGATTGGAGGTCGCGCGCCAGATAGACCTCTGCTTCCGTCTCCGTAATCGGTGGGTGCTTGGAATCGCAGAGATGGCCGTACCCAATCGTCCAGAACCCTGCTGGGCAGATATAGGGAACGGCAGTGATCTCAATACCGCGCTTCACCTTGCGCTCGAATCCCTCAAAGCGCTTGGCCAGATCGATGGCCGCTTTCGGTACTTCGATCACGGCCGCACCCGGTCAAACACGCGCCCGAGGAACCAGAAGTTGAGCACCCCAGCCCACAGCGCCTGATCGGCCTCCGTCCAGGCATGCAGGATAGCTGTGCCCCATCCAGCGCCAGCGGTCACGGCTGCTGCAAATGCGGCCGTCTTGGCGGCGCAGTACAGGGCCATGAACCAGTAGGTGATCACGGGGCGCACGCTGCAAGACAAGGCATCGGCCCAGCTCACGCCGGTTTTCTCGCCCTGCGTGCGCACGGCTTCGCGCAAGGTTTCGATGGCACCGACGTTCCACGCGGCATCGGCACCCGCGCCGATTTCAGACATTCGCTGTGCGCCGCGCAGTTTCTCGAACTCCAGCGCCTTGTCCTGCATCGCCAGTTCGTGGCCGCGCTCGCCTTTGCGGTCGAGCCACTTGAGGATTTCAGGTGCGAGTCGGAAGGCCCCACCGAGGAGACCACCGAGCAAGGTCTCGATCATTGTGGGCCTCCCATCAGTTTCAACT
Organism: Rhodocyclaceae bacterium UBA2271; assembly: GCA_002347405.1. Lineage (GTDB taxonomy): Bacteria > Pseudomonadota > Gammaproteobacteria > Burkholderiales > Rhodocyclaceae > Sulfuricystis. Next base: position 45,797 of record DDXB01000015.1, on the reverse strand, counting down.
TGATGGCGGCACCGACCAGCAGCGCGGCCAGGATGCCGGTGGTGATGACCTTGACGGTGGTCTGCCAAGCCGTGCGGCGGGCATCTCGCCAGGCTTCCAGCAGGTCACGCAGTTCGCGGATGTCGCGTGCAGCGTGGCCATTTTCCAGGCCAAGGTGGGTCAGGACACGCTCGGCCCCGCGTTCAGCGGCGCGGTCGAGCAGTTCGTCGAAGTCCTCACGGCGCAAGAGCAGCATGTTCTCGACGAGCGCGGGCTGTTGTTGTTCGGGTTCGGTCATAGCAGTCTCCTGAAATGCGAAACCCGCCCAGTGCATGAACATCTGGGCGGGTTTCCGGTGGGTACAAAGATGGATATTCAGATGGCGATGCCAGCGCTCCAGCCGGTGGATTTGTAGGCCGAGAGCTTGGCCTCGTCCTCGATGAAGCAAAGCCAGCCGATCTTGGGCACGTGGTACTCCCAGGCATCGGCGATGCGCACGGCGATCTGATTGGTTTTGCCTGCCCACACGCCCGTGACAGCCGCAGGCACGATGTAGCGGTCGCCATTGATGGGGCTGGCCGGTGGTGTGGTCAGGTCGCGGTCTTTCACGGACAGACCGACCACCGCGCCGAGGCGCTTGAGGTTGGCGTCCATGCCGGTGTCCCAGCCACTTTCGCCGAGCGTCCAGCCGTAATTGAGTCCCAGGTTTGGGTCGGTTGATGACATGGTCTATCTCCAGAGATTCGATGCTTGGCCGATGGTTTGACGTATTCGCCGGACAGCATCCGGATCGCCGGTGCGGTGGCTTTGATGCGGGTGCTGTCGCCAGTGCCGCCCAACGATGGGCAGGTACAACACGCCGCCACGCTTGGCCACGAGTAGGGTCAGCAGCCAGTCGGCGAAGTTGTTGAGGTCGGTGGTTTCTTTGAGCACGGCTTCCACGGCAGATCGACGCATCACGATCAGGCCGTGCACATGGCTGGCGCTGTTCGCGTGCTGCCAGCGGCTGTAGGCCAGACGCCGCACGGCGAGGTCCTGGCCGTTTTCGTCGGTCAGCGCCTCGTCGGTGTAGGCCATCACGGCTTGCGGGCAGGCGTCCAACGCATTGGCCAGTTGCCTGAAGGCACTGGCTTCGTACAGATCGTCGGGATCGACGAAGGACACCAGTGGCAGCGTGCCTTGCGCATAACCTGCCGCGCGTGCCTCACCAATGCGGCCCGGAATGCCCGGCAAAACGTGCAACTGGATCGGTGCGTCCTCGAGGCTGGCGATGCAGGCCTCCCGCCATTCGGCAGGCTCGTTCAGGGTGAGCAGATGAACATCAATGCGTGCTTCCATCACACACCTCCCCAATACTGTCCCCAGCGCAGGCCGTAGCCCGCGCGATCCATGACCCGCACCTGCGGCTGCCAGCTACTCAAACCATCGCGCTCGGCACTGATCTCGACCGTAATGCGGTCACCCAGCGCACCGGCATCCAGCGCGGCCACGGCTGCGGTCCAGATGTAAGTGGTGCCAAGCAACCCCGTCTCAGTACGAACCAGCACGTTGTTGCGATTGCGGATGCGCAGCGTGTAGGTCACACCCAGTTCAGGCCCGATATCGCCTTCGTCTTGCTGCACGAGGTAGGCGGTCTGCTGCGTGCGGTCGCGGTGGGCCCACGCGACGGTAAGGTCACCGGCCACCACGGCTGGCTCGGTCTGGCCATTGAGACGGATGCGACCGGGTGGATACGGCCAGGACTGCCGACCGGCCAGCATCATCGGCTGCCCGTTGGTGGCCAGCACAGGATCGCCCTGATCGGTCGACGTGCGAGGAATCGCACCCACGAACACCGATTCGCCCGGGGCGCGCTCCGCACCTTCGGATGCCAGCCATTCGCCGACACCGATCAGACGAGTCCCCGAGGGATGTGCCTGAGGTGTGGTGTCGAGCACGCCGCGTGCGAGATCAATGGTTGCGTTTGCAGCATCGAAGGCCAGGACAGCGACGGCCTCTGCAATCGCCCCACTGGCGGCCACCAGATAGGCGTAGTCGCCCACGGCCAGTCTTTCCGGCTGGCTGATAGCCGTCACTGGCATACCGATGGCATCGACCTCGCTGGCAGGCAAGGCTGCATCGAGCGTCAGCAGTGGTGCGTAGTCCTCGCCCACAACGGCTGTGAGGTCGCCGCCGGACGTGCCGATGGCCAGTTGCCAATTCAACTGCCCGGTGCCACCGGCTGCGGCCAACGCACCGAGATAGGTGTCTGTATCGGTCAGGTAGGCCAGATCTGCACGCGACAAGCGCCGGGCCAGCTCCCAATACGGCACCTCGACGGCCAGCACCAAGGCGGGCGGCAAAGGTTCGATGGTCGGCTCATCGACGTGCGGTGGCGGGGGCGACAACACGGTGTTGCTCATCCCGAACACATCTTCCATCGCTTCGATGCGCCATTCCGCCGCACCCAAGGTGCCGGTGTCGATGCCGGTGACGCGCACCACCATCTGGTCTACACCCAAGCGCGGCCAGTTCAGCAGGAACACATCGCCCGGCAGCGGCGCACGTTCCAGCGTGTCGCGTGCCACGGTCAGACTCATCCGGGCCAGCGGCGAACCCAAGGCGCGCAGGTCACGCAAGGCCAGCCGGGCAGCCAGCGGCCCGTAGTTGACGCCTGGGTAATCGCGGCGCTGATTGATCACGCCGCCTTGCAACTGGATGGCGGCAAGATTTTCGACTGTGACCGTCGCATCACCGCCGGTTTGCCAATCGGTGTAGACCACGGTCAGTTCGTTGGGCAGCTCGCCCCACTGGGCGCGCTCGAAGCGTTCCAGCCGCACGATTTCGTCGGGGCCCAACTGCGGCAGGCTGTCGATCCAGTAGTCGTCGCGCAGCAGCTTGAGTTCAAACGTGCCTTGCTCCGGATCGGTGTAGAGGATGCCGCCAATGTGGTCGATGACCTGGCCGATGAAGCTCTCGATGGGCTGCTGGCGCGTCCAGATCAAATTGAGGCCGAAGCCCTCACTCGACAAAGCCCATGCCGCATTCCAGAAACTCCAACCGATGGTGCTCTGCGGATAGCCCATGCCCCAGTGCGGATCGGTGAGGCACTGAACCAGGATGTGCGCCGGATTCATGCCGACGCTGATCTCCTGTCCTTCGTTCTCATCCCAGATGCGGACTTCAGAATCTCCCATCCAGGCATGGTCATGCCAACCGGCATTGAAGCGACGCACCCGCACAGCCCAAGGCTTGATGTACGGGTTGTTGGCCGCAAACAGGATCTTGCGCGCCACCAAGGACAGCACGCCTCGGAATGCCGGAATGGCTGGCCCAAGGCGACTCATCAGATAGTCGTTGCGAGCTTGTCCTGCGTGACCCGGAAGCACATCGATGGTGCCGACCACGCCACCTTCGCGCTCGTCACCGCCAAACAGAGTGGGCTTGTTGATGGAGAGGCTGGTGAGCCCATGCCCGCTGGACAGCGGCGCGCGGTCGGCATCACCCCACGCGGTACGGTCGCCCATCTGGATTTCCTGCACGGCATCGACGGGCCCTTGGCACAGGGCCAGATGCAGCCCCATCCGGTAGCGGTAGCCAACGGTTTGCGATTTGCTGCTGCCACCCATCAGCCGTGCTCCCGCTGGCTGGACTGATTGCGGGCGTGCTCGACCACCCGCTGCGCCATTGCATCGCCGGTGGCCAGCAGGGTGTCGGCGTCACAGCCATCCCGCAGAAAGGCGCGGAAGTCCAGATCGTGACGCGCAAACCATGTGCGCGTGCCGTTCACGCACAGGCCTACGGCGCGCACGTGATCGATGGTGATGACGGTCTGCGTGGTCATTTCTTGCCACCTTTCTTCTTGATCGGATCGGCTTCCAGATCGCCGTACCAGACGACGTTGGAGCCGCGCAGCAGCACGGTGCCGAACACGACGGGAATCGGTCGGCCTTCTTCTGCGGTTGGGACATCGACGTCGGACAGGGACGCCGGTTTGGGTTCGGGCGGTTTCGGGGCGAGCGCGACCGAAACCAGCGCCGCCACCACGATGACGACGAGGTACCACATGGCGATTTCTCCAGGGATTCAGAACACGCCGGTCGAAAACGGGTTCTTGCTTGGGATGGCGGGAAAGCCGCCGTAGTTGTCGAGGTTGCCGAAGCGCGACTCGCACGTGGCCGTGCTGTGGTCGCAGCCGACCGTCAGCAGCACCTCGGTGCCGACCCCAATGGCCACCGGATAGAGCAACTCGACGCCACCACCGTAGTCATTGACGATCATGTGGCGGGCTCCTTCCGGGGTTTGCAACCAACCACCGGCCAAGCCACCGTTGACGCTACCGGGCGTGCCGCCATCGAGATCGACGTTGCGGCCATAGCTGTTGCTCACGAAGGCGCTGGCAGCAATCGGTGAAGCACCGCAGGCTGCCGAATACAGAACGTGGGAACACTTGCGGCTGTAGAGCCGCCGCAACCCGATACGCTTGAGGCTGACCTGCGCCGACTCGCAGCGAACGCGAGCGACATCGTCAGCGACTTCGACGCCCAGCACCCGGCCCATCCAGCGCGTACCTGAGATCCACCAGTAGTCGCCCCACGTGTCTCGTCGTCCGATACGCAGGGTGATCGAGGTGGTGTCGCCGGTCAGCGAGTTGGCGAGCAGATGGCGCACGAGATCGCAGCTCGGCGGCAGTTTCAGATCCAGCCCAGCCTTCGCAGCTTCAGCTCCCAGCGTCAGTTCGTTGCGTTCGATGGGCAGGCTTGCGTACAGATTGCCGTCCAGATCGACGTCGAATTCGTGCGGCGTCAGGTAGAACTGCGCGCTTTTGCTGGCGAAGGCGTATAGCTCGACTTCCAGTAATGGGTTCTGGCTCATCGTGCTTACTCTCCCTCGTAGGTTTGACGGTCATTGCCGCGTGGTTCGGGCAACTGGCGCGCGGTCAGGGTGATCTCCAGCAGCGTCGGGCTGTGCCAGTACAAGTCGATGGCGTCGTGATCCAGGCGGCAGCGCACGAGACGAATGACGCGGCTGCCTTCGGGCACCCAGTCGTCGAGGCCCGAGCGCAGCACCAACACACCGCCATGATCCAGATGGCAGGTCGCCGTCAGGGCGTACTGCCGGTAGGCGTCCGGATGCACGATCAAGCAGGCGGCGGGGCGATGCCAGAACGCAGAGATGTCTTTGCCATCCACGCGCAGGAAGCCATCTTCGGGATCGGCTTCGACGGTCACCCACAGGATCGGGGCCAAGCCATCGGGCAGCCAGAACGCTTCCAGACGGCCTTGGGTGCGCCACAACCGCGCCCGCCAGATTTCGATTTCATCGAGTGAGCTGGCCAGATAGCGCCGCTGCAAAGTCGTCGTCGACCACGGATCGTCCCGGCGCACCCACGGATCTGCAGGCGAAAAGTCCTGGCGGGTGATCGTGGCTTGCACGGCGGCCGTCGGATCGTCACGCCAGTTGCCATCCGGCCAGACCGGTATCTCGTCGAGCCATGGGTCATCGAGGACATCCTGGTCGGGCAATGGTGCAGGCTGGATCTGTGTGGGAACGTTGCCGCCGACCATACCCGGCACCCACTGTGTGAGATCCGCCGGGTCGATGACCTTGCCCCACACCAAGGGTATGACGGTGCTGCCCACGGCTGCGGCGCGTGCCAAGGGCTCCGCCAGCCACAGCAGATCGCTTTCCACACGCTCAAGTTGCGCGATCTGCCAGCCATCGGCGGCGATGATCAAAATCCAGCGGCCATTGTTCTCAGTTTCCTGCCAGCCCTGCACCCCGTCGTAGGTCAGATGCACATTGGCCGAGAGTGGCCCGAACTGTCGTCCGTCCGCTTCCGTCACGCTGAGCGCCAGTGCGCCACGTTCGCAGGCATCGGTCAGGTGAACCGCGTACTGCGGCAGCGGCCACAGAGCCATTTGACCGAGATGATCGGCCAGCCAGTCGGCGACCAGGGCATCGGTCTGACGAGCATTGCCCACCTTGTAGGTGAGCCAGCGCCGAGGAACGCGTCGGCGTGCCTGACGGGATTCGTTGCCACTGGCCAGCCGCGTGACGCTGGTCTGCCACTCCAGCCGTTCCACGAGGGGCTCCATCCAATCGTGGCGGAAGGCAAACACACCGCGTTGCGCATCCGGCCACGGCTGGTCGCCAAAGGCTTCCATACCGGTGGCGACGATGGCGCTCGAGGCCGTGTCTCGGCGCAGCACTTCGACCAAAAAGGTCGGTGTATCGATGGGTGCCCAGGGGCCCGCCAAGGATTCCGCCAGCAGGCTGGCCGCCATATTGGGAGGCAGCGGAGCCACAGCTGTTTCCGGCGTGAAACGGGCTGCGCTCGCCCCAAAGGTGGCACGCAAGAGCACCTCACTCTGGAAGGCGGGCAGTTCGCTTCCCGGCGTTGGTTTGCTGGAAACCTCCGCGATGTCTTGAACGACGACGCGATCCGTCATGCCGACTCCACGCCGAACTCAGCGGCATTGAACGCGGCCTCCGTCCACTGCACGTTGCCGTTCGGGTTGCGCTCGAACAGCGTGCTCTGCCACGCCAGTTGCTCCTGCAGAATGATGTCGGTACTGACGGCGCTTTGAGCACCACTGACCACGAGTCCTTTGACCTTGCCCAGACCGGCGTCGGTCTTGCGGGCCAGCATGGTCAGTTGCACGCCGTAGATGGCGGGCGTGGCCATCACCGGCAGCGGCTCGACATCGAAGGACTGGCGCAGCCCCACGCTGGGCGCACTGATTGCCGTAGCCTCGTCCTCGTCACTGACGGCTTCCCATGCGGCGGTACCGACCGGGCTGGACGTCCACTGGTTAAGGCTGCCATCGGCCTGTGCCTGCAAGGCATCGACGCGCACATCACCGAGGAAGGTGTTGTTGATCGTGCCGCTGGTGTCGGCGATGTAGAAGTCGTCGACGTCAATGGTGAGCGGACAATTCTGACCGGGCACTGCGCCCACGAAAGCCGTAAGCAGTTGGCCACCGCCTTGGATGGTGTTCTGCGCCGTCATCTGGATGGCCAGGATGCCGTTGATGCGCACTGACAAAATGCCGTTGCTGGTGCCCTGCGTGACCTGCAGCTCGATGTAGTGCCAGCCGCGCGCCGGAGCGCTGGCGACTGAGACAGAGATCAGCTGGTCGTAGCCGTACTGCCAGCGGTAAAGCTTGAGCCGACCGTCCTCGCCGATCTTCACTAAATGTGCGACCTGCGAGTTGGCATCGCGCACGCCGAGCAGCAAGGGCTCGGTGTAGGTGTTCTGGTACGGCACCACGCGAATGGCCGCCCCGACAATCAGGCTGGTCTTGGTGGCGTCGAGGTTCTTGACGTAGCCACCACCCGAGCCTTCCGGCAAACGCAGGGCATAGGAGGACGGACGACGGCCATTGATCCGGGTGGCCTGCGGCGACAGATACGCCGCCTTGCCGCGTGCCAGCCAGGGATCGCCAAAGCTGTCCACGGCCTGCGGGTCGTAGTGATCGAAACCGTCGATGAACAGAAGTGCCATTGGACTTTCCCCTGAAAATTCAGCCTTGCAGCGCCGCACGGATGGCCCGTGCATTGCGCCCGATGATGTTGACGATGACTTTCTCCCCGGCAGGTGACTGCAGGTGGTCGTGCGTCACACCCGGATCGACCGCGTTGACGATGCGCACCGCCTGATTCATCTGCGGCTGCGCGGGCGGCACTTTCACTTCTGGCACAAGGCCACCTGCCGCGAAGGCCAATTCGCCGCCCTTGAAGCGTGGGCCTGCCGACAAGCCATTGAGGGAGTCGAGGAAGGCCACACCGACCTGGCGCACAGCGGCCGCCCGCACGACGTATTCGCCTGCCGACAGACGCGCCGGTATCGAGTCCGACGTGGCGCTGCCCGGCCCGGAAACCAAACCGCCACCCGCGAACTTCTTGATGCCACCCAAGAGCGCCATCACAGCGGCGACCATGGCCACCATCGCGGCCACCGCGAGTGCCGGGCCAACGTAGGGAATGGAAGCCTGAGACGCCGCCGCCCCAGCTCCCGCCTTGGCCGCATCCATCGACACCACGGCAGTGGTTTCCGTGGTCTTCTGCGCGACCTTGGCGGCGCTGGCCGCCGCATCGACGGTTTGCTCCTGCTGGATGAAACCCAACTTGAGCGCCAGCATCCGCGCCTGCATGGCGATCCACTGCTGGAACGGCTGGATCACGATCTGCTGCAGGAAGGCGTCGGCCACCTGCTGGAAAATGCTGGCCAAGGCACTGCGCCAGGTCTGCGCGCCGGTGATCATCCCGTTGAGCGCACCACCAAAGTTCTCGCCGATGCGGTTCCACAGCGGGGCCATTTCATCGACGGTAAGCCGGGTGCGATCCAGCTCGTTGCGCCACGCCTGCACGCGAATCACCGCATCGGGCCCGATGGCCTGCGCGGCTTGCTGCATGGTCGGCAACAAGCGCTCCATCTCGGTGGCTGATTGCTGTTGCAATGCCACGATCTGCTGACGGGCCTGCGCTTCGGTGAGCAGACCAGCCTGCTGCTGGGTCTGGATAGCTTCCTGCGCATTACGCAGACGCTCGGTGACCTGCCGCCATTGGGCTTCCAAGGCTTCCAGATTGGCCTGCGCGGCCTTCACGTTGATCAGCCGATCAATGAGCGACACGCCGTCGGCATCGCTTTCTGCAGCAAGACGCGCCCGCAGGTCGCGGTAGCTGCGCTCAATGGCAGCCTGCCGGTCGGCATCTGTGGCCGTGCCGGTGATCTGCGCCAGTTCCTCACGCGCCTGCGCCAAGGCATCAGCCAGTTCCCGCTCGGCTTGTGCCGCCTTGCGGGCGTTGGCCTGCTCGATGTCTGTGCGCCGGTTGTTGAGCGTGATGAGGTCGGCTTCCGCTTTGGCCACTTCAGCCTTGGCGCGCAGGCGGTCGTTTTCAGATTTGCCCGTGGTGGCGACTTGCTGACTGCGGGCCAATTCCTGCTGCTTTCGGGCAATCTCGGCATCGACCTCGCGCTGCTCGATGGCCGTCCTCTGCGTGTAGTAGTCGCGCACAGAGACCAGACGGTCTTCGAGTGCAGCATCCAGCGCAGTTTGCTGTCGCGCCAGTCCGTCCTTGAGCAGCGCGAACTCGGCGTCCAGCTGCGCTTTCATCAGCGTGGTTTGCGCGCCGGTTGTGTCCTGCGCTGGCTTGGCGGCCTTGGGTTTGGTCAGGCGCTGCAGCAGTTCCAGATCGGCCTGAATCTTGGGAGCCTTGACCTCAATGGGCTTGGGATCGAACAGGCTGTCACGGAAGGACGCCAACTCATCCAGCCGGTTGACCAGATTGCCTTTGAGGTCGGCAATGATGGCCTTCGCTCCGTCGGTGTTGCCCTTGAGCGCTTCGACTGCCGCCGCCACACCGGCACCGATGGCTTCGCCCAAGGCGACAAAGGCCTTGCCAACCGTGGCGGCACCGAGCGCCAGGGTCTTGAGCACCAGCACCACGCCATCCAGGATCGCGCGCAATGTGCCGCCTTGCTTGGCAGACTCGACCATGCCACCGGCCATGTCGTTCAGGGCAGGCAGCAAGGAGGCGATGATCTGGTTGCCGATGCTGGTAGTGGCCAGCTTCAGCTTGTCGAGCGCATCGTTGAAATTGCCCGCCTGCGCAGCAGTCTCACTGCTCATCTGCACGCCGAGCGCCTGCATCTCGGCAGCCAGCTCGTTGATGCCGTCGCGCCCCTGATTCAGAAACGGGATCAGCTCCGCTCCTGACTTGCCGAACAGTTGCACGGCCAGCGCAGTCTTCTCCGCGCCATCGGGCATGGCCTTGAAGCGCTCGGCCAGATCCAGTAGCACCTGATCGGTGGCACGCAGGGTGCCGTCCTGGTTCTTGAACTCGATGCCCACCGCAGAAAATCCGCGAGCGGCATCTTCCGACCCGGTCGCGGCTTCCAGCATAGTGGTGGACAGCTTGCGCAGGCCCTTCTCGAAGGACTCGCCGGAGACGCCTGACTGCTCGGCTGCCGGTTTCCATACCGAAAGGGTCTCAACACTGACACCGACACGCTGCGACATCTCGTCCAGCGCGTCGCCAGTGTCGATGGCCGATTTCACCATCGCGGTCAGGCCCGCCACCGACACTGCCACACCAAGGTTGGCCAGCACACCGTTGACACTCTTGGCCGTATCGGTGAGACCGCCCAGCCCGCGCTTGATCGAGTCGAAGGCGGTCTTGGTCTGGTCAACGGCGCTGATCAGGATTTGGGCACGATTGCTTGCCATCAGACTTTGTCCAGTTCTTGTTGAATCGCCCGCGCCAAGGCAGGTAGTGCGCGTTGCACGCCACCCGCCAGATTCAGTCGTCGTTTGAGATCGACGCGCTTTACCAGCACTGCGATGGGAATCTCCTGGCCACGCTTGATCTGCTTGGCCCCGGTACGACTACGCTCGGCACGCTTGAAGCGGCCCAACTGCCCGGCGTTCTCTTTGATGTTCTCGGCCATCAGGAGCACGCGACCGTTCTTCTCGATGAAGAAGGCATTGCCCGTGCGCATCAGGCCGTCAATGACCGCCTTGAAGCGCTTGGGGCCGATGCGCCCGGGCAGCAGCGGTATCAGCAAATTGCCGCTCACCGTGCCGCCTTTTTCGTGCAGGCCGAGCCACGGAATCTTGCTGCCCACCAGCAAGGCGGGCAGTTGCTCCGACTTCTTGTCGAATACCTTCACGCCCATCGAGGAGATGAAGCTGTTGCGTTTGACGGTGAATGCGCTGCGCATCTCGGATCGCGCGGCGTCACGCACTTCACGCCCGCCCGATTGCATGCCCTTGGCGACGGCAGCGTGGATGGCACGACGCCGCTCCGCACCCCACGCCGCCAACTGGCGCGGGTCCAGCAGGCCGGTGGTGGTGAGCGAGAGACGCATGGCTCAGTCCTTCAGAAGATCGCGTTGCAGTTGTTCGATGCCACGTTTCTCGCCCTGCGCTGCCACGGCATGAATGCCGAGCAGTTGGGCCAGTTGCTGCCGCTCGATCTGTCCGTCGGTGTCCAGAAAGGCTTGCGCCTGTGTGAGCGTGTAGCCCATCAAGTCACCGAGGCGGTGACCGGCGCGGATCAGGCGGGCGACGGCAGCGTCCCACCCGAGTTCGTCAGTGAGCGCAGCGTCGGCGCGAGTCGCTGGGCTGCGCCCTGAATGCTCGGCACGACGTGCGCCACGAAAAAATCCGCGTTGACCTCGAACACGGCTGCGGCCAGTTGCACGGCGTCCGCAAGCTGAAGGTCGTTGATCCACGCGCGTTCACGCCGGGTGGTGATCGCCAGCAAATCCAGCACGGCATCGCCGTGCCGTCCCAGCAGCGCCATCCAGTCCGGATCGCTGGTGATTTCCTCGGCCAGCGGGCGCACCACGGCTAGCAACCGTGGCAATTCGCCCAGCCGGATCGGCGTCAATTCCAGCGCCGTACCGGACAGCGTCACGACCACAGGCTCAGGGGGGAATGTCTTGAAGCCGTCCATCACAGCAGCACCAGACGGCCGAACTGACCGAGATCACCACCGACCGGCTTGGTCAGATCCGCCAGTACTTGGCCCGACAGCTCGAACTTGAGCAATTCGTCCGTGATGATCGAGAGCTCCTTGGCCGGGTTGATGGCCACGCGGTAGAGGTCGATCACCACCTCGCGGTTGCCGTCGGCGGTGTTGAGCCCCTCGAAGCGAATCCAGCGCTCGGGCAGCGGCTGGGTGAACATCGCCGTGCTCTGCGCCGCGCCATAGGCGTAGTCGACGGTGAACGGCTCGGTGTACGGGCCGCCCGACGTGGCATCGAGCACCACCAGCGAACCGTGCTTGGCATTGACACTGTATTGGCTGGGCGGGAGCGTCTTGGGCGTGGCATCCGAGTCCTGGATCTGCACGGCCGATACGTTCTGCATGGTCAGCGGGTACAGACTGCCCGGCGTGACCGGGAGGGGCAATGCTTCGCCAGTCACCGTACCAGGGGTGATCGTGGTCGTGGTGCCGTAGAGCGCCAACGCCAGATTGGTGGCGATCAGCTCTTCCAGCGTGCAGGCGAACTCGCCCTTCTTGGTCTTGATGAGTTGCAGGTCGGTCAGGCGCTGGCCCGACTGCGCTTCCTGGTGCTCGATGGTATCCACCGACAGCGACACCTTCAGTTCGGGCACGTTGCCGACGAAGGTCAGTCCTGCTGGGTTGCCGAGTTCATCGCGTGCGCCGATGTAGACGCGACCTTGTCCGGAAAAGTAAGCCATGTTCAGTCTCCTTGGGTGGCTGCAGTTGTGGAAACACCGGATGTGGCATCACGGCGGGTGGGTTTGGAATCGGTGGCGGGGATGGCCGCTTTGGCCGTGCCTTGCGTGATCAGCCAACGAGCGCTCGCGTCATTTAGATCAAGGCGATCACCCACGGCGAGGCGCTTGCCTGCGTGGGTGTGGGGTTTCAGTAGTTCGATGGAGAGGGTTTGCATAAGGTGTTCATCCTGTTTGGGTGAGGTCGATGGCGTGGGTGCGGTAGCGGATCTCGTAGCGGGCAGGCAGCGCGACGGCCCCGGCATCGGCGTCGTCGAACTCCCATTCGCAGTCGATCTCGCGCACGGCGATGGCCAGACCGCCCAGATTCGGGTCCGCGAGCATTGCCGCGTGGGCCGCGACCAGGGCCAGGTCGGCCGCGTCGAAGGCATCCGCGCCGCGTGCCACCACGGCAAGCCGGACGATCAGCAACCGGTCGACAAGGTGGTTGGCGTGGGCGGTGATGCTGTCGCCATCGACGAAGAGCAGCAGCGCCGGGCTGGCCTCGCGGGTGACCGGCACCGCAGGCATGCGCAGCACCGGCGTCGGGGCAATCGCAGAAGCCAGGCGCGTGACGATCTCCCGCAAGACGCGCTCGCGAACGGAGTTCATGGGGTGTTCCTCAGAGTTGGGAGAGCGAGGCGCGACGCTCAGTGCCGTCGCCGATGGCGCGCACGTCGCGCACCTGATAGGTATTGCCTGCCACCTCGACCGTGTCCCCGGCAGCCAGCGTCAACCAGGACGCCGGGTAGTCGATCTGGTAGTCCCGCGACAGTGCGAAACCATCCAGCACGGTTTCGTCCGGAGCGCGGAAGGCGCAGTGCACCGTGTTGCCCGCCACCGTGATGGCGGTGAGCAATCCGGCATTGCGTGCTGCTTCGTACAGCGTCGCGACGTCCATCAGGCAGAGATCAGCTTGATCAGCACGCCCGGGCGATGGCACATCGGCAATGGGTTCGATTGCGTATGCAGATCAGTGCCCCGGTCGAATTTGCGCGGCTCCTGCTTGGCATACAGCGGCTGGCCGATGGTGTTCACGGTCTCGTTGAAGTCCGCTGGCGCGAAGTAAGTCGCGAAGGTGTCCACCGTGCCGACCGGGAATGCATGGGCTTCACCGGCGGCGATGAAGCGGCGCGACCCCAGCGTGCCGTCGGCCTGCACAAAGGACGCCTGACCCCGGTATTCCTCGAAGGTGATGCCGCTATAGCTGAAGCCCGAGCGCATGTCGTTGATCAGCACCGCGCCCTGTTGCCAGTTCTGGTAAGCGGTCTTGACCTCCTTGTGGGTGGTCAGCGCCCGGAAGAACTCGGTCGAGCACAACACATGCACGCCGGTCGAAAACTCGCCCGTGAGCCCATCTTCCATGAGCCCAAGCAGCTCCAGGCAGGCACTCTTGATTTGCCCGTTGTCGGCCGCCGTCGAAAACTCGAAGGACACTGATTGCGCGGTGATGTCGAACTCGTCGAACAGATCGACCAGCTCACTGCCGTCGGCATCGAGGATCTTGCCCTTGAGTGCGCCCATGCGTAGGTGCTCCAGGGTGATCGCGTGCTTGTTACGCATGGTCTCCAGATGACGGGCCATGACACCGCCAATGGCTTCCATCTCAGTTTCGGAACCAAAGGCGCGCAGGCCTTGCACTTCTTCCGGCAGCACCACGTCGTCGTGCGGGATGTGCGGGATCACGAAGGAACGCAGGTTGCGCTTGCCACGTTCACCGACGGTGCCGGGTGAACCGGGCGCGCGGGTGGGCAGCAGGTTCAGACGACCGGCGTACTCCTCGACGATGATCTGCCGAGTGCGCACCGGCTTGGCCGGAAACAGGTTGAGTTGCTCCAGCCGCCCGTAGCGGTTGGGCAGGAGGTTGATGGCGGCCGTCAGGCTGGCCATCGAGAAACCGGGGTTTTCAAAGGGGTTCTGCATTTGGGATCTCCAGAAATGACGAAACCCGCCAGTGGCGGGTTTTCGGGGGAGTGAGATGGATCGTTGGGACGGGATCAGGCGCTATCGCGCACCAGTACCCCAAGGGCGGAGAGTTGGGCAACGGCAGTTGCCTTCTGCGCAACCGTGAGACCGGTCGGCCAGACCAATGCGCCGCGCGCAACGATGGCGTGGCGGGCGATCAAGATCGCGTCCTCGCGGTCGATCAGCGTCGCATCGACGTCGTTGCCAAGCACGCCAACGGCGATTTCCGTACCGTCCGTGGCGCTCGGGTCGATTACCTTGAGCTTGGCAGTGGCTGTTTCGCGGCCCACCACGGTGCCCAGCGACAGGTTCTGCGCGGCAGCGACGGTGTCCTGGTCGCGCGAGTAGAGGTTCGGCGCTTCGTACTTCAGCAGGTCGCCGAGGTTCTTGGGTTGAGAGACAGTGGGCATGGCTTACTCCTTGGCGGTGAGTTTTTTGACGGCAGCGACCACCGGACTGTTTTCCGGGCGCTGACTGGTTCCTGCATCGGCGGTGATGCGCGAGGCGATTTCGGGTTGGTCGGCACGGGCATCCAGCAAGGCGCGGCGCACCTGCGCTTCCGAGAAGCCTGCTGCGAGGAATTCCGCTGTGCGTTGGGACTGGCCCGCGATCAGGCACATCTCTGCAATGGCCTGTGCTTGGCCGCGCCCACTGGCGAAGGACTGCGCCAGTGCTGCTTGGGCAGCAGGCGTCGGTTGCGGATCGCTGTCGGTCTGCGGCTGGTCGCCCTGCGGGTCGGTGTCGGTCGGATCGTTTGGGTTGTCGTGGTCGTTTTTGGGGTCGGTCATGGTGTTCTCCAGGGTGAAAGGTTTGCTTCGGGGCGGGCTTGAAATGGGCTGCGTGGACAGACTTCGCGGCGAGGCTCGGGCCACGCCGGGCTGTGTCAGCCGCTGCTTGGCCGCCAACGCATCGGTGAATTCGGTCATCACCTGTTCGAGCGGCATCACGGCGTCGGCGAGACCTGCTGCCACCGCCTGCTCGCCGTAGAACAGCCCTGCCTCGGTGGCGCGCACGGCATCCGGGTCAAGGCCGCGCATCTGCCCGACCTGATTCACAAAGATGTCGTAGAGGCGATCCACTTCAGCCTGCAACGCCTTGGTGGCCTGCGGGCTGAGGGGCTCGTGAGGCGAAAAATCGTTCTTGTGGCTGCCCGCGAAGACGGCGGTGTAGTTCAGGCCGTCCTTGGCGTCCTTCACCGACTGATCGACGTGCAGCGCGATCACGCCAATCGAACCGACACCAGCGGTCTGCGACAGCGTCAGGCGCTGGCAGGCCGCCGCGATGGCAAAGGCTGCCGAGTACGCGGCATCGTTGGCGTGCGCCCAGATCGGCTTGATGCTGCTGGCTGCGCGGATGCGCTCGGCCAGTTCGAACACGCCCGAGGCCTCGCCGCCGGGCGAATCCAGATCGAGCAAGATGCCCGCCACCTGAGGGTCGGCCAATGCAGCGTCCAGGCGGGCTTCGATCTCGCCGTAGGACATCAGGCCAGATGCGGCTTCGATGCCCATCGAACGTCTGACCAGCGTGCCGACCACCGGGATGACGGCAATACCCGCCTGACCCGATGTGGCGCTCTGGTGCGGCATGGGCAGCGGCATGGCCATGTCCAGATCGGGCAAACCGATGCGGGAACCCAGTACGGAGAGGATCACGTCGAGTTTGGGACGCGCAATGAGGAGCGGCGTCCCGTAGAGGCGGGACGCCAGATGAACGAGTTGCATGTCAGTTGTCCTGTTGGTCTTGCGGCATGGCCACCGTGGCGACCGCATTCATGGGAGCGCCCAATGTCGAGGGTTGGGGAGCCTTGTCATGGCGCGGGTCGGAGTCGAAGACCAGACCGAGCGCATCGGCACGCTGGTTGTCGGCGGCGATCTCGCGGTCGATGTCCTCGGCGTCATAGCCGAAGGCCGAGATGGCTTCCGAGCGCGATAGCAGCCCGGCGCGAATGGCGGTCAGCATGGCGTCGAACTCTTTCTTGGGATCGACCCACTGCCAACCCTGCGGAATCCACTTGGCCGCGAAGTAGTCGCGCTTTTTCTCGGTGAATTGCGGCAGCACCAGCGCGCCTTCAAGTAGCGCCTGCTCCATCCAGGCACGCCAGATTGGACGGCACAGTTGGTGGACGATCACGCCGTGCTGGATGGCCTCACAGCGGCGGCGAAACTCCAGCAGCCCAGCCCGGATCGACGAGTAGTTCACTTGGGTAAGGTCTCCGGTCAGCATCTCATAGGTGATGCCCATCGCCGCTGCCACCGCCCGGAACTGCATGCGCAGGAATTCGGCGTAGCTCGCGCCAACGTCGGCAGGCTGACTGAACTTCACATCCTCGCCGGGCTCCAGGATTTGCATCGTGCCCGGCTCCAGCCCGGCCATCGCCGCGCCATTGGCATCCGGCAGTCCTTCACCCATCAGGTTGTCCTCGGGCGAAAGGCGCGTGATGAAGCCTGCGAACATCGCGGCGGTCTTCTTGCGCACCAATTCCGCGTCGTCGTACTGGTCGAGTTCGTTGAGCTTGACCAGCGCGCGCGCCAGCCACGGTTCGCCCCGGAGCTGTCCGGGCCGCAAGGGACGAAACAGGTGGATGATTTCGCTGGCCGGGACACGCACAGTGTCCAAACCACCGACCATGCCACCGGTGCCCGACATCGGAGCCAGCGAGCCATCACCTGGATGCGAGCGATACAGGTGGTAAGCCACCCGCCGTCCGAGCTTGTCGAACTCGATGCCCGCACGGATGACGTTTCCGGAAGCCAACTCCTGATTCAGCGTGGCTGGCAGGTGTTCGGGTTCGAGCAGCTGCAGTTGCAGGCCCACCGGCAGACCATCTTCAGGGCGGCGGTAACGCAGCCGCACCAGGCATTCCCCGCCTTCGAGCATGGCGCGACAGGCCAAAGCCTGCAGGCCGTAGAAATCGGTCAGTCCGGCGGCATCGGCTTCCTCGCACCAGTCCCACCATAGGCTGTGGATCGCTTCGCGCAGGGGCTGATCGGCCAGCATGCTCTGCGGCTTGATGCCGGTGCCAATGGCGTTCGAGACAAAGGCCTCGACGCCTGCCGCTGCCCAGGCATTGCGGCGTACCAGATCGCGGCTCTTGGCGCGCAATTCGTTCTGGGTGAACGCGAGCGCTGCGACCGCACCGGGATTGCCGACCTGCCACGCCAACGCGCGACGGCCACCACCGATTCCGTCATAGAACGGCGTGCCGCCAAGCAGGCTCATGCCAACGCGTCTACGCATTCGGTCAAACCATTGCATGTTCAGAACCCTTTGCCGGTGGTGACTCGGATCTGGCGTGGCGCACCAGGCCACAGTCCGGTGTCCACGGCCTGCTCGAAGAGGTCGCGCTTGACCGCCGCAATGGCGGCCTGGAGTTCATCGACGCTGCGGTACTCGACGGTCTTGTCGCCGAAGGTCACGCGCTTTTCGCCCTTAACCAGCGCCGCTTCCAAAGCGTCGAGGTGTGCTTGTGTGTAGGCCATCAGCGGAACACCGTAAGGTTGATTTCAGAGGAGTCGTCGAACGATGCGGACGTGGTGGCGCAACTGATGTCGACGTACTGGGCTGTCTTCTGGTCGGAGGTGGATCGCACGATGGCAATGCGCTGCGTGCCACTGTTGGTGCTGCTGCGGGCGAGCGCCGTCCAGCAATAGTTGGCATCGGGCATGGCAGCGGCAAAGGTCACGCGGTAGCGGCCCGCTGCCGTCCGGGTCACGCTGGCCACGTTGTGCGACGAGCGCACGACGATCTGGCTGCCGATGTAGCCGAAACACACCCACGCCCGGGCCAAGCCGGGGTGGGTGGCGTCGATCTTGGTCTTGACCTCAAGCCCGACACGACTTGCCAACGCACTGATGCGCGATGCGAGGCTCATCAGACCAGCGCGCCTACGAAGACCGCGACGAAGTCGGTATCGGTGTTGCCGACATCGCTGGCGGCGACAGCGCCGATGTTGCTGCGAGCCTGAAGTTGTTCGGCTACGGTCAGCGACTGCGCCGCATCGAAGCGCAAGCGGTTGTTGACGGCGGCGAGCAGCGCATCCAGACCACTGGTGCCGTTCTGCAGCAGTTGCTGGATTTCCACCAGCGTGTCGTAGGCGGCATCGGCTCCACCCAAGATCTCAGTCTTGAGCGCATCGAGCAGTGAGACGATCTTGGTGGACGAGTACGTGGTCGTGGCCGCGACGTGCGCATCGTCGATCACTGCCGAGGACACCACGGCGGCCTTCAGTTCGTTGATGGCAGCGACCAGATTCGACTTATCGGTGGTGGTGAGGTTGGCCAGGTTGCCTGCCTTGGCGCGGACGTCGTTGAACTCCTGCGCGACGCGGATGACCAGACTTTCGATACGGGTAGCAAGACTCATGTTTTCTCCTTGGGGTGTCAGGACAGCCAGCGGCTTTTGATCACGCGCCGACCGGTGTTGCGGTTGCCAGAAACAGCGAGGCCACCGCGTTGGGTGGCCTCGTTGATCGATTCAGTTGTTGTTTCAGGGGATGGCGGACTGGCCACCCCAAGCTGTCGCTCCAATTCCCGCCAGTGGCGTTCCTCGAAGCGATCCAGGCCCGCCGCCGATGCGGCCGCGCGGGCGTAGACGTAGCAGTCGAGCGCCTCATTGCGCTCGCGCATCTTTTGCCACTCGCGCACCGGGAAGCCGTTGCGGTCGCGGCGGGTGATCAGTTGCTCTGCGCAGAGTTGCTGGATGAACTCGGCGTCGATCTTGGGCAGATGGACGAATCCGGCTGGAAACACTGTGGTCAAACCGTCCTCGCCGACATCAGCGCTCTTGCGCAGGTTGTTGTAGAACTCCAGCTTGGCGATGCTGACTGCCACCGAATACACCTTGATGCCACGACGCAGCTTCTTGCCGCCCTTCGAGACATCGATGGCCGTCGGCGTGCCGATCAAGGCTGCACCGCGAGGCACGCCTTTGACCGGCATCACACGTGGATCGCGGCAGGCCCGCACGAAGGCATAAGCCTCCTGCGTGGCAAACCCGGTATCCAGTGCGAAGCGGGCCAGCGGCATCGCCGCGCCCGAGGCGTGTGTCCAGCTCTCGGCCAGCATTTCAGCAAGGCGTTTCCACACCGTGTCGCGGGCGGTGTCACCCATCAGCACGCGATGCTCGATGAGCCACGACTCCTTCCCGCGCCCGAATGCCCAAACCGATGCCTCGATGCGATCTTTCTGTACGTCGGCCGCGCCCACCAGCAGCAGACCGCCTTGCGGCACGCTACCGACACGGTAGTCCTCTCGGCGCTCGACCAGTCGTTGCCAATCAGGCGCTTCGCCTTCCTCGACCCAGGTTTCACCCAGCTCGGTGTTCTTGAAGGTCTTGATGGCGGCGGCCGATCCCGACTCTTTACTGACGGCGGCCTCCCACGCAGCCGCGATCTCCCGCCAACTGCGCCAGCCCACCGGGCTGTACAGCGACGAAAGGTGAAAGCCTGCCGTCTTGCCCACGCCATCGGTGATCATCGCGCGCCATTCACCGTGTTCCAGCATCCACGTCTTGTGATGCTCGGCAATTGCGGTGTCACATGACTCGCAGATGTAGGCAGCGGTTTCCGGTTGCCCTTTGTCCCAGCGCAGCTGCTCGAAGCGCAGCCACTGCCGGTGCGAGCAATGCGGACACGGCACGAAGTAGCGACGTTGGTCGCTGGCCTCGTACTCGCGCTCGATAGCCGACGCCCCTGAGATCGTCGGCGTCGAAACGATGAAGATCTTGCGCCGAGCAAAGGTGCGTGTACGGGCTTCGGCCAGCGAGATCGCATCGCCTTCACCCTCGACGTCCAACGGATAGCCGTCGACCTCGTCGAGGAACAGATACCGCACCGGCATTGAGCGCAGCCCGACCGCGCTGTTGGCCCCGGTCATCACCAGCACGCCACCCCGGAACTCCTTGGCCAGGATGGTGTTGCCGGAATCCCGGCTGCGCGCCGGTGCAATCAGTTCAGCCAGTGCGGACGACTCCTCGATCAGCGGATCGATTCGCTGCTTGGAGTTGCGCTTGGCCATCTCCACCGTCGGCCACACAGCCATCATTGGCCCGGGCGCGTGGTGGATGACATAGCCTATCCAGTTCGATCCCATCTCTGTCGCGCCAAGCTGCGCCGCCTTCATGAACACCACGCGCTCGACCGCTGAGGTCGGCGACAGGCAGTCCATGATTGCTTTCAGGTACGGCGTGCGGCTGGTGCGCCAGCGCCCCGGCTCGGCAGACGCCTTGCTGGAGAGCATCCGGTGGCGATCCGACCATTCGGACACGGTGAGCAGCGGGTCGGGCGTCAGTCCTTCACGCCATGCGCGTTCGATCTCGGCAGCGCCTTCGTAGTCCATGTCCATCAATCCACCTTTGGGCGCATCTCGCCCAGTTCCTGCAGGTGCTCACGCACAGCTGCCTCCAGGGCGATGTGCATCGTGTGAGGATCGACGCCGAGCTTGGCTGCCATCTGTGCTGAGATGCGCGCGGGCCAGTTGAGCCACGCATCGCGCTCGGATCGCGCCAGCTTGAAAACATGGGCGATGGCCTGTGGCCGATCTACCAGTTCGCCTTTGAGACGGGCCAGGCGCACCTTGTTGGTTTGCGCCTTGACCACTTCGTTGACCGTGCGCGCTTGGAGCAGGGACGTGCCGCCTGCTGGCAATGCCGCTGGCCCGTCACCCGTGGAGCCGCTGGATTCCGCCACGGCGACCTTTACCGCGCGGGTGGCTGTGCCATTGCGCGGCGCATCGGAATTGCGCGCCCATTCGCGGTCGACGCGCTCGGCATCAATCGTTCCGTCTGCCTCCGGCGTGATCCGTCCCGCAGCGATGGCTTTGCGCACCGCCGCATCGGACACCCCTCGGTGGCGTGCGTAGGCGCGAATCGAAATACCCATATTTCCCCTTCGGGGCACCTTCAATCATTTGTTCGCTCATTTGCCAAATTCGCCTGCGGATTGAGCTTGGCTTCTATCTGGAACAGCGCGTTCATACGTTCGTCATCAACACCATGAAAGGACACGGACATGAGCAAGCTCGAACAACTCCTGACCCAGATCGCGCAAAACAAGCTGGGCATCGAAACCCTGGAAGCCCGCCGCTCGGACAGCCTCGATTTCCACGACGTGGCGGTCTGGTGCTTGCGCGATGCGCTCGAAGCAGCCTTCAACGCCGGTGTCGAGCAGGGCCGCAAAGCCACGCAGTCGGAAAAGGCCAACACCTGATTGCGAACCCTGCAAGCCAAGCAGAAAGCGCTTGGCTTCACTTGGGAACAGCGCGTTCATCACATCACCGTCCACCACATCGAAGGAGTAAGACATGACCACCATCCAATTGACCCCGGCACAGCACGCGATCCTGGCCCACGCTGTTGAGCACACCAGCGGCAAAATCGACTGGTTCCCTGACAACATCAAAGGCGGCGCGCGCAAGAAAGTGCTCGACGGCTTGTTTAACCGCGCACTGATCACCACCGACGGCACCGACTGGTTTGTCGCGGCTGAGGGCTACGACGTCCTGGGCATGCCGCGCCCCGGATTGAAAAAGAAGAACGTCGGTCAATTCGAAGCCCATCTCGACCAGATCATTGCCAACGCTGAAGGCGCGTCAGCCGACACGAGCGATCACGAACTGGAAGCCGCCGTCACCGCCGCCGAAGCAACGTGGGTCAAGCCTCGCACCCGCGACAACAGCAAGCAGGCCGAAGTGATCCGGATGCTGCAACGCCCCGAGGGCGCAACCATCGGCCAGATCTGCACCGCCACCGGCTGGCAGGCGCACACGGTGCGCGGCACCTTCGCCGGAGCCTTCAAGAAAAAGCTGGGCCTGAACATCGTCTCGGACAAGCCACAGGGCGGCGAGCGGGTCTACCGCATCGCATGAAAGAAGATGGGGAGAAGAGCCATGAATAGCTTGGCTTCTCTCCCCACCAGCGCGTTCATACAGGTGTCGTGATTGACTACGCCACACCAGGAGAACCGCCATGAGCACCATGACCATCACCATCGAACGCACCCACCGTACCCTGCAGTTTGGAGGCCAGAGCCTCCAGGTCGAAGAATTGAGCGTCCGCCTGCCGTTTGCACGCAAACCTGCCGACCTCGACGAACTGGGCGGTCGCGACCAGCACAAGGTCTACGTCACCGAGACCAGGGAACTGACCCCTGCCGAATTCGACGCCTTTGGGAGCAGCTTGCTGGTGTCGCGCGACTGGCTGCGTGGCAAGGGTGGCGGCACTAGCGACGGCTACCTTTGCGTCGAGGTCACTGCTCCTGGACGACCCTATCTCTACGTCAATCCCGAGGGCGGTGATTACGCCCGCTACGTAGCCCGTCTCGGGTGATCGAAATTGATGGAAAAAGAAGCCAGGAACACCTTGGCTTCTCAATCGAACAGCGCGTTACTACAGGTGTCGCAACGATCAAACCGAAGGAGAAAACGCCATGACCAACAACCAGATCCCCACCACCCAGAACGAAGCCTGGGGCTTTTGGGGCACGATGAACGAACACGCCAGCACCGCATGGCCCTTGACTATGACCGCCATCTCGGACGCCACTCACCAGCCCCTCGAGTCGGTGCGAATCTTCCTCGACAGCCGTCACGGACGCCACTTTGCCGACGACGTCCAGAACGGTTTGTACCAAGGCCAAGCCTTGCAGGATGCGATCAACGCCGCCACCCAACGCTGGATGGGCTGGACGATTGGCCGCCAGACCAGCAAGCAGCACGGCATACCGCGCGGCATGCCTTACCTGACGGGCTTTGTGATCCACTGCGAGATCTGCGAAGAGTTGGCCGCCTGATGAAAACACCTGCCAACGAACGGGAGCAGGCCCTGCGTTGGCTGATTGCCAACCGGCGTCCCGACATCTCCATCGAGCAGGCCGTGCGCGTCATGTGCATGGCACTGCCGCGCGATCTCACCACTATGCAAATCCTGCGGCGTATCGCCGAGGAAGAAGAGGCCAAGCAGCCCGGCCAGCCATTCAACTGGCGCACACTTCCTGGTCTGCCGCCTCGCGGATAGCCGTCTGGCCGGTGAAGTCCTCCCACCGGCGCACGATCACATCCACGTACTTCGGATCGAGTTCGATCAGCCGCGCGACGCGACCTGACTTCTCCGCTGCGATCAGCGTCGTGCCAGAACCGCCGAACGGATCGAGCACCACGTTACCCGGGCGGCTCGAATTGCGGATCGCCCGCTCCACCAGCTCCACTGGCTTCATCGTCGGGTGCAAGTCGTTCTTCTGCGGCTTCTTGATCGCCCACACATCGCCCTGATCACGGTCACCACACCAGTGACGTTGCGCACCCTCGGGCCATCCGTACAGGATTGGTTCGTACTGGCGCTGGTAGTCGGCGCGGCCGAGCGTGAAAGTGTTCTTGGCCCAGATGATGAACGTCGACCACTTGCCACCAGCGGCGCGGAAGGCGGCCTGCAGAACGTCCAGTTCGCTGGATGACATCGCTACGTAAATACCGCCCCGGCAATGTGTGACGGTGGGCGTCAGTGCTGCCAGAAGAAAGTCGTAGAAGCCATCGCCCAAGTTGTCGTTGAGGATCGCGCGATCCTTTCCGCGCATCTTGTCCTTGGCGCTGTTGGCGTAGTTCACGTTGTACGGCGGGTCGGTGAAGACCATGTCTGCCAAGTCGCCTTGCATCAGCCGGGTATAGCTCTTTGCCACGGTCGAGTCGCCGCACAGCAGCCGGTGCTGACCCATGATCCAGATATCACCCGGACGCGAGATCGGTGTCTCGCCAACATCCGGTACAGCATCCTCATCGGTCTGGCCTTCGTTGTTCGGCTCGTCGCCCGCGATCAGTTCGGCCAGGGCGTCGGCGTCAAAGCCGGTGATGTCGAGGTCGAAACCGTCCAGCTGCAGCGCCTCCAACTCGATCCGCAACATCGCATCATCCCAGCCTGCGTTCTCGGCGATGCGGTTGTCCGCGATGACCAAGGCGCGGCGCTGAGTTGGGCTCAGGTGATCGAGTACGACCACGGGCACGATCTCCAGCCCGAGCTTCTGCGCAGCCGCCAAGCGTCCATGCCCGGCGACGATGATGCCGTCACTGCCTGCAAGGATCGGATTGGTGAAGCCAAACTCGGCAATCGATGCGGCGATCTGCGCCACCTGATCATCCGAGTGCGTCCGCGCATTGCGTGCATAGGGCAGCAGTTTGGCGGTTGGCCACTGTTCGATCTTGTCTGCCAACCAGTTCATGCCAGCACCTCATCATCAACGGTTGTGGCGCGCTCGGCGGCAACCTGTTCGAACGATTGACCTGTTGCCAGCAGCGTGACCGGCACGCCAGGGTGGTTCTGCTGAAAGCGCTTGATGGCCACGTCCACGTACTCCGGCGCGATCTCCATGCTGCGGCAGAGGCGGCCAGTGCGCTGCGCGGCCAGCATCGTGGTACCGCTTCCACCGAAGGGCTCGAACACAATGTCTCCGGCTTCGGTGTAAGCCTCGATGGCAAACTCCGGCAACGCCACCGGGAACACAGCCGGGTGATCGATGTCCTGCCCGATCTTGCCCTTGTGGCGCATCACGCGGATCACCGAGTCGGGGATGCGAGTGTCCTGCGTCGGCTGACCCTTGTGTGTCCAGCCGCCGACCTCGCCATCCTTACCGCGCATCGCCGTGGACGACCCGTCAGCGCGCAGGTGTGATTCCTGGCCTGCGTGCTTGCAAGGCACGATCTTGTTGGGTTTGCGGGTGCTGCGATTGAAGTGGAAAACAAACTCGAAGCTGGGAGCCAGTCGGCCCTGCCAGTCGCCTGGCATGCCTGGCCCCTGATCCCAGACGTACCAGGCAAAGCGCCGCCAGCCCTGTGACCGCATCCAGGACAGCCAGCCGTCCCAATAGGGGATGACTTCGTTGTCGCGGTGGATCAGCCCGAGGTTGATCAGCACCTGTCCGTTGCCCGCCATCGGCAGATGCGCGAACACACCGCGCATCAGTGCGTCCCAATCGGCGATGCCGCCGGAGGTGTAGTCGCGTTGATTGCCGTAAGGCGGCGAGGTGAAGCACAGCTGCGCGGTGTCACCCTGCATCAGCGTGGCGACAACGGCCGGTTCGGTGGCGTCGCCACAGATCAATCGGTGCGAGCCGATGGCCCAGAGATCGCCTTCGCGCGACACTGCGACCACTGGCGCAGCAGGCACATCGTCTGCTGAATCGGGTTCGTTGGCGTCTGCTTCATCCTGCACCACCGGTTCTGCTTCAGCGGACGTGGCATCAGCCAGCAGTGCGTCGATCTCGATGTTCTCGAAGCCGGTCAGCGACAGCTCGTAACCTGCTTCGGAAAGCTCCGCCAGTTCGAGCGCCAACATCTCCTCATCCCAGCCAGCGTCAAGCGCCAGTCGGTTGTCGGCGATGACCAGCGCACGTTTTTGCGCGGTGCTGAGGTGAGCCAGTTCGATCACCGGCACTTGATCCAGCCCGAGCTTGCGAGCAGCAGCCAAACGACCGTGGCCCGCGATGATGCCGTTGTCGCCATCAACCAGAACCGGGTTTGTCCAGCCGTATTCGACGATGCTGGCGGCGATCTTGGCGATCTGCGCATCGGAATGCGTGCGCGGATTGCGGGCGTAGGGAATCAGCGCCTCGACCTTGCGGTACTCGACGTTGAGCGTGTTCAAAGATGATGTCCTGAAAATAGAAAACCCGCCGACGAAGCCGTGGGCGGGTTTTGGGGTTAGTGCGAACTGGCGGGTGCGAACTGCGAACCGTGCGAACCTTGGTTCGCACCCTGACGCTAAAAAAGCGCCGCGCTCGCGCCCCCCGCATTGGTTTTTGGCCAGGAAGGACCCGTTGATTTCCGGGCTGCTTCCTCTGCCGTCACCTCTGTCCAGACGATAGATGAATACTACGCAAGATCAGGTCGTTTTGTTGCAGGGGCAAAAACCGCTGATTGCCGCGTGATGGCGCACATCCCCGACCATACGCGCCAAATCACGCCAAAACCCTACGCGACCACCACACCATTGAGTTGATCTGCGACCGTCTGCAATGCCCGCTGCCAATGCCGCCATGCCGTTGTGCGGTCGCATGCAAAGCGGATCGTGATGTCACGCCAGCCATAGCGCTTCGCGCGCATCCATACGAGATGCCGTTGCTCAACTGTGAGCCACTGCACCCAGCGCATGACTTCCAGCATTCGTTCAATCGCGTCTGGACTCGGCGGAAAGGATCGATAAACCCTCTCGTCAGCAGCAAAGGTCTCCCACTCGTTTCGGACAATGGCGGGCCAGCAGTTGAAGTAACCCTGCACTCGAACAGGAGGCAACCGTCGACTGGTGCTTGCTGCCTCTTCAAACCGAGCAGCAACGTCCTCGATAGTCCACTTAGTCATTGCGTCGCCCTCCGTAGAGCCGGTCACCGATGCGTCGCACGATCTCGCGTTCGATGAAGTCCAGACGTTCGTCGGATGCGTTGACCACCAGGATGTGTTGGTCACGCCAGCCCCGTTCCTTGATCGAGTCCAGATCCGTGGCCTGCGGCTGCAGACGACCCAGGGGGCAGCGGTATTGGGGAGTCGGCACCTTCATGTCACACCTCCTGTGTCTCGACAGCCCAGTGAAGCAAGGCCAGGGCGTCGGCTTCGTTGTCGTCGACTGGGGTGTGACCACGCAGGCGGACAGACGCGATCATGTCGTCCTTGCCCGCATTGCCCTTGCCGGTCGCGTGCTTTTTGATCGTGCCGACCGGAACGCCTTGGTACGGAATGTTGTGATGCTCACACCA
The DNA here is from genome assembly GCA_002347405.1 of Rhodocyclaceae bacterium UBA2271. Lineage (GTDB taxonomy): Bacteria > Pseudomonadota > Gammaproteobacteria > Burkholderiales > Rhodocyclaceae > Sulfuricystis. The sequence continues at coordinate 18,893 of DDXB01000015.1, read as the reverse complement.
TGCGGTCAGGTGTCCCATGAAGCCACCGTAGGCGTGCGCCGCATCAACGCCAGCGTGCCGTCGAACTTCCTCGAAGAACACCGCGTTGATGTGGTTGCTGGCCGAGAGCAGTTCATTGAGCCAGCGCTTGAAACGGAGGAAACGCATGCCGCCTCCCTCAAATCGCTGCGGCTTGAAGTGCTCCGTGCCGCTGGTGATCGTGCCGTCCAGGTGCAGCAATGCCCACCCAGTGTGTGTGCCCAGATCAAGGGCCAAGATCGTCGTGTTCATCGTCGTGCTCCAGTTCAAGGGCCAGTGACGGATGCGACGGGTTCTTTGAAGAACATCCCTTACGTGCGCGCACGCGTAGCGCGTCAATCAGGAAACCCGTCAAATCCGTCACTCGCCCGGATCGCTCAGTCATCTCGGTAGGGGTAGCCGTGGCTGTACGGCTTGGGCCTGAGGGCAATGCCCGTGATGCCACGTGCGCCCCCGGTCAGCCGACACTTCTCGAACTTGCGGGCCGCCATCAGCTCGGAGAAGCGCTTGACCGAGCCCACGTATTCACCTGCGCGCTCTGCCCATTCGCGCCAGTCGGCGAACAGCTCGGACACGCCTTCGCGGTGAGTCTTGCCCAGCAGGCAGCGCTCTTCGATCCACTGCCCGAGCGCGTCCTCGGCTTCGAAATACTCCTCGGTCGCCGACACCACGCTGGCGGGCGGCTTCAGGCCCTGGCGTTGCCAAAGGCTGCAGCCCTCGACCGCCCACGCCAGAATCCCGTCTCGCTCCTTGAGTAGTTTTTCGGTCAGCCTGCCGTCCCGCCGTTCGGGCGGGATCGTCACCGTGAACGGGATCAGGTGCAGTCGCCGCTTCATCGCCTCATCCACGTTGCGGATCGATGGCTTGTGGTTGCCTGCGATCACCAACTTGAACTGCGGCACGTACTCGAAGAAGTCCTGGCGCATGAAACGCGCGGACACCTTGTCGCCACCGGTGATGGCCTTGACCTTGGATTCGTTCCAGCGCCGACCCTGTTCGGTTTCGATGGATGACACGAAGCGTGCGCCGCGCAGGCCTGCCAGATCGGTCGGATGCCGGTCGGTGCGCGCCTCCATGAAGGTGTCCATCGGAGCGTTGGCCGCGTAGTCGCCCAAGATGGTGGTCAGGACGTTGACGAACACCGACTTGCCGTTCGCGCCCGTCCCGTACAGAAAGAACAGCGCGTGCTCACTGGTCACGCCCGTCAGGCAGTAGCCGACCATCAGTTGCAGGTAGGCCATCAGCTCGGCGTCGCCACCTGTGACGTCGGCCAGGAACGCGCGCCACGTCGGACTGTCGCCCTGCGGTGTGGCCGTGGTCACCTTGGTCATCCGATCATCGCGTCGGTGCGGTCGCATGCGGCCCGTGCGCAGATCAACCACGCCGCCTGGTGTGTTGAGCGCCCAGACGTCGGCATCCCACTCCTCGGCGGTGGACGCGTGCTTGGGATCGGAGCGTGCGATTTTCTCGACGGACGAGATCGTGGCGGAGCTGGCCAGCTTGCCTTTGAGCCGAGGGCTGTCCGCTTTGAGCGACGCCATCCTGCAGATGCCTCGCGCCAGGTGAGATACATAGAGGATCTGATCGGGATTCCAGCGCACCCCAGTCCAGACCAGCCACTTGCCCCACAGCGCGCAGTAGCGCCAGTCCTCGCCGTAGCGACGGGTGAAGGCCGAGGACAGGCCATCCTCCGTAGTCCAGTCGACACCGGTCAGCAGATCCGGTGGTGGCGTCTCCTCGACCGATCGCATCACCGGCATCCGTTCACCGACGGCGAGGAATCCACCGACATCGAAGCCTTCCGGGATGGCATCGGCCGCATCCCAGCCATCCGGCTTGTCATCGGGTGGCACCAGGATAGCGACCGTGGTCGCGCCCGCGTTCAGGATTGCTTGCGATGCACGGTCAGCGTAATCCCAGCCCGGCGCGTCCCGGTCAGGCCAGATCAGCACGGATTTGCCCGCCAGCGGTGACCAGTCGGTCTTGTCGACGGGCGCATTCGCGCCATGCATGGCCGTGGTCGCAGCCACGCCGATGGCAATCAAGGCCTGCGCGCACTTCTCGCCCTCGACCAACACAACGTGACCAGCAGCAGCCAGCCCCGGCTGGTTGTACAGCGGGCGCGGATCGGGCGGAGTCATCTTGCGCCGCTTGGCATCCCACGGCCGGAACTCCTTCTTGCGCCCGGGTGGGTCGTAGCGGTACACGACCGCAATCAGTTTGCCGGTGGCATCGAAGTAGTCCCACTTGGCCGTGGCAGGGCCGAGATCATCAACCGGCGCCTCTTTCTTGGCGTGGCGTATCGGCACTGATCGCGAACGACCGAGCAGATCAGCAGCCTCGTTGAGCACCCGAGGAAAGTCGGTGTGGACGTTGGCCCCGAGGTAGGCGGCGATCAATGCAAAGATGTCACCGCCGTCACCCGTGGCACGATCTGTCCAGAGACCAGCCTTCTCGCCCTCGAGTACCACCTCGAGGCTGTCGCCTGGGCTGCCCAGGATGTCCCCGATCAAAAACTTGCCCCGACGCTTCTTTCCCGCCGGAAACATTGTGGTCAGGACTGATTCCATGCGTGCGATCAGTTCAGTGCGAATTTCGTCCCGCTCGCTGTCATTGACGTTGCGCCGGCCCGTTTCTCCCGGTGGTGATGTGTCATTGAAATCAAGCATCGGCAGCACCCTCGTGTGTTGTCTGCTGTGCAGAGATCCAGGCTTCCAGCTCGTTGGGTTTGAAGCGAACCAGTTTGCCGACGCGGTAATGCGGAATGCGACGTTCCTGTCGTTCCTTGGCTTGTGAGAGCCAATACGACGGTAGGTTGAACATCAGTGCAGCCTGGCGTACGTCGATCAGCTGCTCGCCAAGTACGTGATTCAAATTCGAGGTATTCATGCTTGTGTCCTCCAGCAGCGGTCTTGCCACGCGCACATCCGGCATTCGAAATGGGTCGGGTCATTGAAGGCGCGCGGCAGGAGATCCCCTGCCTCGGTGGCCGTAATGACCTTCACCGCCCGATCCGACATGCGTTGGGCCAGGGCTGCGTCAAAGGGCACGGCCTCGGTGTAGATCTCCATCGTGTCGGCGTTGAGTGCCGTGAAGATCGCCGGGTGCTCGTGCAGTTCGAGATAGGCTTGGTAGATCGCCACTTGCGCGGCGTAGACCGGCTTGGCGACAGCGAGGCGGTTTTTCTCCAGCTCGCGCCATGACTTGTTGCCCAGACACTTGTTTTCCCAGAGCGCGGGATAAGCAAAACCATCCGGCCCGCCAACGATGACGCCGTCGATGTGGCCCTGCAGGCGGCCGTCAACGACAGAGAAACCGAACTGCTCACCGTCGGCCTTGCGGGTGCGCAGGTCAAAGCCTGCATCCCGCAGCCACGCGACCATGCAGTCCTCCATGACATGGCCACGCTCGAAGATGCGCAGCATCCGGCCCGGGACATCACGCCCGTAGTCAATGGGCGCCTTGGCATACTCGAACTGCAGCGCACGCTCGCAGGCCACGCCGAGACGCGATGCCCCGAGGTACTGGCGTTCGGACTGGCGGGCGCGGGCCTGCTGCATCCCGGCGTCGACCAAGACGGTGACCTGACCGGAGATGCTTGATGTGGAGTTGAAGTCGATCATGGCTTCCTCCCCTTTGGCTCTTCCCAGGGGAGGTCGTCCTCCAGATCCGCGAACGGGTCGGCCAGAGGGTCGGGCGCAGGCGTCATGCCACGCACCGGCGGGTACTTGCTTGCCTCGTGGTGCGCGACCATTGCCTCGGTGTAGCAACTGACGATGGCGTCGATCACTTGCAGCGCCTCGGCTTCGGAGTAGTCGCCCAGCGGCTTGGTGAACCCGATCTCGCCCGCTGCCTCGCCGAAGGCCTTGAGGCACTTCTTCATCGCGGCCAGTTCGACATCAGACGGATCGATCATGACGACCTCCTTGCTGTCGACGCGACCTTCCTTGACCCGCAGCCAGTTGCCGTACAGCGCGTGAAACGCGTTTTGGCAGCGTTGCGAGCAGAACACCCAATCGATGGGGTAGCGCCGGGGATTGCCAACACCGTGACGGTTGTCGGTGTGGCCGAATCCCCGGGCCTGTCGTTTGCAGACCCAGCATTTCATCGGCCTCCCTCACTGCGCCCAAGATGGCTTACCCGTCACGGGTGCGCGTTGCGGAGTCGGTGCCTGATACGCAGGCGCAGCGGCCTGTGTCGGACCGCCGGAATTTCCAGTTCCCGTAGCCTTGGACGGCACGCCCATCAGCTTTGCGTAGTCGGAGTGATCGGGCTCGACCGCGATCTTGACCACGTTACGGTCTTGACCCTTGCTGTCTTTTTCGATGTCCACGCGGGCCAGAAACTCCAGGCCATCCAGTTCATGAAAGCCCTGGATGCGACGCGCAGCGGCCGCCTGCGGACTGTTGTCCTGGGGGTGGACGTTGCGGGCGCTGTTGAGCGCGGCGCGGATGAAGCTGCGCCCCATCTGGCCCCAGGTTGGGCCCTTCTTGGAGTGCAGACCGATGTTCGACCACATCTTGCGCTTGGCGTGATCACCAGCCGTGACCACGAATTCGGCGGCGAGATAGATGGAACCGGTCTCGAAAGACTCGGTGGCGTAGCCGCCGCCCCAGCCTTGTTCCGGGTCGTCATAGCCACCGGGCTTGATGGTCATGCGCACTGGCACGACCGCGCCCTTGGGGATCAGGTCAAAACCGGACTGTTGGGGATCGGCATCTTGGAAATCAAAATAGTTGGACGACATGGCGATTACTCCTTGGATTCGGTGGTGTTTTCAGTAGTGGGGATGCCGCTGCTGACGGGCACTGGCGACTGGCCAGCACACTTGGCGATCAGCGCGCCGAGATGCGGCGGCTCCAGCAAGTCGAGGCGACCGCTGCGGTCTTTGGCCGGAAAGCCATAGGGATTGACGGTGTGCGTGACGAAGGCGCGGTAGGCGCTGCCGTCGTCAGCCTTGATCTCGGCCAGCGTCACGACCTCATCGACGATGCCGGGCAGTTCCAGACTGGTCTTGCTGCCTTCGATCTGCGGGACGAACACCTTGCGGTTGTAGTCATCGAGGCGTTCGTCGAGGATGGCCACGAACACCACGTTTTTGCCGCGTGCGTGCTGGAGGTGGGTCAAGGCGCTGACCATTTCCTGGCCGAGCAACCCATAGGCTGCGCGCAGATCGGGCTTGCCGGAGCGGTCGCTGGTGGCACCAGGCTGTGTCTTGCACCACGCAAAACACTGCCGTGACAACTGCGTGATCGAGTCCAGGAAGAAGGTCTGGTAACGGTCCAGCTGCGCCGGGTGGCCGAATTTCTCAATCACGTGGTCGTAGTGCGCCTGCGAAAAAGCGCTCTCCGGCGGCAGCGACTTGTCCGGGCCCGCGAGGAACACGAAAAAGTCGCGGCTTTCCGGCCACGATGCCGGGCGGATGGTGTCGCCCGGCCAGTCGGCCACGGCGAGATCACCCGCCTCAATATCGAGGAACAAGGTGGTGGCAGGGTCGAGGTCTTTGAGCCGGGTGGTCTTGCCGATGCCGGATTTGCCCAGCATCAGCAACTTCACACCCTTGCGTTCGGCCAAGCGCTGCTGTGCGGAAATGATCGGGAGGGACATCACGCCACCTCCTTCAGTTGTTCAGCGACCGCCGGATTCCAGAGGATCTGGTAGCCGCTGTGGCCGTTGCGCGAGTACGGCATGGCTTCGGCCCATGCTTCACCGGCCTCAGTCAGCTCCCACTCGTCCCGGTCGTTGCGGAGCTGAAGGCCACTGGATGCCAGCAGCTGGTTCGTGGCCTTGGCTGAGCGATTCAGCAATTTGCCGAGCTGTGTGGCGTTAAGCGAGCAGATCGGCTCATTGGCGGCAGGCAAAGCGCGGCGCAGCACTTCCGTGGTCAGGCCGGTGTTTTCCTGAATGCAGGTCAACGTGGCAGCCATTGCAATGCCGGTCTTGACACCCGGCACCTTGGCGACCGCTTCGCCGATCAGCAGGATCGCAGTGACACGGTCATGGGTCGGCGCGGGCAAGGCTGCCACCGTGGTGGCGGCCGAATACCCGCCTGTCTTGCGGATCGCAGGCAACACTTCGCTGGTGATCCAGCGCTTGAAACGCTTGGCGGCATCCTTGGTGCTACCGAGGATCAGGGCGTAAAGGCCCGATTCATTGACGTGGTTCTGGCGTTGACGGCCACCCGCCGTAAGGGTCTCCAATTTCTGGAGATCCTCGGCATCGACGTGGGACTTGATCGCCTGAGACGGATTGCCCATCTCCAGCGCGTCGCAGACATCGGTGGCGTTGAACCACGGCTGCCCGAGTTCATCGACCTGGACGCGCACGGCATGCGCTTCGAACTGAAAGGGAATGATCGCGCTCATGATCAGCCCTCCCACGACACGTCGGCGATACGGTCGGCTCCACGCGCGGCACGCTTGCGTACCTCGGTGTGGAGTTCTTCCAGCGCGGTGCGGCGGCGACCGAGCGCCAGCGATTCCGCGTTGGCCGTCTGGATAGCGAAGGCCAGTTCATCCACCGTGGCGGCATCGAGCGGGACAACGACGTCGTGGCCGTCCGCGCGGCGATACCGGATTTCGTCAGGCAGGTGTTCGCCGTAGATGGATGGCAGCTGTTGCCGCAGCGAGGCGATGAGATTGGTGCTCATGGTCATTACTCCGAATCGATAGAGAGGGTGAAAGACGGCTTGCCGGAATCCACGGTGCGAGCGGCGGCAAACTGCTGTTGCAAGGCAGGCGGCCAGTTCGTGAAACGGGATTCGGAGACGGACAACTTGATGTCGAGGTAACCCTCGACCTTCTCGCCTGAGGCGACGATGCGTTCGGCGATTTCGGCCAGTTGCTTCTGATCCCAGCTGACCTTCTTGGGCAGCTCGAACTTCAGGTGCAGCGGGCCATCGCTGATGTGTGCGGTGCCGAAGTCACGGCCTGATTCGCGCAGCGCGGTACGGGCCTTCTCGCCGTAGCACTGATCCAGTGCCGCGTCGAACTTGGTGCGGGCCTTCTTGAGCCAGTCGATTGCCGCGTCGAGGTTTTTGTCGATCTCGTGTTTCTGCGCGGGCGGCAGTGCGGCCAGTTGGCTGACGGACATCTCGGCGATGTCGGCGGGGAAGATGGTGATGTCATTCATCGCATCTCTCCTCAAACCGCCGCGCGTTCGGATGTCGAGTCGTGCAGCGCTTCGCGCTCAAACTCGAGGATCGCGTCGACCGGGTAGCCGACACGCTTGGACAGCTTCAGGTAGCGTGGACCGCGCCCCTCACTGCGCCAGCGCTGCAAAGTCTTGGGGCTAACGCCCCAGCGTTGCGCGAGCTCGTTCTCGTTGAGCACGCGGCGGTCACCGGGTGACATGGTGTTGATCGCCTGCTGTGGCGACCGGGGGATACTGCTGGCTGGTGTCTGCATGGAATGCTCCTGTGACGTTGTTGAGTAACAGGTGTCATTCCAAACTTCGGGTGGCGAACCTTTAAGGGACGCAATGGCGAACCACGGCGAAACTCCAGGTTCGCCAATGGGCCAGGGCAGAAACACAAACGGCGAGCACATGGCTCGCCGTCATCGGGTGTATCCGGAGGGGAGATCAGGCGTCGGAGAAACCGAGCAATCGGCGTTGCGCTGCCCAATCGCGCGGTAGTTGCTCTTGGCGGCCGCGCAAGGTGTGTAGATTCAGGTGGCGTGGCTGACGTCCTTCGAATATCGCCTCCACGATATCGGGGGCCAGCATGGTCATGCGCAAGACCTCGGCAGCCCAGCCCGGTTCCACTTTCATGGCGCGCGCCAAGTCCGTTGTCGTGGGGTAGATGCCATCGTCGATCAAGCGCTTCCAGTAGAAGGCTTTGCCCAGCGTTTTGATCATCGGCACATCGAAGCCACCGATCCGGTCCGCAATTTCGGGGGCTGGCGGTATCAGCAGCTTCCGGTTCTGGCGGCGCTTGATCGTCAGGGGCACCAGGGTGACCCGCTGCCCCTCGCTGACATAACTGCGCGCCTCGGCTCCGATCTCGATACGGACGGCACGCTGGCGCTGGTGGCTCGTGGCATTCATGCCCAAACCTCCTCGACACGTTCTTGGGACTCTTCGATCAAGGGATGCGTGCTGATGTCCGCACCGAATCCGATCCAACCGTCCTCCCGCCAAACGATATCCAGGCCGTGCCCGTGTAGCTGCACGCGTTCGATTAACAGCCGTGTGATCCGTTGCTGCTCGGCAGGGAACAGTTGCGACCACACGTCACCGATGCGCTGCATGGCAACCACCACCTGTGCTTCGTCCAACGCCGCACCGACTGGATGCTGCTGGCAGGACCGCCATACAGCGATCAGCATTTGGGGCGATGAAAGCGCCGCATGGATTTGTGCCAGCACCGCTTCTTCGATCTCAGCGGCTGGCAGGTGGCCCACGTCCGGGGTATGCGGAGCCAGACTGGCACCTGCGTTGCGCCGCTTGTGCAGGTAAGGCACGTAGTAGCGGTACTGCCGACCGTTTTTCTTTTTCACGAAGGAGTGCAGCATGCGTTGGCCATCCGGTGCGAACAGCAGCCCCGCCAGCAATGCCGGATGCTTGGCACGGTGTTCGCGCGGTGCCTGCTTTCGTCTCTCGATAAAGGCGTGTGCCGCGTCCCACAGCTCTTGAGAAATGATGGGGTCGTGCTGGGCCGAGTACCACGTGTCGTGATTGCAGATCTCGCCAAGGTAGATGCGGTTTCGCAGCAAGGTAAAGAGGTACTGCTGATCGATGCTTCGCCCCAATCGCTCCCGGCCGGACTGGGTGACCCATGCCTTAGTGGTATGCCCTTCGATTTCCAATTCGCGGACGAGTCGCGCAGCCGAGCCGTGCTCGGCGTAGCGGCGGAAGATGTCACGTACCAGCACGGCTTCACGTTCGTTGACGACGAGCTTGCGTTCGACCACGTCGTATCCGAGAGGTGGGACTCCGCCCATCCACATGCCCTTGGCCTTGCTGGCGGCGATCTTGTCACGGATGCGCTCGCCGGTGACCTCGCGTTCGAACTGCGCAAATGACAAAAGGATGTTGAGCGTCAATCGCCCCATCGATGTGGTGGTGTTGAACTGCTGCGTGACCGAGACGAAGGAGACGCCGTTGCGGTCGAACACGTCGACCAGCTTGGCGAAGTCCGGCAGGCTGCGCGTGAGGCGGTCGATTTTGTAGACGACCACGGTATCGATCTTCCCCGCTTCGATGTCGATCATCAGACGGCGCAACCCGGGCCGTTCCATGTTGCCGCCCGAGTAGCCGCCGTCGTCGTATCCGTCGTCGACGGCAATCCAGCCCTCATGCCGTTGGCTGGCAATAAAGGCCAAGCCCGCATCACGCTGTGCTTCGAGGCTGTTGTATTCCTGGTCGAGCCCTTCATCAGTGGACTTGCGGGTGTAGACGGCGCAGCGCTTCTTTGGCGTGATTGCGGGAGTTTGGTTTCGACGCACTGAGCTCATACCGCCCCCTTCTTGGAGGCAGGTGCCTTCAAGCCAAAGAACACCGGGCCTGACCAGTGGCTGCCCGTGATGCGTTTGGCTACAGCGGACAGGCTTTTGAAGCGTTGCCCCCGGTACTCGAAATCATTCGATCCACGCACCAGCACACGATGCTCAATGTCGTCGTAAATGCGTGTGAGAACGGAGCCGGGCAGTAGACGCTGACTATCGCCGCGCAGTTGCTTGGGCAAGATGCCAGTTTCACCAACCTCCTCGAGCTTCTTGCGCAGTGACGGTTTCAAGCTGCCAAACGCGCGCTCCTGCATCCGGTAGGCCAGGCGACTTTCCAACCAGACACGATGGTGGTGATGTGGCCGCTCTTCGAAATGGTCGTCCCAGAGTGCCCAAAGATCGTCCATCGAAAGATGGGGAATAGCCGCGACGCGGGCGGCGACTGAGGCGGGCGTTGGTGAGGTTGCGTGTGCTGTCATTGGCGAACTCCGTTGTTGTGATCGGGGTTCGCATTCACGCGCTGTTGGCCGGGGAAGCCAAGGCAAACATGCTCGCTGTTTTCGGGGGTGTCGCGCGATTGGCGGGCACGAAGGCGCAGCAGCGCAGCAGCCAACAGGTCAGCGATTTCTTGATGCCCGTGCCGTGGCCGGTCAGGTGACGTGCAAATTGAGATAGGTTGGATTTCTGTCATGGCAAGCATTCCGATGGAAAACGCTGCTCATGCTAGAAACCAAGGGCACTTCGCGTAACGTGATTTAGCGGGAGTGCGCGGCTTTGGCGCTATGTTTTTTTTGGCCGGTACCAAGCCGCGCGCTGGCCATTCACTTCCCGATACCGAAGCTCGAAAAGGCCGGATTCGTGTGCGACCTGCCGCCAACTGCTACACCCATACTTGGCCGGTAATTGATCGGGATGCCGTTCTGCAATCCATCGTCCAGCGCTGGCGACCGGCGTCCACTCTTCGACAGCCAACTCATCTGCTGCCTCACGCAAAGCGCGAACAATTCCGGCAGCAGGCCAATCCACCGAGCCATCCGGCGCTATACCGTTGATCACCAGATCACGGAAGGCATCGGACTGGGCAAAATCAGCCGCCAGGCGACGGGCCTGATCCATGTGCTCCGCCCAGCCCCGCAGTTGCTCAAAGTGTTGATCAATGCGACTGTAGGCCGCCACCAAGGACTCTTGCGCACCACGGCATCCGTCCAGATTCCAAAGGTCGTGCTGGTCGATGAAGTGGTGCACCAGGTTGTTTCGCAGCAGTACCAGATCTTTCAGATCATTCTGCGTCCTATCGAAATCCTCGGCAGACATCTGCAAGCTCATCTTCATCTTGAACGAGACGATGTTGTCGGGCGCATCTGGTTCTGCGACCTCTTCTTGCGCGCTGTTGGTGACATACGTTCCGAGCAGCGTGCCAACCAATGTACCCAGCGTCTTGTTTGCGGCATCCGCAATGCGCTCCGCCTGGTTCGATTCGAGGGGTAATCCTGACGCGGAGATTTCGTGGTGGGCCACGATGGCCTTCATCAGTTGTTCGTACTGCTGCAGACGCAAGAGACAACGGCCCAGCATTCGCTGCACCTCGCGTTGCAAGGTCTGCAGCTCTTCATCTATGGGTTGGATCGGCAAGCCTGTCATCGAGGGACTCACCGAACTGGCAATTGCCCGGTCGAGACGAACTGATCGAAGCTGTCAAAGCTCTCGCCGTCTTGCCAAGACCGATCCCATGACCGTGGTTCAGCACTTTCCAGCAGCAAAAGGGTGAGGACGCGATCTCCTGTGGTGTAGCTGTGCTTGAACTCGCGTAACTTCATGTGTGGCGCCTCCTCCGGGCACCAGATCGCGGCAGACATCTCCGTGCCATCCCACTCCTGCTCAACGGTGGAATCAGCAGCCAGGGTGCCGGGAATTGGTTCCTGCGGATCGTCAGTGCGCCGAATGCGGGCGCGCGTCTTGACCGCGCTGCTGCTGCGCCATTCGTACTTCACGAAGCCGTTGTCCCAATAGACAAGGATTGCCCGCTGCGTCGTGAATTTGATGAACCGGATGCACAGCGCCTCGAACGACACCTGGAATCGTTTGGCAAGCGCGCTCAGGACATGCAGGTCGATGCGCTGGTTCGAGATCCACTCGCGGAGCAAGTCGCCAGGCATCAGCAGGTTGCTGGCAAAGTCGTCCGCCTCACGTTCGATGACACGGATGGTGTCAGCGCCGGAGTACACGCTTTCCTTGTCGCAGTTGAAACTTTGCCGCTGATCTCGGTGGAGGATGAAGTGGCCCAGCTCGTGGGCGATGGTGAAGCGCTGGCGTTCTGGATTGGCCTTGCCGTTATAGAAAATACCCCACTCGGCCGTGTCCTTTGGGTTGCGCACGAGCATGCCTTCGCAGGCATTGACGTCCAGCACCATCGGGGCTTTGATCTCCCGCACCCCTTTGCCGTAAGGCGTCTCCGGAAGCATCTGACGGACGACTTCCAGATCCACAGCATCCGGCATGCCGTCTGCGTGCCAGGCCCGCAACCATTTCAAGACGGTGCTGGCTGCGATGGAACCGGTTAGGGGCTGGGATGCGCTCAATTGTCGGACCGCCTTAACTCTTGTCAGGGAACATGATTTTGAGTGCCTGACGGTAGCGATCCTTCTCCTCCTCTGTCATTCCGGCGTACTCACGGAAGAAGGCCACATCTTCTGGGCTGGCTTGGGGAACCTGATCGACGGGCTCCCCCATTACATCCTCCATCGTCACGCCCAGCACCTTGGCTATCGCCTGAATTCGCTCGGCAGAAGGGCGCTGGCCGTCCTTCATCTCCAGTTCCCATATGTACGCCTTGGTACAGCCGACCGCGTCGGCGACCTGTTGCAACGTCAATTTCTTCGCCTCGCGTAAGCGTCGCAGGCGTGCTCCGAACGCTGAAGCCATAGCGATGCTCCTGTAGGGGAAAACAGTCAGTTAACAAAAACAAGACCGCCAGTATAGCCGTGAGATACAAATGAGGTCTAGATGTGCCGCGTTGATTGACAAGCGGAAATCCAAGGTTCAGAATCGCGCTTGTATCTCGCTACTTTACTTGTGCGGGGTGCGTGTTCAGTAACCCAGTCGCTGGCCAGTGCAGTCCGTACATCGGTCGCAGACCTTCGACGCCGATCCAGAAAGGACGATCAAGATGAAGAAGACCTTTGTCGACGTGATGCTCGAGCTGCCGGTGGATGCCACGCTGCGCGACTTCTTGACTACCCACAGCCTGCCTGTGCCCGATGGCTTTGCCTGGGATGACACACCGGAGACCAGCCAGTTTCTGGTCGAAGCGGTCAAGGTCTGGCCCGACATTGCTGCCCGCGACCGGATGACGGCCAACCTCATGGCCAGCGTTCAGTTGGGCGATGCGGCAGGCAAGCAGGCGATGTTTGAGGCGGCCGTGACCGACGGTGCCGCTTTGGCGGGTTTGACGCTTTGCGCAAGTGACATCCACCGTTCCTTCTGGCTCTACGTCCACCACCCGGCGCTGTTTGAGCGCGCCTATGACTTCAGCTTTTGGGAGCAGCATGGGCAGCAGACGCAGCAATACGATCTCGGCTTGAAGCGCCAGCCGAACGGTTCGGATGCCAATCTGACTGCGTTGCGTCACGCCATCTCTGCCTTCTACAAGCGTGAACTGCAATGTGGTGACGGCAGCGTGGCGCACTTGGTCGAGCGCAGCCCGGGGGTGTTCCTGTTGTCAGTCCATGTGAAGGACATGGCGATGCTGCGACTGGAGTTCGAGGGCGCAACCCTGAAGCGCAGGGTCGGCAACCCCAACATTCACATGGTGCTGGAGTACGCCAAGTCCACCGGCGTGGTGCGCACGCTGGTGCGCGGCGGCGCGAAGTACCAGCAGATGCTGGTCGAGGCCTTCGCGGAGCATGTGCTGGGCGTGAAAGCGAGCGCTCACAAAATCAAGTCGCCGACGCTGGATTTGTCGATGCTGCGCACCGGATTCGATGTGCCGGAGGTCTTTGAGGACGGCTTCTCGATGGTTCAGCTGAAGGCACTCACCCTGCTCAGCCCCGACACGGCGCTCAAGATCGAATGCACGGCGATGCAGTCCAGCCAGCAACGCTCGGTGCACGATCTGCTGAAGGAGAAGCTGCCTGGCCCGCTGGAGGGGCAGTGGGCGGTCACGGCGGCGCAGGTCAATCTTTACTACCCGCCCGAGCCGGGCAGGACACGCCCCAAGGTGGTCACCATCGAAGTGACCAGCAAAGGGCGGCTGAACCTGCACAAGTTCGACGCCAAGATGCAGGCACAGCTGGAAGGCTACCTGGTTGCGGTGGGCATCTTGCAGAAGGGCCAGACTCTCAGTGCACAGGAATTGCCGCCGGAGACCGACGCAGTCAGTTCCTCATCGGCCTTCGAGGACTGACCAATGGCGACGCACGATGCCTGGGCCCTGGTTTGCCGCCTGTTCGCGGGCGGCACGCCGGTGCTGCGTTCCACGCTGTCGCCACGCGAGGTATCGGCTTTGCCTGTGCTCGGCAAAGCGGTCAGGCCAACAGTGGTGGATCAGTCTTTTGTGCTCTGCCCCCACTGCCAGCAGCACCGGGCGCAGGTCTGGAGTGATGGTCGTGGCGGCCGGATCTGCCGGTGCCCGGATTGTGGCCAGGTGCCCGTCGAAGCAATCGACGGTGCGGCGTTGGCCCTGGATGAAGACTGGCTGCGGCAGAAAATGCGCCTCGCCCTCGACATCGAGAGCCGCGACGACATCGACGACTTGGGCGACGGAGCCTGGCGAATCGGTGACGCCCGCCGTTCTCCGGTGTTGCTGGCCCGAGATCTGACACGAGTGCTGCATGAGCCGAACTTGCTGGATCGTGTGCGCGTGGCGGGCGGCAGCATCCGGGTCATCACTCCCAGGCCGCGCATGACTCGCGGATCGCCCTTTGGCTCGGGTGTGGAATGGCTGGCGCTGGAAGAACGATTCACGTTCTATGGCGGCGGGATCTCGTTCATCCCTTCGGCACCGTCTGCAGCGCCAGCAGTGGCCGATCCGGCCTCACCTGTGAACGGGCCATTTTCGGCGGACTTCAAGTGGGCGACGCTGCCGGACGTGCAGGCCACGCCGATTCGGTTCACCGATGGTCAGGCCAAGGTGTTCGAAGCGCTGTGGTCGTTCAAGGGAGCCGAGGTGGACGGAGAAAGGATCATGCAGCGCGCTGGCCAAAAGAGCGACAAGCCGATTGACCTTTTCAAGATCAAGTCGAAGGACAAGGGCAAGCCGGAGCACGAGGCGCGGCTGGCGGCCTACGGAGCACTCGTTGTCACACAGCAGCGCGCAGGCTTGTATTCCATGCCTTGCGCGGCGGCTGTGTTGGCGTGATGGATTGCTACTCCAAGCCCACCCGACAACGAATGGCAATGGCACGCGTGCAAATCATGGTCGCAAAAGGCCATGTGCGTGTGCCACGGCGAAGAAGTTAGCGCCGATTTCGAGAGAAGAGAGGGCGGAACGGAGGGCAACCGGGGATGTTCCTGCCAGGCCACAGGAGCCGGGTCGCACACGCAGAATGTGCGGGAACCCCGCGTGTCATGCGGGAAGCACAAATGAAAACGCCCAACTGAGAACAGTTGGGCGCTGAATTTTGGTGGCCAGGGGCGGAATCGAACCGTCGACACGCGGATTTTCAGTCCGCTGCTCTACCAACTGAGCTACCTGGCCTTGTTGCTTGTCCTGCGCGGATTTTGGTTTCGGCCGCCGCTATCGCGGCTTAACGTTCGCCATGCTCACATTAGCCTGCACCGCAATCCCGTCCTTCGGCCGGGATTGTCAGTCCGCTGCTTTACCAACGAGTTACCTGGCCACAGGAAGCGGCGCATTATAGTGGCTGCCATGATTGCCGTCAAAATTTCCCCACAGCCCCATCAGAAGCATTGCAGGAGGTTTGCCTCGCAATAAATTTTCTTCAGCCAGGCCAGGCCGATCCACAGCCAGAACAGCAGAAAGAAGGCGACGAAAGGCAGGTGTTTGTCGATGATCTGTGGCGGCGCAATCTTGCGCACGATTTTCAACACGGGTCCGGTGACGATGACGAAGACCGTGTAGATGGTGTTGGTGTGGCGGCGGCTGCCGGCGAGCAGGGCCAGCAGGCCCTGACCGATCAGAAACAGCATGGCAACTTCGACCAGCGCGCGCAGCGCGCCGAGGATGAGGAGTTCGGGGTGACTCATGGTATGTTCAAATTTTCCTGAATGGGACGGCTGCAACGATGGATTACGATCACTGGCGACATTATGCCCGCGGCTGGGTGTTTCATTTTCTGGGTAAAAACGATACCGCCTACGCGGCGTATGCCGAGGCGTTGCGCAGCAACCCGGCGGATCTTCAGTCGTTGCGCCATCTGGCCTCCATCGCGGCGGAAAAGCAGCGCTGGGATGTCGCGGCGTCCTGGTATGAGAAGGTGCTTGGTGTACGGCCGCTTGAGAGCGACACCTGGTTCAACCTGGGTTTTGTGCGCGAGCGTGCCGGCAAGGCGGCGGAAGCGGTTGCAGCATTCAACGAAGCGGTGCGCCTGAACCCGAAGCAGGATCGCGCCTGGTACGGCATGGGGTTTGCCCACGCGCGCCTGGGTCAGCACGACGCCGCGGCCAGCGCGTTTCAGGAAGCGGTGAAATTGCAGCCGATGAACGGCGAGGCGTTTTATCAACTGGGCATGGCACTGCATCATGCGAACCGGCCGGATGAAGTAAAGCCCATGGTCATCAGACTGCTCGACTTCGAGCCGAAGCGCGCGAAAAAGTTGGCGCAGGACACCGCACGCGCTGATCTGATGAAGCTCATTCCAGAACTCCCGTTTTAAAAGTCGGCGCTGGCGGGACGGCGCTCTGCCGAACCGCCGCCAGCATGGGTACGGCGCTAGCCGACGCGCCGCCAACATGGGGACGGCGCCGATAAAAAAACCGGCCCGCACTTCGCAGTGGGGCCGGCTTGAAACGCGGGGGAACTGCGTCCCCCTCCTCCTCCGGTAACGCTTAAGCAGCCCGAGTGTCGATGTCGCCTTCCAGGTTCGGATAGCGCACATGGTCGACCAGTTCCTGCACTTCCTTGCTCGGCGCGGGGGAGATCAGCGTGCCGACGATCAAGGCAATGAAGCCCGCCGAAATGCCAAAGATGCCGGCGCCGATCGGTGCGATGTCCCACCAGCGCGGGGCATTGATGCCGAAGAACGGGTAGGTCTGGATCATGTAGTACATGCACACCCCCAGGCCGACCGTCATGCCGAGAATGGCGCCCAGCTTGTTCGCCCGTTTCCAGAAAATGCCCAGCACCAAGGACGGGAAGAAGGCCGAGCCCGCCAGCGAGAAGGCCGCGCCGACCAGGAACAGAATATCGCCCGGCTTCATCGAGGTGACGTAGGCGGCGATCACGGCTACCACCAGCAGCAGCCCTTTCGACACCGCGATACGACGTGTCGTCGGCGCGTTCGGGTCGATGACCTTGTAATACACGTCATGCGACAGCGCGTTGGCGATGGTCAGCAGCAGACCGTCAGCGGTGGAAAGCGCCGCCGCCAGACCGCCCGCGGCGACGAGTCCCGAGATCACGTAGGGCAGGCCGGCGATTTCCGGCGTGGCCAACACGATCAAGTCGCCACCGATGACGATTTCCGCCAACTGGACGATGCCATCCTTGTTGATGTCGGCAATACTCATCAGCGTCTTGTCCACCGCCGCCCAGTTGCTTACCCAGGCGGGCAGCGAGGCAAAACTGCTGCCGACGAGACTGCCGTACACCTCGAATTTGACCAGGATGGCCAACGCCGGCGCGGTGAAGTAGAGCAGGAAAATGAAGAACAGCGACCAGAACACCGAGCGCCGCGCTTCCTGCACCGAAGGCGTGGTGTAGAAGCGCATCAGGATGTGCGGCAGCGCCGCCGTGCCAACCATCAGGCAGAAAACCAGGACCAGGAAATTCTTCTTGGCAATGCCGCGGGCTTTTTCATCCTTGGCGGCAAAAGGTTCGGCGTGTGACTTGACAGCGCCGGCGCGAGCAGCGGCACCGGACTTGTCCTTGGTCCATTGATCCTTGGCCTTGGCCGGGTCGGTCGGATAGTCCCTGGCGGCCTTCTCCGCGGCATCGATGGCCTTGGGGTCGGCCGCCGCGTCCGCCTTCAGCGCCGCGGCCGCATCTTCCAGGACTTTCTTCTGCTCGGCGAGGTAGCCAGCGCCTCCCGCTTCCAGACCTTTCAGCTTGGCATCGGCAACGGCGGCACGCTCGCGGAAGATGGCGCGCACCGACTCTTCGGCCGCGCCCTTGGGCGTGGCCTTGTCGTTGAACTCTTTCTCCAGCGCCGTCACCTTGGGCAACACGGACGTGTAGGCGGTGATCTGCGGGATCGGCGTGCCGGTATGGATCATCGACAGCCAGACCACCGGAATCATGTAGGCGACGATCAGGATGATGTACTGCGCGACCTGCGTCCAGGTGACCGCCTTCATGCCACCAAGGAAAGAGCACACCAGAATGCCGGCCAGACCGACGAACACGCCAACGGCGAATTCCAGTCCGGTAAACCGGCTGGTGATGAGGCCGACGCCGTAGATCTGCGCCACCACATAGACGAAGGACACCAGCACGGCGGCAAACACGCCAATCAGACGCGGCGCATGCCCGCCGTAGCGCGCCCCGAGGAAGTCGGGAATGGTGAATTGCCCGAACTTGCGCAGGTAGGGGGCGAGCAGCAGGGCGACGAGACAGTAGCCGCCAGTCCAGCCCATGATGAAGGCCAGGCCGTCATAGCCGGTCAGGTAGAGCGTGCCCGCCATGCCGATGAAACTCGCGGCCGACATCCAGTCCGATCCGGTGGCCATGCCGTTGAACAGGGCCGGCACGCGGCGCCCGGCGACGTAGTATTCCGAAACCTCCGACGTCTTCGACATGAAGCCGATGCCGGCATACAGCATGACGGTGGCAAAGAGGAAGATATAGCCGAGGATCTTGTTGGGCACCCCGAACCACTCCAGAATGCCGACAAACACGACGAAGGCGACGAAACCGCCGGTATAGAAGCTGTAATAGCGCTTCAGGTTGGCGTTGAATTGTGCCTGGCTGGTGGTGGCCATTACTGCTCCTCCCCTTCATGGACGCCGTATTCCTGGTCCAGGTTGTTCATGTAACGCGCATAGAACCAGATGATCAGCACGTAGATGATCAGGGCGCCCTGGGCGCCCATGTAGAAGCCCACCGGGCCGATGAGGGTGATTTCATTCAGTTCGCGGGCGTACCAACTGACGACGAAGGTCGCCACAAACCAGATGGCGAGCAGAACCGAAGTGAGCTTCAGGTTCCGCTGCCAGTATTCCTTGTGCTTTTCAGTGAGCTGCATGGATTGACCTCCTCGATACAAGCTGCTTGATGACCGCGCCCAGGCAAACCGGCACGGCACGGATGTGGCC
>DDXB01000072.1 GCA_002347405.1 Rhodocyclaceae bacterium UBA2271 | reverse complement strand
CGGCAACTACCTTGACGCGCGCCGCTATTCTTCTACCTCGAACACCACGGGCAGCAATACCGCGAAGCTTTGTCCGCGCAAGGACTCGGGTAACTCGACACGCGTTACCGCCTGCCGCAACATTTCCACAGCCGCCGCATCGAGGACGGCATGACCGCTGGATCGACCCAGGTCGACACGGCGTGCCGGCAACCCGGTCTCAACCGTGATCCGCACTTCGGCCGTGCCGGTCAAGCCATCCCGCCGGGCCGCCTCGGGGTAACGACGAAAGCGCCGCGCCTCGCCGGCCAACGCCATGCGGAACTGCCGCAAACCTGCAGCACTGGCGCCGCGATCGCTGGATTCCTTCGCCATGGCCACCGTGGCCGGACCTGGTGTGGCGGGCGATACGACACCTCCCGGTGTGTCGCTGGCGATTGCCTGGGTCTTGTTCGGAACTGAGGGTGGGGCAAAAGTCGACGTGACCGAAGGAAATCCCTGTGGGACTGGCGGAACGGCGTTAGCTGCTGCCGGTCGCGTTGGTGCAGGATCAGGCCGGGGGATTTGCGTGGTCTCAACAATCGCTTCGCGCACCGGACTTGGCGGGGTGGCAAGCACCGGTGCGAGGGGTATATCACGCGGAGTAATCGCCGCGGGCCCGGCAGCCGCGGCTACAGCAGGGGGTGGCTTGGGCAGCAACTCACCGCGCAGGATACGGGCGGGCGGCACACTGAACTCAAATGGCGGAAGTTGCGGTGCCAGCCACAGCAACACCAGCGCATGCAGGAACAAGGACACAAGCACGGGACGCAAGGGAAATCCCCGCAATTTCCGGGTCTTTTCCTGCTGCCAAGACGAACTTTCCATTGTCACAATGCTCTGATAGGCTTTGGGACTAATTGTAAGACTAATGCAGTCTGGCCAATCGAAACCATGGGTGCTTACCCCCTGATCCTCACGCTTGATCCACAAGGCGCACCGCACCGCTGGGTGACGTGGCAGCATGCCTGCTTCTATTACGCCAAAGACCAGGTGGCCTGGGTCGCCGGGGATCACAGCTTCACCATTCATGGCGGTCTTAGCCGCTTGACCGGCCAGCAATCGGAAATCTGCACGAACAGCATCATCGCCATCAAGGGGCGCGCACTGGCCGGGCGCCAATTCACCCAGGTGCCGCCACTCGACAACTGCGAGCTGTTCCATCGCGACCGCCACATCTGCGCTTATTGTGGTGACAGCCTGTCCAGTGCGCGCCTGACGCGCGACCATGTGGCACCGGTTTCGCAAGGTGGCCGCGACACCTGGATGAACGTGGTCACCGCCTGCCGTTCCTGCAACCAGCGGAAAAGCGGCCGCACGCCCGAACAGGCCGGCATGCAGCTGCTGTATGCCCCTTATGTGCCCAACAAGGCGGAATACCTGATTCTCTGCAACCGCAACATCCTCGCCGACCAGATGGATTTTCTGGCGCGGCACGTGCCGAGCGCAAGTCGGGTACGACAAGCGTAGGCCACGAGCTCGAAAGCTGCCCCAGCGATTAAAGCCTTGCCGGGCGCGTGGTGTTTTCCTTGCACGGTTCCAGCTAAGATGGGGGGATGAACGCCCCGCTCCCCCTGTCCCAGCCTGCCCGCCTGCTCTCCGCCTATAAACCTTACTGGGCCAAGCGCTTCGGCATTGCGCCCTATCTGCCCATGTCGCGCGCGGAGATGGAGCAGCTGGGCTGGGACGAATGCGACATCGTTCTCGTCACCGGCGACGCCTACATCGACCATCCCAGCTTCGGCATGGCGCTGGTCGGTCGCTTGCTCGAAGCCCAGGGCTTTCGCGTCGGCATCATCAGCCAGCCAGACTGGACCTCGCCTGACGATTTCCGTCGTCTTGGTCGGCCGGCGCTGTTCTTCGGCATCACCGCCGGCAACATGGATTCGATGGTCAATCGCTACACCGCCGACCGCAAGATCCGCTCCGACGACGCTTACACGCCAGACGCCGCGCCAAACAAACGTCCCGATCATGCCGTCACCGTGTATGCCCAACGGGCGCGCGAAGCGTTTGCCGGGGTGCCGGTGATCATCGGCGGCATCGAGGCCTCCCTGCGCCGCATTGCGCACTACGACTACTGGTCGGACACCGTGCGCCGCTCTGTGCTGGTCGACAGCAAGGCCGATCTGCTGCTGTTCGGCAACGCCGAACGCGCGCTGGTGGAACTCGCGCATCGCCTCACCAAGGGCGAGAAGATCAGTGCCATGCGCGACTTGCGCGGCAGTGCCTTCATGGCGCCGCCCGACTGGAAGCCTGATGAAAGCTGGGTGGAGCTTGATGAGTCACCCCCCCCCGAAAACGCCGCCATGCGGCGTTCTCCCCCCAGGGGGCCAAGTCAATCTTGGGGCGGCCCGGCGCTTGACTTGACGGTGCAGGATGCAAAAGTCGGCGCTGGCGAGACGGCGTCGATCCCGATCCAGTTTCACCCGCGCCGCGTGCGCAGCCAGACCGCGATCCGTTTGCCGTCCTACGAGGCGGTGAAGGCCGATCCGGTACTGTATGCCCACACTTCGCGGATCTTTCACCTCGAGTCGAACCCCGGCAATGCGCGCGCGCTGGTGCAGCGGCATGGGGAGGGAAGATCTGCGCGCGACCTCTGGCTGAATCCGCCGCCGCTGCCGCTATCCACCGCCGAGATGGATTACGTCTTCGGGTTGCCCTATGCCCGCGCCCCGCATCCGTCCTACGGCGACGCGAAAATTCCGGCCTGGGAGATGATCCGCTTCTCGATCAACATCATGCGCGGCTGCTTTGGCGGCTGCACCTTCTGCTCGATCACCGAACACGAGGGACGCATCATCCAGAGCCGCTCGGAAGCGTCGATCCTGCGCGAGATCGAGGAAATCCGCGACAAGACGCCGGGCTTCACCGGTGTCGTTTCTGACCTGGGCGGGCCGACGGCGAACATGTACCGCATGGCCTGCAAGGACACCAAAATCGAAGCCGCCTGCCGACGGCTGTCCTGTGTCTATCCCGACATCTGCCCGAACCTCGACACCAGTCACGCCCCGCTGATTTCGCTGTACCGCAACGCGCGCAAGATTCCGGGCATCAAGAAGGTGCTGATCAGTTCGGGCCTGCGCTACGACCTGGCGGTGCGCTCCCCCGAATATGTCAAGGAACTGGTCAGCCACCATGTCGGTGGCTACCTGAAGATCGCCCCCGAACATACCGAGGAAGGTCCGCTGTCGAAGATGATGAAACCCGGCATGGGCGCCTACGACAAGTTCAAGCGCATGTTCGACGCCGCCTCGCAGGCCGCCGGCAAGGAACAGTATCTGATTCCCTACTTCATCGCCGCGCATCCGGGGACGACCGATACCGACATGCTCGAGCTGGCAATATGGCTTAAACGCAACGGCTTCCGCCTCGATCAGGTGCAGACCTTCCTGCCGACACCGCTGGCCATTGCCACCGGCATGTGGCACACCGGCAAAAATCCATTGAAGCGTGTCTCGGCAAGCTCGGAAGATGTCGCCGTGGTGCGCGGCGGACGCCAGCGCAAGCTGCACAAGGCATTTCTGCGCTATCACGATCCGAAGAACTGGCCTGTGCTGCGCGAAGCGCTCAATGCCATGGGACGTGCCGATCTGATCGGCAACGGCAAGAAACACCTGATTCCTGCCTGGCAACCCGATGGCACAGGCAGTGCCAGAAAGTCGGCGCCGGCGCTACGGCGCCCGACTGTCAGCCGCGCGAACCCGGCAAAACCCGCGAGCAAAACGCGGCGCCCATAAATCGGGAGAGTGGGCGGTCAAACGCGACCGCGCCCCTCACACACCACCCGGCATGCGGGTCCGCACCGGGCGGTTCGAGAAGTTGAGGTCATG
>DDXB01000064.1:83824-141609 GCA_002347405.1 Rhodocyclaceae bacterium UBA2271 | reverse complement strand
CGATTTCCGGTCCGGACGATGTGCGTTACGTCCTGGACCACAGCCAGCACTGCAACGGCTTCTATGGCGCCAGCAGCATGGAGCGGCTGCCCACCGAGGTCGCCATGACCAATCACATCAAGACATTCAAGGCACTGCGGGCGTCTGGCGGCTAAGGCACCCGGAGCGAAGAACCATGCCCATGACCACACCAGCCAAGGCTGCATATGTAATTGGCACCTTCGATACCAAGGCTGCCGAATTGCAATACGTAAGCGATCTGATTCGCGCCGCCGGTCTGCCCACCGTGCGAGTCGATGTCGGCACGCGCAGTATGGAAACAAATCTCGAATTCTCTGCCCGCGCTGTCGCCGCCTGTCATCCCGGCGGTGCTGCTGCCGTGCTGGAATGCAGCGATCGGGGCCAGGCGGTGACCGAGATGACCGTTGCTTTGCGCGCCTTCATGGCCAGTCGCAATGACATCGCCGGCATCATCGGCCTGGGCGGCTCGGGTGGCACCGCGCTGATCACGCCCGCGATGCGTGATCAGCCGCTTGGCTTGCCAAAACTGATGGTATCGACACTCGCGTCGGGAAACACCGCCCCCTATGTCGATGTGTCCGACATCATGATGCTGTTTCCGGTCACCGACATCGCCGGGCTCAACCATCTCTCCTACGTGATCCTGGGCAATGCCGCCCACGCTTTGGCGGGAATGATCCAGCACGCCATCCCGCCAGCCCGGGACCTCAAGCCTGCGCTGGGCTTCACCATGTTCGGCGTGACCACGCCCTGCGTCCAGCAAGTTTCCACCGAACTGTCCGCCGTGTTTGACTGCCAGGTCTTTCACGCCACCGGGACCGGCGGGCGCGCCATGGAGGCGCTGGTCGCCGCCGGCATGTTGTGCGGCGTGGTCGATGTGACCACCACCGAAGCCGCCGATTTCATGCTCGGCGGCGTCTGCAGCGCAGGCAGCGAGCGCTTCGATGCCATCGTGCGCACCGGCATTCCCTGGGTGGGTTCCTGCGGTGCCCTCGACATGGTGAACTTCTGGGCCCTCGACACCGTGCCAGAGCGCTACCGGGGCCGCTTGCTGCATTCGCACAATGCCAATGTCACCCTGATGCGCACCACCGCCGAGGAACTTGCGCGCATCGGCACCTGGATTGCCACGAAGCTGAATGCCTCCCCCGGTCCGGTGCGCTGGCTGTTGCCGGAAGGCGGCTTGTCCGCCATCGATGCGCCCGGCCAGGTGTTTTACGATCCACAGGCTGACGCGGCACTGTTCGCGGCCATTGAGGCTGCCTTCGTCACCAGCGATCTGCATCGCCTGGTGCGCGTGCCGCACCACATCAACGATGCGGCATTTGCACAACTGCTCGCCACCCACGTCAGGGAAGTAGTTCCCGTGGGCGTAGACAGCGGCCAGCAAGCCAGCGGAGCCAAGTTTTGACCATCTCGCCCTGGGTCGGCCGCGCGCTGCTCGCCAGCGCGTTGCTTGTCTATCCGCACCTTGCCACCGATTTCTGGATCGTCAGCGTCGGTGCTTATGCCATGGTGCTGGGCATCATTGCGCTGAGCCTGACCTTTCTCACAGCCTATGGCGGCATGATCTCGATGGCGCAGATGGCCACCGCCGGCGCGGCCGGCTACGCGCTCGCCATCTTCAGCGCCCATTCCGCCAGCGCCGGCATGGCGCTGCTGCCCTGGCCCTGGGCGGTAGCCGCAGCGATTGCGGTGGGCACCCTGACCGGCATCCTGATCGGCATCGTCGCCGTGCGCAGCCAAGGCATCTACATGCTGATGAGCACGCTGGCCATCGCCATGATCATGTTTTACCTGGCGCAGCAGAACACGACGATCCTGCACGGTTTCGACGGCTTCAGCGGGGTTGCGGTGCCGCGTGTCGGCGGTGTGTCGCTGCGTGAACCGCTCCCCTTCTATTTCCTCTGTCTGACAAGC
Source organism: Rhodocyclaceae bacterium UBA2271 (assembly GCA_002347405.1). Classification (GTDB taxonomy): domain Bacteria; phylum Pseudomonadota; class Gammaproteobacteria; order Burkholderiales; family Rhodocyclaceae; genus Sulfuricystis. The sequence goes on along the minus strand of DDXB01000064.1, from coordinate 139,668 downwards.
GCCGCACTCCTGTATGCGCTGGTGATTTATCTGGTGCGCGTGCCGTTCGGACTGGTCATCCAGGGCATCCGCGACGACCCCTTGCGCATGGCCTCCCTCGGTTACCGGGTCTGGCTGCATCAGGTCATGGCTTTCGCGGTGGCCGGTTTCATCGCCGCGGTCGGCGGAGTACTGAGTCTCTGGTATCACGGTGGCATCTCCCCCGGTTCGATCGGCATCACGGCGACAGTCAACGTGCTGATCGTGGCGGTGATCGGCGGACTTGGGCATCCGCGCGGCGCCTTCATCGGGGCGCTGGTTTTCGTACTGCTGCAGAATTTCGCGGTCGATCTGGTCGGCAGTAATCGCTACAACACGCTGATCGGTTTTGTATTTTTAGTGATCGTAATGGCTTCGCCAGATGGCTTGACGGGGTTGTGGCGGCGGCTGCGGGGAATGCGCAAGGGTTCCCTCGACGGCGGCGTAGTAACGCAAAAGCTTTGATTCAAAGTCACTTTCATCCACAGGAGGACAACATGTTATCTCGCAAACTCAGGTGTCTGGCTCTGGTCGCAGGCATCACGGCAGGATTCTCCATTTCAGTAAGTGCGCAGTCCACCAATATCCGCATCGGCGGCCTTGCCACGCTTGACGGTCCCTTCGTCGCGCTTGGCCAGGAAGCTTTCCGCGCCATGGAAATGGCTTTCGAGGAAGCCAACTACACTGCAGGAGGACGGAAGATCGACTGGATCAAGGAGTCCTCCGATGGGCGTCCCGACGTGGCGCTGACCAAGGCACGCAAGCTGATCGAGCAGGACAAGGTCGATATTCTCATCGGCCCGATGTCGGGTGGCGAAGGCCTGGCCATCAAGGAATATGCCAAGACGGCGCCGACCAAGACTTTCGTCAATGGTTTTTCGGCGGCACAGGAAACCACCCTGGTTTCGCCTGCAGCCAACTTTTTCCGCTTCGGTGCCGACGGTGCGCAATGGCAGGCCGGTCTCGGTAATTATGTCTACGACACCAAGGGCTACCGCAACGTCGCCGTGGTCGCGGGCGATTACTCATTCGGTTACACGCAGGTACTCGGCTTCATGAGCGAGTTCTGCGCCAAGGGCGGCAAGGTGATCGAGAAGATCTGGGTGCCCAACGGCACCAAGGATTTCAGCTCGGCGATTGCACGCATTCCGAACAAGGCCGATGCCGTGTACATCATGATGGGCGGTGCCGACTCGATCAACTTCCTGACCCAGTACGACCAGTCGGGCGCGAAGCAGCCGCTGATCCTCGGCTCCAACGTCTCCGACCAGACCGTCCTGAGCGCCAAAGGTCCGTTCCAGAGACGCCTGGTCGGTCTCCCTTCGGCCCACATGGTGGCTGACGGCATCGAGGATGCGGTTTACAAGGATTACGTCGCCAAGTACAAGAAGCGCTTTCCGGACGGACTGAGTTCACCTTCGGCGCCCTTCTACGGCTACTACGTGGCGACCAAGGCGGTTCTTGCCGGCCTGAATCAGGTGGCCGGCGATCTGTCGGGGGATCAGGCAAAGTTCCGTGCCGCGCTGTCGAAACTGCGTCTTGACATGCCCGCCGGACAGGTCAGCCTGGACGAGAACCGGCAGGCCATCGCCAACATCTATGTCACCGAGGTGGCGCGGGCCCCTGACGGTTCCCTCTACAACAAGGTCGTGAAAGTGATCCCGAACGTCAACCAGACGCTCGGCCAGCCCCGCGAGGCGTTTGTCGCCCGTGGCGTGCCCAGCCGCGACAACCCGTCCTGCCCATGAAACTGCTGCTGCTCGCAAGCTTGAACGGCATTACGCTCGCGGCGCTGTATTTCATCGTCGCGAGCGGTTTCACGCTCATCTTCGGGATGATGCGCGTCGTCAATCTTGCGCATGGCTCGCTGTACCTGATCGGGGCCTATCTGGGCCATGACGTGGCTGCACTGTCGGGCTCCTTTCCCCTCGCCCTCGCGGGCGGGGCGCTGGGTGCTGCGCTGGTGGGCATGGCGATCCACTATTTCCTGCTGGACCGTTATCAGGGTGACGATCTGCGCCAGGCCCTGGTGACGATCGGACTGTCGATCATCGCTGCGGACCTGTTGCTGGCCCGTTATGGCGGCTTGTCCTATCAATTCGAACTGCCGGAAATGTTCTACGGCAGCATGCCGATGCCCATCGTCGGCGGCTACCCGATTTTCCGGATCGTGCTGATCGGTCTGGCGATTGCAGTCTATCTGGCACTCTGGCTGCTGGTGCAGCGCACCCGCTTCGGCATCATGATCCGCGCTGGCGTTGATGATCGCCACATGCTTGGCGCCATCGGCGTCAATGTGCCGCTGATTTCAACGCTGGTATTCGGCCTGGGAGCCGCACTGGTGGGGTTCGCCGGCGTCGTCGGCAGTTCCGCGCTCTCGATTGCGCCCGGCGAGGACGCCCGTTACCTGCTCTCTTCGCTGGTTGTCGTGATCGTCGGCGGCATGGGCAGCCTGCCGGGGGCGGCGATCGGCGCACTGTTGATCGGCCTGGCCGAGCAGATTGGCCTGGCATACTTTCCCACCTATTCGATCATTCTCTCTTTCGTCATCATGGTGGCCGTGCTGGCGTGGCGACCCTACGGTTTGCTGGGGCGCCCGGCGTGAACACGCCTGCCCTGCTGGCCACCGGTCTGACAAAGGCCTTCGGAGCACTCGTGGCCGTGCGCGACGTTTCCTTGAACATTGCCGCCGGTGAACGCCGTGCCATCATCGGCACCAACGGCGCCGGCAAGTCGACCCTGTTCAACCTCGTCGCCGGCGATTTCCGCCCCAGCAGCGGCACGCTCGAACTGTTCGGCCAGGATGTCACGCCACTGCCGGCCTTTCAGCGGACGCGCCTGGGCATCTCGCGTACCTACCAGACCTCCCGTGTGCTCAGTGGCTTGAGCGTACTCGACAACCTTTACCTGGCCGTGCGGGGAGTGCAGTCCCGTCGCTTCAGCGTGCGCTTGCCCCGCGAGACGGATGCCTGCCGGATGCGCAGCCGCGCACTGGCTGCCAGTGTCGGGCTCGCAACGCGCGTCGACGCCCTGGCCAACGAGCTTTCCCACGGCGAGCAGCGTCAGCTTGAGATCGGCATGGCCCTGGCAGGCGAACCGCGCCTGCTGCTGCTCGATGAACCTGCCGCCGGGCTGTCGCCCGCCGAGCGGCCCATGCTCACCAGGATGCTGCGCGAACTGCCGCGCGACATGACCATGGTCCTGATCGAACACGATATGCAGGTCGCTTTGCAGGTTGCCGACCGTGTCACCGTGATGAATGAAGGCGCCGTCGTTTTCGACGGTTCGCCGCAGGAAGCAGCGGCGAGTCCGCTGGTGGAGTTACTCTATCTGGGCAAGGCTGGTCGCGATCATGCTGCTGCAAATCAAGGGGCTTGAAGTTCAATACGGCAAGAGCTGCATCCTGCACGGGGTGGAGCTCGAACTCGCCGACCGGCCCCTGGCGGTGGTCGGCCGCAACGGCATGGGCAAGTCGACGCTATGCAACGCCATCATGGGCATGGTGCCGATCACCGCTGGCAGTGTGCGCTTCGACGCCTGCGAACTGGTCGGCCAGCATTCCTACCAGATTGCGCGGCGCGGCGTCGCCCTGGTACCGCAAGGACGCCGCATTTTCCCGAGCCTGACGGTTGAAGAGCATCTGCGCCTGGTAGAACGTCCGGGCGCGCAGAAATGGACGCGTGAACGCGTGTATGAGGTGTTTCCACGGCTCTTCGAGCGCCGCCGCAACAGTGGCGCCGCCCTGTCGGGGGGTGAGCAGCAGATGCTCGCCATCGCCCGTGCCCTGCTGTGCAACCCGCGCCTGCTGATCATGGACGAACCGACCGAGGGACTCGCTCCGCTGATGGTCGAGCAGATCGTGGCAACCCTCAAGGGAATGGTTGCTGAAGGCGATATTGCCCTGCTGCTGATCGAGCAGAACCTTGGCGTCGCCCTGGAAGTCGCCGATGCCGTTGCCGTCATGGTCAATGGTCGTATCGAGCGGACCCTCAAGGCCAGCGAACTGGCCGCTGACCGCGGCTTGCAGCAAAGATTCCTCGGTGTCTCGGCGGGTGCTGACGCTGCGGTGAGCTAGCTGGGTAGCGCACGTGCGCTAACGCCTTACCCCATGCGGGGCATTCCATCCCGCCAGCGCCGACTTTATATTTCACGCGGCGAACGATAGCCACAGGCAACTTTCCTTGCCGTGTCGACCTCGGCCAGCAGTTCGGCATTGAGCAAGACGCTATCCAGTGGGTGACCGGAATTGCCAACACCTAACTCGCTAACCTGAAGGTTAGCCTACTCTGAAGTTCCGCTTTCCAGGGCGCGCTGCTGGCGCTGCAGGAACTCTTCCATGCTGTCGATGCCACGCAGCAGCAGGATGGTCGCACGCACCGCGGCTTCGAGCAGGACCGCCAGGTTGCGGCCAGCGGCAACCGGCAGCACCACCTTGCGCACCGGGACGCCCAGAACGCTTTCGGACAGTGCATCAATCGGCAGACGGGCCATTTCAAACAGATCGGCGTTTGGACGTTGCAGATGGACGATCAACTTGAGGCGCATCTTGCGCCGCAGGGCGGTTTCGCCAAAGACGGTGCGAATGTTCAGCAGGCCCAGACCGCGCACCTCGATGAAGTCTTTCAGCAGTGCCGGGCAATAGCCCTCCAGCGCATCGGGCGCGATGCGCGAGACCTCGACCACGTCATCGGCGACCAGGCCATGGCCACGAGTGATCAATTCGAGACCGAGCTCGCTTTTGCCGACGCCGGAATCGCCGGTAATCAGGACGCCGATGCCCAGCACGTCCATGAACACGCCATGCAGGGTGATGGTTTCGGCCAGCTGTCGGGAAACGTAGACGCGTAGCGCGTCGATGACCTGTGCTGTCGGCAGGGGCGTGGTCAACAGCGGCGTGTCGTTGTCTGCGCAGGCGCTGCGGATTTCTTCGAGGACGTCGCAGTCATCGGCAACAATCACTGCCGGCGGCTTTGCGGAAATGATTTGCGCGAAGTGGTGCTTGCCCTTGCCGTCGTCGCCCCGGTTGTGACGCTTGTACCAGAGAATTTCCGGCGAGCCGAGCACCTGCACGCGGTCGGGGTGAATCAGGTTGAGGTGGCCGATCAGGTCGGCCGGCGAGACATCGTCGCGGTTGACGGCAATCGGGCGGTTTAGGTCGCCGCCGATCCAGGTGAATTGAAGCCGTTCGCGATTGCGCTCGAACAGCTGCGCAACGATCAGCTGGGGGACTGCCACTGCGCAAAGAGCGCATGAACCGCCGCCGCATCCGGCGCGGCGATCAGTTGCTCACGGAAAGTCTTGCTGCTGAAAACCTGTGCCAATTCGGAGAGCAACTGCAGGTGGTGCTCGGTGGCCGCCTCGGGGACCAGCAGCACGAAAACCAGGCTGACTGGCAATCCGTCCGGCGCATCGAACTGCACGGGTGCCGCCAGGCGGATAAAGGCACCAATGGCTCCTTTCAAGCCCTTGATGCGGCCATGCGGGATGGCGATGCCGAGCCCCAGCCCGGTGGAGCCCATTTTTTCGCGCGCAAACAAGGCGTCATAGACAGCGCTTTTGGCAATGCCATGATGGTTTTCGAAGAGCAGGCCGGCCTGCTCGAATACACGTTTCTTGCTGCTGGCGTCCATGTCGATGACGATGGTGTCGGCAGTCAGAAGGTTGGCAATAAGGTTCATCGGGTTGAAAAGGAGCTGCTCAAACGCCTTACTTAATCAATACGGAGGGAGGGGTTTCCCGGCGGAGGAAGCGAAGTATAACCCTCGCCCCGCCGCATGCAAATGGGGGAATTTGTTTAGCCCATTGGTGTTGTTTTTCGGCTGTCGCTTCAGCCTTCAATTTGCGGCCGTTCGTGATTGTGATCCTGGTTCTTGTTTTTGTACTTGAGTACCTGGCGATCCAGCTTGTCGATCAGCTTGTCGATGGAGGCATACAGGTCGGTATCGCTGCTATCGGCATAGATATCCTTGCCCTTCACATGCAGGGTGATCTCGGCCTTCTGCACGAGTTTTTCCACGGAGAGGATGACATGGACGCTGGTGACATGGTCGAAATGGCGGATGACCTTGTCCACTTTGCCGGTGACGTATGCACGCAACGCGGGAGTGACTTCGATATGGTGTCCGGTGATGTTGAGGTTCATTATTTATCCTCTAGAGAGTTTTACGTAAATTAACCGGCGGAATGTTCAGGGATTCGCGGTACTTCGCGACGGTACGTCGCGCAACGACGATGCCCTGTTCGCCGAGGATTGCCGCGATGCGGGCGTCGGGAAGCGGCTTGTGGCCGTTCTCGGCGCCCACCAGTTGCTTGATCAGCGCCCGGATCGCGGTGGAAGAAGCCGCGCCGCCCGTGTCGGTGGCGACGTGACTGCCGAAAAAATATTTAAGCTCGTAGATGCCGCGCGGACTGGCCAGGTACTTCTGGCTTGTCACGCGTGAAATGGTTGACTCGTGCAGGCTCACCGTATCGGCGATTTCACGCAACGTCAAGGGCCGCATGGCGACCTCGCCATGGTCGAAGAAGGCGCGCTGGCGGTCGACGATGGCCTGACTGACGCGGGCGATGGTGTCGAAGCGTTGCTGCACGTTCTTGATCAGCCACTTGGCTTCCTGCAGTTGTCCAGCCAGATTGCTGCCACCGTTGCTGCGCTGCTGCCGCAGCAGGTTGGCGTAGAGCCGGTTGATCCGCAGGCGTGGCATCGCCTCCTGATTGAGCTGTACCTGCCAGCTGCCGCGTACCTTGCGCACGATCGCGTCCGGCACGATGTAACGCGTGTCGAGCGTTGTATATTGCGCCCCCGGCCTGGGGTTGAGCGAGAGGATCAGTGATTGTGCGTCGCGCAGGGCATCATCGTCGCAGCCGAGAGCTTTCTTGATGCGGGTGAAGTCGCGGCTGGCAAGTTGTTCGAGGTGTTCGCTGACAACCAAAACTGCCAGCTCATTTTCCGGCGAGGCGGGCAAGTTGGCGAGTTGCAGCAGCAGGCATTCACGCGGATTGCGCGCGCCGATGCCTGGCGGATCCATGCTCTGCAGATGCATGAGGGCGATGGTGAGGTCTTCGAGAAGTTCATCCGGTTCGCCGGTGAAATCCTCCGGCAGCACCTCGACCAGATCCTCGAGTGGCGTCACCAGATAGCCATCATCGTTGAGCGCTTCGATCAGGAAGGCCACGCGCAGCCGATCGCGTCCGGTCAATTGGGACAGCGCCAACTGAGCAATCAGGTGATCGCGCAGGCTGGTGGCCGCAGCCTGCAATTCACCGGCGCCGACATCATCCTCGTCATTGGCATCACGCGGGCTGCGGGATCCGCCGAGGGTTGGCCAGTCCGCATCGTCCTGGCTCCATTCGGGCTCCGCCCCCTGCTCCTCGCGCGGCGCAGCTTCCGAAGCTTCGCTGCGCGGTTGTGCCATGGCGTCATCGCCACCCGTGAAGCCAGCCGGCTCCTCAGTTTCTTCACGCTCCAGCAGGGGATTTTCCTGCAATGCCTGCTCGATTTCCTGATTCAGTTCCAGAGACGACAATTGCAATAGCCGGATCGACTGCTGCAGCTGCGGCGTGAGCGCCAGATGCTGGGAGAGCTTGAGCTGGAGCGTGGGCTTCATGATGCCGACGAGCCGCCTCTAGGCAGCATGCACCCCCCCGTGGGGGGCAGCGAACAAAGTGAGCGTGGGGGGCGAATTAATGATGCCGACGAGCCGCCTCTAGGCAGCATGCGCCCTCCTGTGGGGGGCAGCGAACAAAGTGAGCGTGGGGGGCTCATTCACATCCTGAAGTGCTCGCCGAGATAAACCCGACGGACACCTTCATTATCGATGATCTCGGCCGGATGTCCAGCCGCGAGGACCTCGCCGGCGTTGATGATGGTGGCGCGATCGCAGATGCCGAGCGTTTCGCGCACATTGTGGTCGGTGATCAGGACGCCGATGTCGCGTTCCTTGAGGAAGCGGATGATCTTCTGGATGTCGAGCACGGCGATCGGATCGACGCCGGCGAAGGGCTCGTCAAGCAGAATGAAGCGTGGTGAGGTGGCCAGGGCACGGGCGATTTCCACGCGGCGCCGTTCGCCGCCGGACAAGCCAATGGCAAGCTGGTCGCGCAAGTGGGTGATGTGCAGTTCCTCAAGCAATTCGTCGAGGCGGGTGTTGCGCGTCGGCGTGTCGTAATCCTGCAATTCCAGTACCGCGCGGATGTTGTCGGCGACGGTCAGCTTGCGGAACACCGAGTTTTCCTGCGGCAGGTACGACAAACCCAGGCGCGCCCGCGCGTGGATGGGCATGTGGGTGAGGCGGGTTTCCTTGCTGCCAGGGCCATCCTCTGCAATGACAATGTCGCCGCCATCCGAAGCCACCAGGCCGACAATCATGTAGAAACAGGTGGTCTTGCCCGCGCCGTTGGGGCCGAGCAGGCCGACCACCTCGCCGCCATCGACGTGCAGGCTGACATCCTTGACAACAGTGCGGGCGCGAAATTTCTTGCGCAGGTTATGTACGGAAAGGGTGGTCATGCTTGAGCTGCTTTCAATAACTTGCCGATGGTTTCGGATGAAAAGCCGCGTCCCTGCAGAAAGCGCGCCTGCCTGGCCCATTCGCGGCGATCGGCCGGCGCCGCGATGAACTTTTTTGTCCAGACGGCGGCGGCACGCGCCATCTCGTCAGGCAATTCTGCACTTTCCAGTTGGGCCGCGATCAGCGCAGCATCGACGCCCCTGGTGCGCAAGGTCTGGGCGAGGCGCGCCGCGCCCAGGCGCGCCGCCTGACTCCTGACATAGCTCTCCGCGAACCGCGCATCGGACTGCAAGCCCGCGCGGGCAAGTTCGGCGATCACGGTCTCGATTACTTCCGGTTCGCCATGCGGCGCCAGTTTGCGCGCCAGCTCGACGCGGGTATGTTCGCGTCGGGCCAGCAAGCGAATGGCGCGTTGCCGTAGAGATTGGCGCAATTCTTGCGGGAAATGCGCCGGGCCGCCCCAAGTGTTTCCTGGCCCCCTGGGGGGAGAACTCCGCGCAGCGGAGTTTTCGGGGGGGGATTTATTCTGCATGACCTGCATATTACAACGCGTGGCAGCGGTCGCCACGCGCAAAACCCAAGAGGGGTGTTGCGATGCCCCGACCGAGGGCAATGACCTTGAACAGTTCGCCCATTTCTCCTGGCGCCAGCAACACCTTCAGGGCGCCGCTGGCGCGCAAGGCCTGTTCGCCGCCGGCTTGCTGGCGTGCGGCGAGCAACTCGCCGATGCCGCAATTGATCAGGAAACTGGCCTGGTTGGTATAGCCCAGCACTTCCAGCCCGGCATCGAAACCCGCCTCGGCAACGGCGGTGAAATCGACATGGCTGGTGATATCGGCCAGGCCGGGCCACCAGAAAAGATTGTCGTGGGCGCGATGGCGGTAATGACAACGCAGGGTGCCGTGATCCCGCTCTTGGTGATACAGCTCGTGGCGGGGCAAGCCGTAATCGATCAGGAGCAGTGCGCCACGTTCCAGACGGTGGCCCCATTCCGCCACCCAGGCGCGCGCGGCGAGGCTGATTTCGCTTTCATATGGGGCGCTTGCCGGCAGCGCTGCCATGGCTGCGGCAAGCGCTCCGGACGCCGGCCGCTCGGACCAGCAAAAGCCACCATCCGCGGCCAGCACCACGCCACGTTCCTGCGTTCCGGCTGCGCGCCAGGCCACGGCATGTGTGGGGAAGGCATCGAGGAGTTCGTTGGCCACTACACAGCCTGAAAAGTGCTCCGGCAGTTCGTCCAGCCAGTCCACGCGCCCGGCGAGATGCGGCGCACATTCCGCCAGCGTCGCCTGCTGGCGGGCGCGCAATTCGCCGGATAGTTCAAGGATGCCATAACGCTCGGGCAGTGCGCCGAGAGATTCGAGTGCCAGCAGCAGATCGGCGGCGAGACGGCCGCTACCGGCCCCGACTTCCAGCAAAGTCGGCGTGACCGAAGGGAATCCCTTTTGCGGGACTGGCGGGATGAAATGCCCCGAATGGGGTACGGCGTTAGCCGCTCCCGCCGCGTGAATGGGGACGGCGCTTTCCGTGTTGGCGGCGACGGCTTCAAGCACTTCCGCGACCTGCTTGGCAAGCGCCTGGCCAAATAACGGTGTGAGCTCCGGCGCCGTGACGAAGTCGCCCGCGGCACCGAACTTGTGCGAGCCGCCGGCGTAGTAACCCAGCCCCGGCAAATGCAGCGCCATATCCATGTAGTCGACGAAGGGGAGCCACCCACCGGCCGCCGCGATGCGTGCGGCGATGCGGCGCGACAATTCCTGGCTGGCGGCCTGGGCGTCGGCCGAAGGCGCCGGCAAGTTGGCTTCGGGCAAATTGGTTGCGGGTAGTACTGAAGTAGGCATGGCGACATCTTACAATGCGGTCCCATGGCTACCTCTGATCATCTACGCCGCTTTTCAGGCATTGAGCGGCTCTACGGCACCGACAGTCTTGTCCGGCTGGCGGCTGCGCATGTCTGCGTCATCGGCATCGGCGGGGTCGGCGCCTGGGCGGTCGAGGCGCTGGCGCGCTCCGGCGTTGGCCGGCTGACGCTGATCGATCTCGATCATGTGGCGGAGTCGAATATCAACCGGCAAGTGCATGCGCTTGAAGCCACGCTGGGCCAGGCCAAGGTCACGGCCATGCGTGAACGCATTGCCCAGATCAACCCGGCCTGCGCGGTGGAGTGCATCGAGGAGTTCATCACGCCGGAGAACGTGGCGACACTCCTGCCGAACTGCGATGCTGTCATCGATGCCATCGATCAAATGCGCGCCAAGGCTGCGCTGATCATGCGCTGCCGTGCCAGCAAGACGTTCATCGTGACCACCGGCGGCGCCGGCGGGCGCGTCGATCCGACCCGGGTGCGCGTTGACGACCTGGCGCGCACCACGCAGGATGCGCTGGCCAGCAAGCTGCGCGCCTTTCTGCGCAAGGAACACGGCTTTACGCGCGACCCGAAAAAGAAGTTCGGCGTCGCCTGCGTGTATTCGGACGAACCGATCCGCCGTACCCCATTCGGGGCATTTCATCCTGCCAGTCCCGAAAAAGGGATTCCCTTCGGTCACGCCGACTTTTGCGACACCGACAGCGGTGCCGTACATGGCCTGAATTGCGCGGGCTATGGTTCGTCGGTGGCCGTGACGGCCAGCTTCGGATTTGCCGCGGCAGCGCGGGCACTCGATATACTGGTCAAATGAAAGTTCCTGTCATCCTTGTCACTGGCGCTGCCCGCCGCGTTGGCGCGCAGATTGTCCGTACCCTGCATGCTGCCGGCGCGCGCATCGTCCTGCACTATCGTTCTGCGGCGACCGAGGCTGCCGCGCTGGCCGCCGAACTGAATGCCGAGCGGGAAGATTCGGTGCTGGCACTGAACTGCGATCTGCGCGACAGCCTTGCCCTGCCGCGCCTGATGGAAGACATCATCGCGCACTACGGGCGCCTCGATGGGCTGGTGAACAATGCCTCCAGCTTCTTTCCCACGGCGCTTGGCAGCATCGACGAGGCAAGCTGGGATGCGCTCATCGGCAGCAATCTCAAGGGTCCGCTGTTCCTCAGCCAGGCGGCCGCACCGCACCTCGCGGCGACGCACGGCTGCATCGTCAATATCACCGACATCCACGCCGAGCGGCCGCTCAAGGGTTATCCGCTGTATTGCGCGGCCAAGGCCGGCCTGCTCGGACTGACCCGCGCGCTGGCGCTGGAACTCGCGCCAGCGGTGCGCGTCAATGCCGTTGCGCCCGGCGCCATCGAGTGGCCTGACAATGACAACGACTTTCCGCCCGCGGCGCAAGCGGCGATCATCGACCACACTTTGCTCAAACGCATTGGCTCGCCATTCGACATCGCCCGCACCGTGAAATTTCTCATCTTCGACGCCCCCTATGTCACCGGCCAGGTGATCAACGTCGATGGCGGCCGGACTGCGCATTTATGAGCACCCCACGCTCGCCCGACAGGGATTTCCTGCGGTCACAAACCCGGCTCGTCGCCCTCCACAAGGGGGCGCGGCTTCCTTGGGGCGGCCCGGCGGAAGCCCGATGAGTACCTACAAGGCCGCCCACAAGGCCGAGTTCGAAGCCAACAAGCTGGCCAAACGGCTGCGTCGCGAAGTCGGGCAGGCCATCGCCGACTTCAACATGATCGAGGAGGGCGACCGCGTCATGGTCTGCCTGTCGGGTGGCAAGGATTCCTTCGGCCTGCTCGACGTGCTGCGCTATCTCAAGGAAAAGGCGCCGATCAAATTCGAGCTGATTGCCGTCAATCTCGACCAGAAACAGCCGGGCTTTCCCGCCGATGTGCTGCCGAAATACCTGGATGAGCTGGGCATTCCCTATCGCATCGTCGAGGAAGACACTTATTCCATCGTCAAGCGCGTGATTCCGGAAGGCAAGACCACCTGCTCGCTCTGTTCAAGGCTGCGGCGCGGCATTCTCTATCGTGTGGCCGACGAACTCGGTGCAACCAAGATCGCGCTCGGCCACCACCGCGACGACATTCTCGCCACGCTGTTCCTCAACCTGTTCTTCGCCGCCAAGCTGAAGGCGATGCCGCCCAAGCTGGTGTCGGACGATGGTCGCCACATTGTCATCCGGCCGCTCGCCTACTGCCGCGAACAGGATTTGCAGGCCTGGGCGACGCAGCGTGAATTCCCCATCATTCCCTGCAATCTGTGCGGCAGCCAGCCCAATCTCCAACGCCAACAGATCGGCGAGATGCTGCGCGACTGGGAAAAGCGCTTTCCCGGCCGCATCGAGACAATGTTTCGCAGCCTGACCCACGTCGTGCCCTCGCATCTGATGGACGCGCGGCTCTACGACTTCGCCAACCTCAAGGCGACCGGCACAGCCGACCCGGATGGAGATACTGCTTTCGACGAAGACGTAACAATCGCCGTCCCCGCCAACGCGGCGTGACGTCTATCGTCGTCCCCATCAACGCGGCGTGACGCCTACCGCCGTCCCGCCAGCGCCGACTTTTGACTGAGCCACACCCATGCAGCCTTGCCGCTGGGCCGCCCCAAGACCAGGCCACAGGCCGCAGGACAGTCGAAGACTGGTCTCGCGAAGCGAGATGCGGCTTTATCGCACACAATCCGCACACCTATCCGAGCAACGCACCCCGTAACAGACGAGCGTAGCGAGCAACAGTCACCCCTCCCGTGAGGGAGGGGCTGGGGGAGGGTGGGCCTAACCTTCGCACTTCTTGATAAAGGCTGCCTTCGCCGCACCGTAAAGCGGCTTGCCGTCCTTGCTGACGGCTTTCGCAGCGCAATCGGACGCCGCGGCCGGCTTGCCGGCGTCCGCTGCGCATTTCTTCATGAAGGCCGTCTTCGCGGCACCGGCCAGTGGTTTGCCGTCCTTGCTGACGGCGCGGGTCGCGCAATCGTTGGCGGTCGGCGCGGCTGCGGGCGCCTGGGCAAAAGCCAGCTGGCTGGCAAATAACAGGACGGCGGTAGCGAGCAGATGTTGCATGGTGACGACCCCTCTTAGTGGGTGTGGGGATGTGCCGCGACATGGTGCGTTTCGGCCGCAGCGTGGTGATGGCCGGCCTGTGGCCAATGCGGATTGCGCGGTCCGAGCAGGCCGCCCGCCAGCATGCCCAGCGCGCTGGCGACAAGACCGAAAAGCTGGGGCTGGATGTTCCCTTCGATCACGAAAATTTCGAACAGCAGCCAGGTGCCGAGACCGAGGATGATGGAAAGTGTCGCCCCCAGGTTGTTGGCGCGCGACCAGAACAGGCCGGCGGTCAGCGGCACGAAGGCGCCGGCGAGGGTGATGCGATAGGCATTTTCGACCATGCCGTGGATGGTGGCGTCGGTGGCGATTGCATAGAACGTGACCAGGCCGCAGAAGGCCGCCACGGTGACGCGCGTCGCCAGCAGCAGTTGGCGGTCGCTCATGTCCTGCCAGAAGCCCTTCAGCACGTTTTCCGAGAACGTCACGGCCGGCGCCAACAGCGTGCCGGAGGCCGTGCTCATGATGACCGACAGCAGCGCGCCGAAGAAGATGACCTGTGCCGAAAACGGCATGTGGCCGGTGATCAGGCTGGGCAGGATCAACTGAGTGTCCTCCTCCATCAGGCGCGCCACCATGGCCGGGTCGATCAATGTCGCGGTGTAGGCGAGGAACAGCGGGATCGCGGCGAAGAAGAAATAGCTGACGCCGCCGAGTGCAGTGCCCCAGATGGCGATGTGCTCGTTCTTGGACGAATTGACGCGCTGGAACACATCCTGCTGCGGAATCGAGCCGAGCATCATGGTGAACAGCGCCGCGATCCATGCCAGCATGTCGAGCGCGTCGAGTCTGGGCAGCCACTCGAACTTGCCCTCGGCAGCGGCGCGCTCGATCACGGTGGTAAAACCCCCGGCCATGTCGCCGGCCAGCCAGGTTACATACACCAGGCCGAGCACGATGACGATCATCTGCACGAAGGTGGTGAGCGCCACTGACCACATGCCGCCGAACAAGGTATAGACCAGCACCACGCCGGCGCCGATCAGCACGCCCTGGTTCAGCGAGATGGCGTCGGCCGACAAGACATTGAAGACCAGCCCGAGCGCCGTGAACTGCGCGCCGACCCAGCCGAGGTAGGAGATGATGATGCACAGCGACAGCACCAGTTCGGTCTGGCGGTTGTAGCGGATGCGGAAGAAGTCGCCGAGCGTCAGCAGGTTCATCCGGTAGAGCGGCCGGGCGAAAATCAGGCCGAACAGCACCAGGCAAAGCGCGGCGCCGAGCGGGTCGGAGATCAGCCCGCGAAAGCCTTCGTCGAGGAAGGTGGCGGAAATGCCTAGCACCGTCTCGGCGCCGAACCAGGTGGCGAACACCATGGCCAGCACGAAAGGGAAAGGCAGATTGCGCCCGGCGACGATGTAATCGCGTGAGTTGTGTACGCGTGTCGCGGCGTAGAGTCCGATTCCCACGGAAACCGCCAGGTACAGAATGACGAGCCAGAGCAGCATGATCGACCTCGAAAAGTATGCCGTATTCGGGCCAGAATTATCCTAGAAAAATCGGTTTACCATGACAAACACGGCGACACAAGGCAAAGACAGGGGCTTCGCCGCAATTGCGGCTCACGCACTGGAAGTTCGTCCGCAACATGGTCCCGGGACTTTCGCCGTGCGTGTCGTGTCGCCGGGGTTCAGGCGTATTGACAGTTATTGTGTCTGGCCGATTTCAGAGGGAGGCTGGTTCGGGCCGGCCTCCACTGCCTCAATCTCCTGAATCTTGCGGGTGATCGTGTTGCGGCCGATGCCGAGCAACTGGGCCGCTTCGATGCGGCGACCGCCGGTGGCGGCAAGCGCACGGCGGATCAGCGTGGCCTCGAAGGCCAGGGTCAGGTTGGCCCAAACGGTGCCAGGTTCCCGGGCCAGCATGTCATCCGCGGCGACTGCCAGAAGTTCCTGCCAGTCATGTGTGCCGGCCGCGGCCGCGGTATCGCGCATTTCAGCCGGCAGGTCGTCGATCTCGACTTGTTGCCCAGGCGCCATCACGGTCAGCCAGTGGCAAAGATTTTCGAGCTGACGGACATTGCCGGGCCAGGCTGCCCCCTGCAGGAACTTGAACGTGCTCTCGGCCAGGCGCTTGGGCTCGACGCCGAGTTGCTGGGCGCTGTTGGCGAGGAAATGCCTGGCCAGCGCGGGGATGTCCTCATGGCGCTCCCGCAGCGGCGGCAGCCGCAAGCGGATGACGTTCAGACGATGGAACAAATCTTCGCGGAACAAACCTTCTTTGACGCGTTGTTCGAGATTCTGGTGGGTCGCGGTGATAACCCGCGCATTGGCACGCAAGGGCTGGTGACCGCCAACGCGATAAAACTGGCCGTCAGAGAGTACCCGCAACAGGCGTGTTTGCAGTTCTGCCGGCATGTCACCGATTTCGTCGAGAAAAAGCGTACCGCCGGCGGCCTCTTCGAAACGGCCGCGCCGCTGGGCGCCNNGCGCCGGTGAAGGCGCCCTTTTCATGGCCAAATAGTTCGGATTCGAGCAGGTCGCGGGGAATGGCTGCCGTATTGAGGGCGATGAAGGGGCCGTCCTTGCGCGGGCTGTGGCGATGCAGCGCACGTGCAACCAGTTCCTTGCCCGTGCCCGATTCCCCGTTGATCAGCACTGTCGCATTGGACTGACTGAGCCTGCCGATGGCGCGAAAGACTTCCTGCATCGCCGGAGCCTGCCCGAGAATTTCCGGGGCGAGCGGCTCGGCGGTAGATGCACCATGTTGGGGCGTAACCTGATCGAGCGCCCGACGCACCAGCGCGACGGCCTGATCGACATCAAAAGGTTTGGGCAGATACTCGAAGGCGCCACCCTGGAAAGCAGCCACGGCGGAGTCGAGATCCGAATAGGCGGTCATGATGATGACCGGCAGATCGGGAAAATCCTGTTTGACCTGCCGCAACAGATCCAGGCCGCTCGCGCCCGGCATGCGAATGTCCGAAAGCAGTACGCGTGGCGTCTCGCCTGCGGCTAGCCGGCCCAAGGCTTCGTCCGCCGAGGTAAAGCTCACGCAGTCGATTTTTTCTCGCCCCAGGGCTTTTTCCAGCACCCAGCGAATCGAGCGGTCGTCATCGATGATCCAGACACTGGTCATGTTGTGCCCTCCGGATGCTCAATGGGGGTGAGTGAATCATTCATTGTTGTTTTCCTTCGCGAGGGGCAAGCGCAAGGTGAAGCAGGTGCGGCCGGGGACCGATTCGGCCTCGATGCTGCCGTGGTGATGCTGGACAAAGCTTTGCGCCAGCGCCAGGCCGAGCCCGGTGCCGCCGGCACGACCCGAAACCAGTGGGTAGAAGATGCGGTCGCGGATTTCATCCGGAATGCCCGGGCCGTTGTCGATCACCTGCAATTCGAGTGCCAGTCGGTAGCGTTTTTTGGCGAGCGTCACCTGCCGCACCGCGCGGGTGCGAAACACGATTTCGCCCGCCGCCGCTCCGCCGCTGGCGGGCGGTGCCTGTGAAATCGACTGGGCGGCGTTGCGGGCGATGTTGAGCACTGCCTGGATCAACTGTTCGCGGTCACCGGTGATGTCGGGCAGCGAGGTGTCGTAGTCGCGGCGCACCCGTACAGCGGGGAACTCGGCAAGAATCAAGCGCCGCACGCGCTCGAGGATTTCATGGATGCTGATCAGTGCCGGCTGCATGCCGCGATGCGACGACAGCAGGCGGTGCATCAGATCCTGCAGCCGGTCGGCCTCGTGGATGATGACCTGGGTGTATTCCTTGAGTGCGGGATTGTCGAGTTCGTGGTCGAGCAATTGGGCCGAACCGCGAATGCCACCGAGCGGATTCTTGATCTCGTGGGCGAGGTTGCGAATCAGCTCCTGATTGGCGCGCTGTTGCACGGCTTCGCGTTCTTCGCGCGCCGCCCTGAGTTGCTGGTCGATGGGGCGAAACTCCAGCAGCAGGCTGGCCTGCGTGGTCTGCGCCGGCTCGATCGGGCTGACCGTACAGTCCAGGTGGATTGGTTCGGCACCCTCTCCTTCACGGGCCACGATGATGTCGTGGCCGGTGTAGCTCCACTGGTTGGCGAGGGCGTTTTCAAGTGCAGCGACCAGCGCCGCGGGCGTGCCCAACAGTTGGGCAAGGGGCTGGCCGAGGCAGGCGCGCTGGCTGACCGCGAAAAGATTTTCGGCGGCTGGATTGCAGTGGCGAATGCGTAACTGGGCGTCCAGCAGGATCACTGCGGAGGATAAAAGATCAAGCCCGGCAAAAGCGGGCGTGTCTTGGCTGGAGGGGGCCTGGAAATTCATGGCAAAACCTTACGCAAGAACCGCGCCAGACTTTAACGCCTGCCCCCCTTCATCTCCCTCTCGGGGGGGTCCCACTGGTTCGCTTTGCTCGTTGATCACTGGGCGCTCTTCTTGATTTGGGAGCGGGTTGTGTGCGATAAAGCCGCATCTCGCTTCGCGAGACCAGTCTTCGACTGCCCTGCGGCCTGGTGGCTGGCGCTGTGTGCCGCGCTTGCTTGGGGCGGCCCGGCGCAAACGCTGTCTTTCACGGTTTACTTCAGATTGCCGATTTCCCTGCGAATCGACTCGATATTGCGCTCGTGGAGTTGCAGTTTGTCGCGGAAGGACTGGATGCGCGCCTCGCGCTTGCCACCCTGGATGCCGCCGCCGGCAATGCGTTCCTCGGGCAGGACCAGGCCTTCCTGTTCTGCCAGCGTTTTCTTCGCTGTATCGAGATTCCTCTGTTCGTTCGCCAATTCCTGCTCGAGGATGGCGCGGCGGTCGGTGTCGCGGGCCTTTTGCTGCTCGCCATTGACACGCGGGAAGTCGCCGGGCGTGGCCTGGCGCGGCCTGGCTGCCGGCGCATTGAATGTCGACACCGGCTTGTCCTGCGCGATGACCTCGCAGTTTTTTGCGTTGCCCTTCTGGTTGGTATAGGTCATGCGCCCATCAGCGCCCTCGCACTTGTAGAGCGTGTTGGCCTGGGCGGCAAATGGCAATGTCAGCAGCAGCAGCGAAAAACGTTTCATCATGGTTTGGCAGTGTATGTCATGAATGGCGCAAGCGACGCATAAAAAAAGGACGGGCAAGCCCGTCCTTTTTTAACACATGAAGCGCCCGCGGGTTTACAGCGAGAAGTACATTTCGTACTCGACCGGGTGGGTGGTCATGCGGAACTTGGTCACCTCTTCCATCTTCAGGTCGATGAAGGCATCGATGAACTCGTTGGAGAAGACGCCGCCGCGGGTCAGGAATTCGCGATCCTTGTCCAGATAGTCGAGTGCCTGATCGAGGCTGCTGCAGACGGTCGGGATCTTGGCATCCTCTTCCGGCGGCAGGTCGTAGAGATTCTTGTCGGCCGGCTCGCCCGGATGAATCTTGTTCTGCACGCCGTCGAGGCCGGCCATCATCAGCGCGGCGAAAGCGAGGTAGGGGTTGGCGGTCGGATCGGGGAAGCGCGTCTCGATGCGGCGGGCCTTGTCGGAATGCACGAAGGGGATGCGGATCGAGGCGGAGCGGTTGCGCGCCGAGTAGGCCAGCTTGACGGGGGCTTCGAAGCCCGGCACCAGCCGCTTGTAGCTGTTGGTGCCGGGGTTGGTGATGGCGTTCAGCGCGCGGGCGTGCTTGATGATGCCGCCGATGTAGTACAGCGCGAACTCGGAGAGACCCGCGTAGCCGTTGCCGGCGAACAGGTTCTTGCCATCCTTCCAGATCGACTGGTGCACATGCATGCCGGAACCGTTGTCACCAACGATCGGCTTGGGCATGAAGGTCGCGGTCTTGCCGTAGGAATGGGAGACGTTATGCACGATGTACTTGAGGATTTGGGTCCAGTCGGCGCGCTGCACCAGGGTGCTGAACTTGGTGCCGATTTCGCACTGGCCGGCGGTGGCGACTTCGTGGTGATGCACTTCGACCGGCACGCCGCAATCTTCCAGCGCCAGGCACATGGCGGCGCGGATGTCGTTGAGGCTGTCGACCGGCGGTACGGGGAAATAACCGCCCTTGACCATGGGACGGTGGCCGGTGTTGCCACCATCGAATTTCTCGGCGGTCGCCCAGGCGGCCTCTTCCGAGAAGACCTTGCAGTAGGAGCCCTGCATATCGACTTTCCACTCGACGCTGTCGAAGATGAAGAACTCGGGCTCGGGACCGAAGTAGGCGGCATCGCCCAAACCGGATGACTTGAGATAGGCCTCGGCGCGCTTGGCAATCGAACGCGGATCGCGATCATAGCCCTTGCCGTCGGCCGGTTCGACCACGTCGCAAGAGATAATCAGGGTCGTTTCGTCCATGAATGGATCGATGTAGGCGGTCGAAGCGTCAGGCATCAGTTGCATGTCCGAGGCCTGAATGCCCTTCCAGCCTGCGATGGAAGAGCCGTCGAAGGCGTGACCATCTTCGAACTTTTCGAGGCCGAAGGCGGAAACCGGCACGCCGACGTGCTGTTCCTTGCCGCGGATATCGGTGAAGCGGAAGTCGACGAATTTGACCTCCTTTTCCTGGACCAACTGGATTACATCTTGGGGTGTCATGAGTGAACTCCTAATCAGTGTTCTGGCAAAAAAAATCGGTGGAGGCCGCGAGGCCGTGACGCTGGAGACTCATTTAGCAGTTAGCGTGCCAGATGGGAAGAAACACAGCAGACAATTGTGCCATAAGGGAAATGTTGCCGCTGTGCAAAATGGCGACCCGGCAGCTAGCACCGCTATGGTGCGTCATTTATGGAATGAGCCCCAGTTTGGTGCGTATCGCAAACCTTTACGTTCAGGATGACCGAGCGTACCCAGGGATCGTCCGCGAGGCGTTCGGCGAGGCGCGCCTCGATACCGGTCAGGGTGTCCGGGGCCAGGGGTGCGGGAAAGAACACCTCGGCCTCGACCTTTTCGCCAAGATAATGCAATACGCAGCGTTCGAAGGCGGGCGCGTCGGCACCCAGCAGCTCACGCAGGTGGGTTTCAAGTGCCTGACGATCCGGGAAGTTCGCCTTCGGGCTGGGCATCGAGTCGTCTTCGGCATCGACATGCACCAGCACATCGAGCACGGCGGGATGCGCCTGCAGCACGCGCTGTCGCGCCGCTTCGGCGATGGCATGTCCTTCCGAAACACTGATGCGCGGATCGACGCGGATATGGGCATCGACCAGCACCTGGTGCGCCATGCGCCGCGTGCGCAGCTCGTGCAGGTCGAACACGCCCGAGGTGTCCACCAGCGTCTGGCGAATTGCCGCCACCTCTTCTTTCGACAGGCCGGTATCGATCAGTTCGCGGATCGCTTCCCAGGCGAAGCCGACCCCCGCCTTGATGATCATGCCGCCGACGACGATCGCGGCAACCGCGTCGGCAAACGTGAACCCCAGCAGCGCGCCACCGATGCCGATCGCCACCACCAGGGAGGAAAGTGCGTCGGCACGCGCGTGCCAGGCGTTGGCGATCAGCATCGGCGAGCGCAGGCGCTCGGCAACCTTCAGCATGTAGCGGAACAGGCCTTCCTTGGCCAGCAGGGTGAACAGCGCAGCCCAGAGCGCCGCGACGCCGACCGGCGGCAGTTCGCCGAGTGCCTGCAGGCGGCCTGCCGCCGAAATCAGGATGCCGACTCCCGTCGCGGTCAGCAGCAGCCCCAGCACCAGCGAAGCGGCGGTTTCGTAGCGGCCGTGGCCATAGGGATGTTCGGCATCGGCGACTTCGGCGCCCTTGCGATTGGCCCACAGAACGAAGGCGTCGGCCACCACGTCGGACAGCGTATGCATGGCATCGGCGACCAGCGCCATCGAATGGGCGAGGAACCCGACGACCATCTGCATGGTCGTCAATATCAAGTTCACGGCCACGCTCACCCAGGTGATCCGCTGCCCCTCGCGGAAGCGCTGCGGGTCGACCTGGGTGGCTGCCGAGGTTTTCACGTCGCTTGCTTGCATGTGTAGTCGCTATACTTGCCAGTCTTTCTCGAGATCCTGATTCTACCTTTCATGCAAACCACCGCCATCCAGTTCGATGCCTTCAACGCCCTTGCCGACAAGGACGCGCAGGCGCGCATCAAGGCCGCACGCGCGCAGCTCGGCGAACGCGCCGTGCTGCTCTGCCACCATTACCAGCGCGCCGACGTCTATGCCCACGCCGACCTGACCGGCGACTCTCTCAAGCTGTCGCGCCTCGCCGCGCAATCCGACGCCGAATACATCGTCTTTTGCGGCGTCCATTTCATGGCCGAGGTGGCCGACATCCTCTCGCGCCCCGACCAGATCGCCATCCTGCCCGACCTCGCCGCCGGCTGCTCGATGGCTGACATGGCGAGTCTGGCCAAGGTTGAACGTTGCTGGCGCGAATTGTCGGCCGTGCTGAATCCGGACGAAAGCGTCACGCCGGTCACCTACATCAACTCGGCCGCCGACCTCAAGGCCTTCTGCGGCGAACACGGCGGCATAGTCTGCACTTCATCGAACGCACCGAAAATTCTCGACTGGTCGTTCGCCCGCCGCGAGAAGGTGCTGTTCTTCCCCGACCAGCACCTTGGCCGCTGGAGCGGCCACCAGATGGGCATTCCCATGGAGCAGATGGTCATCTGGAACCCCGATCTGGAAATGGGCGGCCTGACGCCGGACCAGATCCGCCAGGCGAAGATCATTCTCTGGCACGGCTTCTGTTCGGTGCATCAGATGTTCCAGCCGGCGCAGATCGAGCGCTTCCGCGCGAAATATCCCGACGGCAAGGTGATTTCCCACCCCGAATGCAGCTTCGAAGTCTGCGCGCAGTCCGATGCCATCGGCTCGACCGAGACCATCATCCGTGTCGTCAAGGAATCGCCGGCCGGCACGCGCTGGCTGGTCGGCACCGAACTCAACCTCGTCGACCGCCTGGCCAACGAGGTCAAGCACGAGGGCAAGACCGTCCAGTTCATGGCCGACACCATCTGCATGTGCTCGACCATGCAGCGCATCGACCCGCAACACCTCGCCTGGACGCTCGAAAATCTGGTCGCCGGGAATGTGGTGAACCAGATCACGGTGCCGGCGCACGAAGCGCAACTGGCCAAGGTTGCGCTGGAGCGGATGCTGGACGCGTCTTAAGACCCGCCCTCCCCCAGCCCCTCCCTCGCGGGAGGGGTGACTGTTGCTCGCTTTGCTCGTTTGTTACGGGGAGCTCCCGTTCATGCTTTGGAGCGAATTGCGGCTGGCGCCGCGTGTCGTCTCGCCTTGGGGCGGCCCGGCGGCGAGACTGCTGGGTTGCCTTTCTCCCCTCGCCCCTTGCGGGAGAGGGGGCGGGGGAGAGGGGGTGCAACAGAAAGCCCTTCACCCGCTTGCGGGAGAAAGGGGGCGAGGCTGCGTAGCGACGAGGAAAGTCGGTTATGGTGGGACGGCGGCGGGCGGGATTACGATCGTTTTGCCCTGCGCGTAGAGACAGACGCGGTTCCGGCCGGCATTTTTTGCGGCATACAAGGCCTTGTCCGCGCCGCGCACCATGTCGTCGGCCTCAGCCATGCCTGCCTCGCGGTTGGCGACGCCGACGCTTATCGAGGTCCGGATCTCCGCGCCTTCGATATGCAACTTCAGTGCCGCGACTATCCGGCGCAGACGTTCGGCCGCCAATGAGGCCGCATGGGCATCTGCGTCGTGGCAGATCACCAGGAATTCCTCGCCGCCGATGCGGCTGATGTTGTCATGCTTGCGGGCCGCTGCAAGGATAGCCTTGGCCACTTCCTGCAGGACCTGGTCGCCGACCGCGTGTCCATGACGGTCGTTAATGGGCTTGAATAGATCGATATCGATCACCAGCGCCGCCAATGGCTGGTCGCTGCGCAGCGCGGCGCTCCATGCGTTGGCCAGGGCTTCCATGCCGGCCCGCCGGTTCGGCAAGCCGGTCAGCAGGTCGGTCATTGCGGCATGTTCGAGCTGCCGGTTGCTGATGGCCAGTTCTCCGGTGAACTGCTTGAGCTGTGCGCGGTCATGCTCCCATGCCTCCAGCAGCTTCACATAGTGGAAGGCTGCCCGCATGCGGGCACTCAGGACACGGGGGCTCACCGGCTTGACCATATAGTCGTCTACACCGGCCTCGAATGCCTCGGAGATGTTTTCCTCCGACTCCACGCCGGTCAACATGATCAGATACATGGACTGGCCCCAAACGGTGGCGCGCAGGGCACGGCATAATTCCAGGCCGTCCATGACCGGCATCAGCCAGTCGCTGATGATGATCTGGGGTGATTTTTCGAGGGCCAGGACCAGCGCATCCTTGCCATTCTCGGCTGAAAGGACCTCGCAGCCCGGTAATAGTTGGAGCAACATCCTTTCCGTCATGAGGCGGCTGGTCGGTTCGTCCTCAACCAGCAATATCCGCTTGTGGGCTCCCGTGGATTCCTGCTCGGTGTGGAGGACGGGGGCATGGATCATGCTGTCGAAGGCGGGCAGTGTGGTGGCGGGCACCTTGAGCAAAGCCCCCCACGCCTGCCATTGCGCCACCACCCGGTCGAACAGCTCGCCGAAGTCTTCGGCGTCGAGGCCGATCCTGCCGCCCAGGCGCATGAGCTCGGCGATCTTGTCTTGACGCCCGGTCTCGCTTGCCAAACCCAGGTCGGCCATGCGGTGGGCCTGGAAGAACAAATACACCAGCTGGCGTGACCGGGATCCCTCGTCAAAGGCCGCTTTGTCGGGAGCTTCATGGTTGAGGAGCGGTTCCGCCAGCGCGATCGGTATGCCGCAGTCGGCAAGGATGGCGGCGGTAAAAGTGTTGTGGTCTTCCTCAAGGCGCGCGCGCTCCAATTCCAGCAGCGTTGCGCCGCCAGCCGCCTGCTTCAGGATGTCGGCGTATTCGACGGGATAAATCGTGGCGAGGGCAAGACGCCCGATTTGCCCAAGCAGACCGCAGGTGAACAGCTCGTCCGGCGCGCCTGCCCTGGTCACGCCGGCCAGTTCCTGGCTGGCCACCGCCATCAACAGGGAGTGGGACCAGAAGCCCGGATAGTCGAAGCCCTGGCAAAGCCCCTTGGGATACTGATCCACCAGAGAGAAGCCCATCGCCAGCTGGCGTACGGTGGCCAGCCCCAAGCGCATTACCGCTTCATTGATGGAGGCCACCGGCCGGCCAGCGCGGGCCGCCGCGTTAGCCAGATGCAGCAGGCGGGCAGACAGGGCGGGATCGGTTTGCACCAGCCTGGCCACCTCATCCAGTGTTGCATTCTCGCGCCGGCTGATCTGCATGATGGCCAGCGCCACCCCTTTCGGGCTGGGCAACCGACCGTTGATGCGCAATTGTTCGATTCTATTTTTATTCATGATTACAAGAAGAAGAAACCAGTCCGGGCAGGGATAATTGTAAAGCTGATGGCCGTTGCAGCCAGAGAAAATCCGCAGTCAGCCGTCAAGGGCAAGGCTTGCGTGATTAATCGGGCGGCAAACTAATCGTCGGTGATCAGGATACGCATTTGTTGCTGGGCCATGTGTCTTCAGCCAGCAATGCACGAATCTCGTGTGTCGCCCGCCCATATTCCCGCAGCGTGTCGTCGAGCAAAGCAGGCGCGCCTTCCAGATTGGCTGCCCTGCCCAATGCCTCGAGTTGCTTGAAGCGGTCCGCGAGGGTCGTGGCACCCACATTGGCGGTGCTGGATTTGAGGGTATGGGCGGCACGGCGCAGGGAATCGGCGTCACCCGCGGCGATGGCGCGCTCCACCTCCCGCACGCCATCGCCCGAGGTATCCAGATAGATCCGCAGGATCCGTCGGGCAAAGCCCAGTCCGCCGGATGGGTCCAGCTTGCGCAACTGATCCAGTACGCGGCTATCGATAGCCGCAGGCTTTGCTTCCGTAACCGGCGCACCCTCCAGGGTGGCGATGGCGGGGGTTGCGGCGATATTGGCGTGACTATCCGGTGCCAGCCAGCGGTGCAATACCTGCCGCAACTGATCCAGGGAATAGGGCTTGGCCAGATAGTCGTCCATGCCCGCCTTCAGGCACTGGTTGCGATCGCCTTCCATGGCGTTGGCCGTCAGGGCGATGATCGGCAGGCGCCGGGCGCCGGCGGTTTCGTGCGCACGAATCTCGGCGGTGGCTTGATAGCCGTCCATCACCGGCATCTGGCAGTCCATGAGGATGATGTCGCAGGCCGGTTGTTTGCGTACCAAGGCCACCGCTTCCTGGCCATTGTTGGCGATGTCCACTTCCAGCCCCAGGCTGACCAGCATGGCCGCGGCCACCTGCTGATTGACCGGGTTGTCCTCGGCCAGCAGTACCCGGCAGCACAATTTGGCTTCGTTACCGCGCGCGGCCACGATTGGCACGTCTGATGGGCTTGCCGAGGCGTTCGCGTGATCAATCGTCAGTGCGCCGCATATCACCTCGTAGAGTTCCGCCTGATGAATCGGCTTGCTGACGCTGCGCAGGATTCCCGCCCGTTCCCGCTCCCGGGAGTTGCCAGCCTCGTGGCTTGAGGTGAGCATGATCAAACGGGTGCCCTTCAGCTCCTCGCGTACCTTGATGGCCTGAGCCAGTTGCAGGCCATCCATGTGCGGCATGTGCATGTCAAGAATGGCCAGTTCGAAGGGGTCGCCAGACTGTGCGGCGCTCGCCAGCTCCTGCAGGGCCAGCGCGCCGCTTGCAACGCAACTCACCCGCATCCGCCAGCCGGACAACTGCAGATTCAGGATCTCCAGGTTGGTGTGGTTGTCGTCCACAACCAGGACCCGCACGCCAGACAAGTCCTGGCTGATCGCCGGAGCGGGAGCTAATCCAGTGGCCTTGGGCAGGACCAGTTCGACCCGGAATTTCGCGCCCGTCCCGGGCGAGCTCTCCACATCGATACGGCCGCCCATCAGTTCCACCAGACGCTTGCAGATGGCCAGACCCAGGCCGGTGCCGCCGAACTGCCGGGTCGTGGAGCCATCGGCCTGGGCAAAATGTTCGAAGATCTTCTCCTGGGCCGCGGGGGAGATGCCAATGCCGGAATCCTCCACGCTCAGACGAACCCGCGCGTCTGTCCCCGCTGCGTCACGCACGCTGACCCGCACGATGACCTCGCCCCGCGGCGTGAACTTGATGGCATTGTTGATCAGATTTGCCAGCACCTGGCGCAGCCGGAACGGATCGCCGCGCACCAGCAGGGGCATGTCCGGCGGGTCAAGCTGCGCGGCCAACTCCAGTCCCTTCATGCCCGCCGGCTGGACGAACATTTCCAGGGTTTCCTCCACCAGACCGCCCAGATTGAATTCGACCTGTTCCAGATTCATGTGGCCGGATTCAATTTTCGAGAAATCGAGAATATTGTTGATGATGCCAAGCAGGTGTTGCCCGGAGTGCATGACCGCTTCGGCGTAATGGCGCTGGGCCTGTTCCAGGCGGGTATTGAGTAACAGCTCGGTCATGCCCAGCACGCCGTTCATCGGCGTCCGGATCTCGTGGCTCATGGTGGCCAGAAACTCGCTTTTGGCCTGGCTGGCTGCCTCGGCCTGCTCCTTGGCGATGCGCAACTCGGCGGTGCGCGCCGCCACCATGTCTTCAAGGTGCTCCTGGTGCTCCTGCAAGCGGGTGTCGCGTGCCTCGATTTCACCCAGCATGTTGTTGAAGCTGGCGACCAGGGTGCCGATTTCATCGTGACTGGTCTGTTCGATGCGCAGGTCGTAGCGCTGGGTTTGTGCGACGCGGCGCGCGGCGTCGGCCAATTCGAGGATCGGCTGGCTGATGTGCCGCTGCAGGCGCTGCGCCACCAGCACTGCCAGTATGTAGACCCCCAAACCCAGAATCAGCAAGGTAACGACGCCCTGGCGGATTTGCGCCCACATTCCAGTCAGGTCGATCACCATGGACAGATCGCCCAGTTTTTCATCGCCGGCCCGCGACAGCATCGGCCAGTCAATGCGCAGGCGACTGGCGCCAAACGGCATTTTTGCTTCCAAGTCCAGCGGTGCCAGCGTGGTGAAGGTTTGGGGCGGGGTGTTTTCCGGGTAAACCGCAAACTCGCGGCCGTCGAGCAACACAATGCGGGCAGCCAGCACCTCGCGCCGCTCGCGCAGGCTGGACAAGCTGATCACCGCAGCGGGTTTGTCACGGAACACCACCGCCGACTCGGTATTCGCTGCCAGGACCTGAGCCAATCCATGCAATTGCGTCATCATGCTGGCCTGCTGGCGTAGCACACTGGTCACCCCGAAGCTGAGCAAGGCCAGCACCAGCACCAGCAGGGACATGCCGCCCAGCATCAGGACCAAGCGCCGCTGCAGCGAATTTCGCAGTCCTTCGATCATCATGGCTGGAGTACCCGGCGTGCCAGCTTGAGGAGATTGGAAGATAAAACCAGCTTGTTTTTCTGCGCCGCGGCCAGATTGATATCAAAGCGCATCTTGTTATCTTCGGAGACCAGGCTGATCACACCACCCGCCTGAAGAAATCGGCTGGAGCCATTC
Organism: Rhodocyclaceae bacterium UBA2271; assembly: GCA_002347405.1. GTDB lineage: Bacteria > Pseudomonadota > Gammaproteobacteria > Burkholderiales > Rhodocyclaceae > Sulfuricystis. Next base: position 111,828 of record DDXB01000064.1, on the reverse strand, counting down.
ACTGTCAGTAACGGCATACCGGACAGGCGGCGCAATACCGATTCGAAATGCCCTGCCTCGTTATCGGTCAGCACCAGAATCTGGCAGGATTTGAAATTGTCGGCGTGGCTTACCTCGCGCACGCGCAGCGGGCGGTTTTTGACGGACTTGCCTTTCAGGTCGCTCAATGCCTCAAAAAAAGCATTGCGGTCACCCAGCAGGCACAGCTCGAAGCTTTCCGGAGAAGCTTGCAGTGTTTCTGCTGGCCATTCCACGTACTTGGTAAAGCCATACACAAAGGCTGCCTTCAGTTCTGCCTCGGTGGACTCGGCCTGTGCCTTGCCACCCATCAACAAACTGCAGATTGCCAGCAGCAGGGCCCATCGCAGTTTGGCAAAAATCATGACAACAAACATGTCAGGTTCAGAAATGATAAATCGCTTTCAGTCGGGCGCTGCGCCCGTCCTGAAGGATGCTGTTCTGCCAGTTGATTTCAGAACCCGGATGGGCATAGCGCTGATTGAACAGGTTATAGAGCCCGAGTGATATCTCCAATCCCCGCGCCAATCGATCAGTGCCCAGATGCAGGTTGGCGAGCCAGTAAGCGTCCAGATCGGTGCCATCAAGGGTCTGGCGCTTGCTGGTGTATTGAAGCTCGGCGCCGAAGCGCAGCCCGGTCCCAGCCAGCGGGCCGGAAAAATTGAGTTTGCCGAGTCGCTGGGGGGAGTTGTCGAGTCGGCTACCGCCTTTGTAAGCCACATCCTGATGGGACAGGCTGCCACGCAGACGACCGCCCCAGTCCCAGGTCTTGTCGGCGGAGAGTTCGATGCCGGTCGCCTCGACATCTCCCGCGTTATGGTATTGCGTACGACTGGGGTCGGTCGGGTCAGTTCCTAGCACGATCAAATCGCGCATATTCCATCGATAGAGCGAACCGCGCAAGTTCAGATCCTTGCCTAGTCGCTGATCCAGCACCAGTTCCAGCGTGTCGACTGCCTCGCCGCCCAGCGTCGGGTTGGCGACCTGGGACACCCTGTCGTCGTAGTCACGCTCATAGGCGTTGGGTGCACGATGAGCCCGACCGTACAGTGCTTTCATGGTGGTGCTGGGCGCCGCTTTCCAGATCAGCGCGGCACGCGGGCTCATTGCATTGCCGGTGACGCTGTTGCGGTCGAAACGCAAGCCAAGGGTAGCGCTCAAATTGTTGTTCAAGAGCCATTCATCCTGGACAAACATGCCCCCGCGCCAGCCAGAGCCGGGAAGCAGGTAATTGCTGGCCGGGTCGGCAGGATACAGATTGGCTTGATCACGCCGCGTGTTGTCCTGCATCTCCAGTCCCAGCATCAGCTTGTGGCCGACCCAGCGGGTCGACAACAAACGTAATTCGATGCCCTGCCAGTTGCTCGCTCCGGTTGATAGATTGGGCGAGGGATAGTAGAACAAGCCCTTGTAACGTGCCTGACCGAGAAATAGTCGTCCCGACAAGCGCAAAGTGTCGTCGATGAAGCTGTCCTCGTATTGCAATTGCGTCAGCAGGAGTTGATCGCGCTGGTATTGCCCCGGTTTCAGCGGTTCAGAAAAGAACTGTGCGGTGGGATCGTCCTTGCGGTTGTCGCCGAAAGTGAGGTCAAAGGACCATGGGCCGCGGGCGAGTCGCGTAAACAATTGCTGGCCCTTGATACCGTTCATGCCGCGTGCCATACCACTTTCGCCGGACAGCCAGGGATAGTCGACGCTGGCACCTGGGAAGCTGTAAAAATGGTCTTCGCCGCGCGACTTGCGGGCGGTGGCGGATACCAGCACATCAAGCCCGTTGTCCAGTAATTTGCCCCAGGTAACACGCCCGGTTCTGGCCGATTCCAGACCTTGATAAGACAGCGCCACTTCGGTGCCATTCACGCTGGCACCCGTGCGCGTCACTACGTTAATCACGCCGAACAGCGCGTTCTGCCCATACACCGCCCCCCCCGGCCCGGGAATGAATTCGATGCGCTCGACCATGTCGAGGTCGAGCGGAAAGTCATGGCCGGAAATGGCGGCGTCGTACACCACATCGTTGACGCGATTGCCGTTGATGGTCAGCAGGATGCGAGTGTTGAAATCACCCGGCACGCCGAAACCGCGGGTGCCGATATAGCTGTACTGGCGATCATAGGAGGTATGGATGCCGGGCAGGCTGGCCAAGGCTTCGTCCAGGGTGCGCCAGCCGAAGGCCTTTATTTCGTTGCGCGTGATGACAACGGCGGCGGCGGCCACCTCATCCTGTTTCTGCGCGTATTTCGAAGCACCGACAATCGTCACCTCCAGCAGTTGCTCCAGACTCAGCGCGGTCAGGTCGGTTTTGGCCCAGGCGGCGGGTGCTCCGGCTGTGGCCAGCAGCAGCGAAATAAGAGTCAGGCGCGGGTTAAGTCGCTTCATGGCAATACCTCATCGGCCAGCTTCAGCAACTGGCTGCTCAAATTCAGGCCGGCCTGCCGGGCGGCGCCATGGTTGATATCGAAAGCGATGCGTCCAGCGCGCAGCTTCAGCCCGATGATGCCGCCCGCCTGGACGAAACCGGGCGCATCGCTGATCGTCAAGACATGATGCTGGGCGGTAGCACGCAGCACCGCGTCGATGTGCTGCGCCTCGGCGGCGGCGATGAACAGCACCGCGCAGTTGCGCCATTCGCCGGGGCGCGTCGTTGTGCTCACGCGGATTTCGCGGCCTTGCACCTGCCGGCCCTGCAGCGACTCGAGCTTGCCCGACAGGGTCTGGGTGCTCAGGCTGCAAACCAGCAGCCCGTTGCCGGCCTTGGCCTTCGGCCATTCGACGTATTTGGTAAAGTTGAAGACAAAGCCGGCTTTGACGCTGTCTTCAGTGAGGCTATCTGCTTGCGCGGCGGTGTTCGGCAGCAGCGCGGCAGCAAAGATGGCTACCAGCCACAGACTGGCGGAGCGGATGAGGTGCGACATTGCTCAGAATTGCCAGTCGGCCTTCAGGTAAACGCCGCGCTCTATCTTCACGGGGGCTGAAAGAATCTCCGCCATGACGATTTCCGGATGGCTGGAATCCAGCAGGTTCTGGCCGACCAGCGAGACTTCCAGATCACGCCTGGCCTTCCAGGCCAGGCGCATGTCCAGACTGGTGTAAGCGGGAGTGACCGTCGTCATGAAAGAACGGGTGACGATTTTGCCAACGCGACGCAGCCAGACGTCCCATTGCAGCTTGGGCGTGATGTCCAGGGACGAGCGCAGCGAGACCTGGTGGCTGGGCGTGGTATCGCTGAACTCGCTACCCGTGGCGCCGGGCAAGGGATCGCGAGGATTGATATGGAACAAGGAGGTGTTCCCCTGCAAGCGCCAGTTTGGCGCCGGCAGCCAGTCCACCGCCACTTCCAGGCCGTAGGACTCAGCGCCGATGGTGTTGGTCATGGCCACGGGAAGGTAAGGGGCCCCGTTATAAAACAGCGGCACGGTGGTGGGGCCGGGAGGCAGGACGCCGCGCAAATCGGCATGGCGGTAATAGAAGGCCGCGACATCCGAGGTCAGGGTGGCGCTCCACTGGCGACGCCAACCCAGGTCCAGGGCCGTGAGTTTTTCCGAATCAATGTTCGGATCGCCCACCGTGGCTAAGGGTGGGGCAACCATGACGGGCGGTAGCGTGGGAGTGAAAACCGGTGGCGCAATGAATACGGTGGATGCGCGCTCGCCGCGCGAAGGCGTGCGCACCGCGCGCGAAACCGCGGCCCAGAGGCTGTCCTGGGCGGTAGGCGTCCACAGCAGGCGGACGTTGGGTTGCACCTCGAGGCCGGTGAAGGCGTTGTGTTCGAGGCGGGCGCCCAGGGTCAGGCGCCAACGCTCCGGCACCAGCGTGATGTCATCCTGGATGAAGGCGCTGTACAAACTGAAGGACTTGCCGGTATCGGAAAATAAAATGTGTGGAGTGGCGTTTATCCGATCCTTGCTGGTTCGATAACCCAGCCCCCAGACGAGGTCATGTGTTTCCCCGGTGATCTGTTGCTGGTATTCCAGATCGACGGTGTCGATCCGATAGCGGATCACGCCCATATCGTTTTCGTTATGTTCGACAAAGGCCTGCAGAGAATGCGAGCCGTTGTCCGTTGGGCGCTCCCACCTGCCCTGCAGATGGCCGGTCTGGCCGGCCCCGTCGGTGTTCAGGTTGGCGACATAGGGGGCAGCGGCGGTAAAGGCCGTGATCCTGTCGTTAGCCCGGTAATCACCCAAGGCGCCTTTCAGGCTGTATCTGTCGCCGCCGCGCGAGGCATCCAGGCGAAACCCCGCCTGCTGGTTTTTCCAGTTGTCCGGCCCGTCGCCGCCAGCGACGGCCTGGCCAGCGTCGACGGATTTTGCCTGGGCATGCAGGCGCAGGTGGGTTTCTTCGTCCAGCGCCCAGCCATAGCGGGCCTGCCCCACCCCGCGCAACTCGTTGCCTGCCGCGGCACTGATCAGCCCGCCCTGAGTGTCCCTGGCGGAATAGGTGATGATGTTGATGATGCCATTGACCGCGTTCGCGCCCCAGATGGAACCGCCCGGACCGCGGATCACCTCGATGCGTTCGATATTGTTCAGGGGGATGTCGTTGTGCTCCCAGAACACGCCGGAAAAGCCCGCGCTGTAGATGGCACGGCCATCCACCATGACCAGCAGCTTGTTGGAAAAGCGGGAATTGAAGCCGCGAATGCTGACCGACCAGCGGTTATGGCCGATGGCGGCCACCTGCACGCCGGGGGCCAGACGCAATGCCTCGGGGACATTGGTGGCGCCGGAACGGCGAATGTCGTCGGCATTGATGACGAACACTGCGCCGGCGATTTCCGCCAGAGACTGCGACTTCTTCGACGCGGAAGTCACCGTCGCCTGCATCAACTCTTCCAGGCTGAGGTTCAGCACGGAATCCATATTGCTGTCTGCCACGGGGGCGGCAAGGCTGGCGGTGCTGGATGCCAGGGCAAACACGGCGGAAACCAGAAAGGCCAGCCGTTTGGTGGCAAAGGGGAGTGGATGTTTGGTCATGTTCGGCCGCCAGAATCAAGACTTTCGTGTGGAATATCCGCCGACCTGAAGCCTACCGCATTCGTTGCAGCATGGGTGCACCCCCGTTGCTTTGGCCAGACACGTGCGCGTAGGCGCAGGTGGTCGAAACATCGCCGGAGGCGCTGAAAGTCGGGGTGACCGTGGGGAATATCCTTCCCGGCGCTGGCGGGACGGCGGCCGCCGTCCCGCCAGCGCCGACTTTTGCACGCTCAGCGCGTCAGGCTGAAATACAGCAACGGTAGCTGATCGGGCAGGCGCTCGATGCGGTTGAGCACGTGCCAGAACAATCGGGGTGACCCCTGTTTGCACCCGCTGGCGGGACGGCCCGGCCCGTGATATTGCGTTGATGCAATATATGGCTACAATTCAGTGCATGAAGGCTCGGCCGATTACCCTCCGCAAGGAGCTGCGCGACGACGGCTCGATAGTCGAGATCGCGATCTGGCAACTTCCGGAGCCGTTGCCGCCGTGCGCGCATCGCTACAAATATCGGCTTGCCTATGTGGTGAATGGGGTCTGCGTAGTGCGTTACGACAACGAGCGCGGCAAGGGCGATCATCGGCATATCGGCAGCAATGAAACGCCTTACCGATTCACCGCGCTTGAGCGCCTGCTTGCGGATTTCAGGCTGGACATGGAGGACTGGAAATGAAAGCCATCATCGAGATAGCCCGCCGAAACAGCATCTTCGACGCCGCGCGGGCAGACATTGCCGCCGGCGGCAGCGAGGATTTTCATTTGTCTTTCGAGTCCGCCCGCCTCCTGTTTTCCGAACTGACCCCGGCGCGCCTCGATCTGCTCAACACCCTGCGCAAGTCCGGCCCGTGCACTGTGTATGCCCTGGCCAAGGCGGCCGACAGAAATTATTCGAATGTCCATACCGATGTCGCCCGCATGATCGACCTCGGACTGATCGAGCGCACTGAAGATGAAATGGTCTTCGTGCCGTTCGACGACGTCGAGGTGCATTTCCGCCTGGCTGCCGCTGCGTGAGTAGAGTCTGAAAGTCCAGCAATCAATAGAGGTCTGACCCGAATGGCGCTTACGGCGGAAACCAGAAAGGCCAGCCGTTTGGCGGCAAAGGGGAGTGGATGTTGGGTCGTGTTCGCCCGCCAGAATCAAGACTTTCGTGTGAAATATCCGCCGACCTGAAGCCTACCGCTTTCGTTGCAGCATGGTTGCACTCCGTTGCTTTGGCCCAACACGTGCGAGTAGGCGCAGGTGGCCGAAAAATCGCCAGCGCCGACTTTCCCTGCTTATTTCGGCGCCATGCTCTCGGGCATGCGCACCGCGATCACCTGGCCTTTCGCACACAGCTTGCCCTGTGCCGTCACGGTGATGTCGACGACCACCTTCTTTTCCTTGATCTCGACCACCGTGCCGCGCAATTCCAGTTCCACGCCCAGCGGCGTCGGCGCCAGAAAATCCACCTTGAGCGCGCCGGTCACGAAACGCAGGGCGGGCGCCGTGCCCATTGCGCGTCCCGCCGCCCGGTAGGCCGCTGCCGACGCGGTGCCGGTGCCGTGGCAATCGACCAGCGAGGCGACCAGGCCGCCATAGACAAAGCCGGGAATGGCCGTGTGATAAGGCTCCGGCGTGAAGTGCGCGACCGTCGTGTCGCCATCCCAATGACTTTTCAACTGATGGCCCTGCGGGTTGTTCTTGCCGCAGCCGTAGCAGTGGCTCAATTCCTCCGGGTAGTAATCTTGAAATGCCTGGCTGTCCATGTGCGGTTCCCCCTGTTATCAGTAGGCTGATTTTACCCAAGGACGCCGCCATGGATCGCTGCACCACAGGTGGCGTGCCGTCCCGCCAGCGCCGACTTTTGCGCGCTCAGCGCGTCAGGCTGAGATACGGCAACGGAAGCTGTTCGGGTAGGCGCTCGATGCGGTCGAGTACGGGCCAGGGCCTGAACAATAGGGGCCTGTTATTTACTAAGTGGCAGGCGGGCTTCGGCCTGCTGTTCGCCACCGTGATCATTGCCCTGGTCTTGGTGCCCTACACCCGCGCGACGCACTGCCGTTAACGTGAAAGACGCAATTTGACGCCGCGTAATCCCTTGAGCGCAGCGAACAAACTTTGACCCCCGCCTCGGGGCGGGGGCTGGGGGTGGGGGGGCTAGGGGAAGGGGCTGACTTTCATGATGCGGGGTGATGTTTCACGCATCATGAAAGTCAGCCGGCCTGATGAAAACCGCAATATCGCAACTGCAATTTGAAAGGTAAGATAAGCACCGCTGCACTCCTACAACAAAGCCTCGAGGGAGAATTCGCATGAAAATCCGCATCGCCTTGCTCTGTGCCGCCCTGCTGGCCGCCCCGCCGGCCTTCGCCAAGCCCTTCAAGTGGTCGAGTGCCAGCGATATCCCGACTTGGGATATCCACTCCCAGAACAATGCGTTGGGCAACGGCGTGCATGCTGCCGTGTACGAATCGCTGGTCTATTACAACAGCAACAGCTTCAAGATCGAAGCGGTGCTCGCCACGGCCTGGAAACCAATCTCGCCCACCCAGATGCGCTTCAGCCTGCGGACGGGCGTCAAGTTCCATGACGGCTCGCCCTTCACCGCGGACGATGCGGTGTTTTCGCTGCAGCGTGCGATGCACAAGAATTCCAACTACGCGGTGTACACCCAGGGTATCGATCGCGTGGTGAAGGTGGATGCCAACACCATCGATGTCTTCACCAAGGACCCCAATCCGGTGCTGCTCAACCAGCTGACCGAACTGCGCATGATGAGCAAGGCATGGTCGGAGAAGAACAATTCCGCCGCGCCGATGGACATCAAGACCAAGGAAGAGAACTTCGCGCACCGCAACACCAACGGCACGGGCCCCTTCATGCTCAAGGAATGGCAGCCCGACCAGAAGATGGTGCTGGCAGCCAATCCGAACTGGTGGGCCAAGAAAGACGCCAATGTCACGGAAATCATTTACACCCCGGTCAAGTCTGCTGCCACGCGCATGGCGGCCCTGCTTTCCGGCGAGATCGATTTCGTCCTCGATCCCAGCCCGCAGGATCTTGACCGCATTCGCGCCAATCGCGACCTGAAAGTGCTCGACGGTGTCGAGAACCGTACCATCTTCTTCGGCATGGACCAGTTCCGCGACGAGCTGCCCGGCAGCAATATCAAGGGCAAGAATCCGCTCAAGGACCAGCGCGTGCGCAAGGCGCTCTATCAGGCCATCGACATCAACACGATCGCCCGCGTCACCCTGCGCGGACTCGGCCAGCCGACCGGGGCGCTGGTCGCGCCGCAGGTGACCGGCTGGACCGAGGCGATCCACAAGCGCCATCCCTACGATGTCGCCGCCGCGCAGAAGCTGCTTGCGGAGGCAGGCTACAAGGACGGCTTCGAAGTCGATTTCGCCTGCCCGAACAACCGCTACATCAACGACGAACAGATCTGCCAGGCCGTTACCGCGATGTGGGCGAAGATCGGCGTCAAGGCCAAGCTGCGCACCCAGCCGCTGGCGACCTACTTCCCGATGATCCAGCGCTACGAAGCCAGCATCTACATGCTCGGCTGGGGTGTGCCGACCTTCGATGCCTTGTACAGCCTGCAGTCGCTGGTGCGCTCGGTGGGCGTGGGCGGCGACGGCAACTACAACGTCGGCCGCTACAGCAACCCGCAGATGGACGCGCTGGTGGAACGTACCAAGAAGGAAACCGACCTCAAGCTGCGCACCGACCTGCTCACCAAGGCGCTGGCGCTGCAGAACGAGGACATCGCGCACATTCCGTTGCACAACCAGGTGATCCCCTGGGCCATGAAGAAGAAGGTTGACCTGGTGCATCGCGCCGACAACCGCATCGACTGGCGCCTGCTCAAGGTTCAATAACCCGCCTACGGCCGCCGGGCTTCCCGACCCGGCGGCGCGTTTTCTCCCATGCTTGCCTTCATCCTGCGTCGTCTCGTCCAGGCCATGATCGTCATGATCACGGTCGCCCTGATTGCCTTCATGCTGTTCCAGTATGTCGGCGATCCGGTCACGTTCCTGCTCGGTCAGGATGTAACTCCCGAGGAGTCCCGCGCGCTGCGGGCCGCGCTCGGCCTGGACCAACCGTTCGTCGTCCAGTTCTGGCACTTTCTCGCGAATGCCGCGCAGGGTGAGTTTGGCTTCAGCCTGCGCCAGGGGGTGAAGGTGTCCACCCTGATCGCGGAACGCTTCCCCGCCACCATCGAACTCGCCCTCGTCGCCGCCTTGCTGGCGCTGGTCATCGGCGTGCCGATGGGCGTCTATGCGGCGCTGCGGCGCGGCAGCTTCCTGAGCCAGGTGTTCATGACGATCTCCCTGCTCGGCGTGTCGCTGCCGACCTTCCTGATCGGCATCCTGCTGATCCTCGTCTTCGCGGTCCAGCTGGGCTGGTTTCCCAGCTTCGGGCGTGGCGAGGTCGTCAGCATCGGCGGCTGGACCACCGGGCTGCTGACGGCCAAGGGCTGGCACCACATCACCCTGCCGGCAGTCACGCTGGCGATCTTCCAGCTCACGCTGATCATGCGCCTGGTGCGTGCCGAGATGCTCGAAGTGCTGCGCACCGACTACATCAAGTTCGCCCGCGCGCGCGGCCTGACCGATCGCGCCGTGCATTTCGGCCACGCCCTGAAGAACACGCTTGTTCCGGTGATCACCATCACCGGCCTGCAGCTGGGCGGCCTGATCGCCTTCGCGATCATCACCGAGACCGTCTTCCAGTGGCCGGGCATGGGCCTGCTGTTCATCCAGGCGGTGAACTTCGCCGACATTCCGGTGATGGCCGCCTACCTGTGCCTGATCGCGCTGATCTTCGTGGTCATCAACCTGAGCGTCGATTTGCTCTATTTCGTCGTCGATCCGCGCCTGCGCGTCGACCGCGCCGGAGGCCACTGAACATGATCGCCGCACTCAGGCACTGGCTGGACAGCGACATCGGCTACAGCTTTCGCTCCTCACCGACGGCCCTGGTCGCCGCGCTGATTGCCCTCGTTTGCGGCATCGCGGCGCTGTTCGCGCCCTGGGTCGCCCCCCACAACCCCTTCGACTTGGTCACGCTGGAACTGGCCAATGCCCGTCTGCCGCCGGCCTGGTATGCCGAGGGTTCGAAAACCTTTCTGCTCGGCACGGACGATCAGGGCCGCGATATTCTTTCGGCGGTGATCTACGGCGCGCGCATCTCGCTGGCGGTCGGGCTGGCCTCCGTCGTGCTGTCCGTCGTCGTCGGCGTCACGCTGGGTCTGCTTGCCGGCTACCTTGGCGGCTGGATCGATGCCTTCCTGATGCGCCTGTGCGACGTGATGCTGTCCTTCCCGGCCATTCTCGTCGCGCTGCTGATCGCCGGCGTCGGCCGCGCCATGTTCTCCAATGCGCACGAAACACTCGCCTTCGGCGTGCTGATCCTGTCGATCACGCTGACCGGCTGGGTGCAGTACGCCCGTACCGTGCGCGGCTCCACGCTCGTCGAGCGCAACAAGGAATACGTGCAGGCCGCGCGCGTCACCGGCGTCTCCAGCCTGCGCATCATGCGCCGCCATGTGCTGCCCAATGTGCTCGGCCCGGTGCTGGTGCTGGCCACGATCCATGTCGCCACGGCGATCATCACCGAGGCGACGCTGTCCTTCCTCGGCGTCGGCGCGCCGCCGACCTCGCCCTCGCTCGGTACCCTGATCCGCATCGGCAACGACTACCTGTTCTCCGGCGAGTGGTGGATCACCATCTTCCCCGGCGTGATGCTGGTGTTGATCGCACTGTCGGTCAACCTGCTGGGCGACTGGCTGCGCGACGCCCTCAACCCGCGGCTGCGCTGATCATCATGAGCCTGCTCCGCGTCGAACACCTCGTCGTCGAATTCCCCGGCCGCCGCGGCACGCTGCGCGCACTGGACCAAGTCTCCTTCGACATCGCGCCCGGCGAGATCCTCGGCGTGGTTGGCGAATCGGGCGCCGGCAAGTCGCTCACCGGCGCGGCGATCATCGGGCTGCTGGAACCCCCGGGCCACATCGCCGGTGGCGAGATCCATCTCGAAGGCCGGCGCATCGACAACCTGCCCCCGGAACAAATGCGCCGCATCCGTGGCCGCAAGATCGGGGCGATCTTTCAGGACCCGCTGACTTCGCTCAACCCGCTCTACTCCATCGGCAGAATGCTGGTGGAAACGATCATGACGCATTTGCCGGTGAGCGCCGCGGAAGCGCGGCAGCGTGCGATCCGGCTGCTCAAGGACACCGGCATTGCGGCTGCGGCGGAGCGCATCGACCATTACCCGCACCAGTTTTCCGGTGGCATGCGCCAGCGCGTGGTGATCGCCTTGGCGCTGGCCGCCGAGCCGCAACTGATCGTCGCCGACGAACCGACCACGGCGCTCGACGTGTCGATCCAGGCGCAGATCATCGCCCTGCTCAAGCGCCTGTGCAAGGAACGCGGCGCGGCGGTGATGCTGATCACGCACGACATGGGCGTGATCGCCGAAACCTGCGACCGCGTCGCCGTCATGTACGCCGGACGCATCGCGGAAATCGGCCCGGTGCACGAGATCATCAACCAGCCCGCCCATCCCTACACGCGCGGGCTGATGGCCTGCATTCCCGACATGACCCAGGAGCGCGATCTCCTCCACCAGATCGATGGGGCAATGCCGCGCCTGACCGCCATCCCCCCGGGCTGCGCCTTCAACCCGCGCTGCGAACAGGTATTCGAACGTTGCCGGCAAGAACGCCCCGAACTGCTGGCCGCGGGCCCCACCCGCGCTGCCTGCTGGCTGCATGCGAGCGGCGGAGGTGAACCATGAACGCGCCGCTGGTACAGGCCAACGACCTGGCGATGAGCTTCGATGTCTCCGCGCCCTGGCTCAACCGCGTCATCGAGCGCAAGCCGCGCCTGCTGCTGCATGCCGTCGATGGCGTGAGCTTCACCATCGCGCGCGGCCAGACGCTCGCGCTGGTGGGCGAGTCCGGCTGCGGCAAGAGCACCGTGGCGCGCCTGCTGGTGGGGCTCCATGAGCCGACGCGCGGACAGTTCCGGTTTGACGGCCAGGATGCTCACGCCGTATATCAAACCGGCCTTGGATTGAAACTGCGGCGCCGCATCCAGATGATCTTCCAGGATCCTTATGCGAGCCTCAACCCGCGCTGGCGCGTGGAAGACATCATCGCCGAACCCCTGCGCGAGCACGGCCTCCTCAGCGACAACGAGGCCGTGCGCGAGCGCGTGGAGGCCCTGCTGTACTCCGTCGGGCTGGCGGCGCCGGACCGCATCAAGTACCCCCACCAGTTCTCCGGCGGCCAGCGCCAGCGCATCTCCATCGCGCGCGCGCTGGCGACGCAACCCGAGTTCCTCGTCTGCGACGAGCCGACCTCCGCGCTGGACGTCAGCGTGCAGGCGCAGGTCCTCAACATCATGAAGGAACTGCAGGCGGAGCTGGGCCTGACCTACCTGTTCATCAGCCACAATCTCGCGGTCGTGCGGCATGTCAGCGACCAGGTGGGGGTGATGTATCTCGGCCGGCTGGCCGAACTGGCGGACAAGCACACTTTATTCGACAGCCCGCGCCATCCCTATACCCGCATGCTGCTCGACGCGATCCCGAAAATGCATGACACCGGCCGTGCGCGCACGCCCGTGCAGGGCGAGGTGCCCAATCCGCTCAACCCGCCCGCCGGCTGCGCGTTCAATCCGCGCTGCCCGCATGCCAATGAACGTTGTCGTGTCGAACGCCCGGCGCTGATTGCCCGCAGCGGGACGCAAGTCGCCTGCCACGCCGTGGAGGAAAACCGGATCTAGCCCGAATCTTTCGCGACACCAAGCGGAAAGTTGCCGAGTGCATGACGAATGGCAGTTGGCGGGCCGGCGGAATGCCGGTTGATCAGGCATCGACCATGCTTTCGGGTTGGACTGCCCCGGGTCTTCCGGACACTGGTAAATGGCGACAATAGCCAAGGAGGTGTCAGATGGAGCAAGATTCTGGCGACAACCGCCGTCCCGCCAGCGCCGACTTTCAATCGCGGCCCGGGGTTCTGAACCGACAGGAATAGTGTGACGGCGCGGTGATCTTTTCACGGCTGATGAAGTGCGTCGAACCCCTTTCGGTGACTCGAAAGGATAGGAAAAGGGGACAGGCTCGAATTACATTCGCGACGGTGGCGACAGTGCGAAACTTGAGGAAAGTTTACGGAACTGGCAGTAAGCCTGACTTGTAGATCGGTTTTCTGCGTTCAAGCTTGTCTGGAACTGTCCAGGTCAACTATTCCCTGGTGTGCTCAACCCAGATCAAAGCGTTTGTATCAATGCCAACCGCGGCGGCTTGTTGCACCAGCTGTTCGCGTATCCCGGCGGGAAGGATTCTGTCACGCGCAAGAATCCAGGCGTAGCCGGTATCGGGACCAACGACCAGGCTCCAGCGGTAATCTGGATCCAGGGCCGCGATGTGATACCCGCCGTAGAACGGGCCAAAGAAGGAGACTTTGAGCGAACCACGCGTCGGCTCGCCGATGAGTCGGGCGGTACCGACGGCTTCCCGCCATCTATCTTTGGCGGTTTCGTGGCCACGGTTGATGACCTCGACGCTATTGTCGTCACGCAGCCGGTAGTGGGCGCTGACATCGGTCATGCCCCGTTCGAAACTGTGATCGAGTCGGGCAATTTCATACCAGTGCCCGAGATAGCGCTGTAGCTCAAATCCGCTGATCGGGACCACCCCCGGGGGCGGGCCCAGAGCGCAGCCCGAGAGAAGCAAGCTCAACAAAATGGTGGCGAGATACCGGCGAAAAGTTCGAATTGTTTTCATTTGTCCTGGACAAAGCTGAATGTTAGGCATAGGATAAGCCATCAGAGCCATTTTTCCAAAGTTTTCTATTGAGGGCTACCCGCTAATGACTTACCCCGACCGTTTGCAGGCTGCTTATGGCGACCGCCTTCTTCGGGTGGAGCGCGCAGTCCTGCGCGGATTAGCCACCACGCTGCGGTCCGACAGCTTGTTGCCGTGCCTGCCCCCGCTCGCCATCCATCCCCTGAACGACAGCGAGACGCCATCATGCAAGCGATGACCGTGTATTTCGATAGCGCCTGCCCGCTCTGTGCGGCGGAAATCCATATGCTGGCAGCGCGCAACCGCCGCCAGTTGCTGCGTTTCGTCGACCTCAGCCAACCGGGTGCCGAGTTGCCTTGCACGGTGGTGTGCGCGCAGGCTTTGGACAACATCCACGCCGTTCTCGACGACGGACATACCCTTGTCGGTGTGCCGGTATTCGCCGCAGCCTACCGCCGCGCCGATCTGCCATTGCTGGCCTGGCTGTTTTCGCGGCCCTGGCTGCGCTGGTTGCTGGAGCCCGCCTATGCGCTCTTTGCCCGACACCGGGCCCGAGTCTCGGCCCTGATGGGACCGCCCTTGTTGCGTTTGGCGCAGTGGATTTACCGTTAGGAAGACAGGTTTTTTCCAGAACCCGCTAGGGCCTGGGCCTTGCTATTGCCGAACATGATATGAACCTGGAAAAAGCAGTTCACCACGGAGAGCACAGAGGACACCGAGAAAAAGCGCAGGCACACAAAATTCAGGCGCACCCAACGGGCGACATTTTCTTATGTCATAACGCCTGGCTTTTTCTCCGTGATCTCCGTGTCCTCCGTGGTGCGAACCGAGGTTGTTAGCGATGAATTCAGTGCTGTTCGATTTTTCCGACCCGCGGTCGGTGGCGTTGTGGAACCCGATCAACGATGGCGTGATGGGCGGGGTATCCCACGGCCAATTGCGCCACGACCCGGCGGGGCATGCCGTATTTGCCGGGCATGTCTCGTTCGAGAACAACGGCGGGTTCGCCTCGGTGCGCTGCCAACCCGGTGATCTCGGGCGGAAAGAAGTCATTGCCTATCTTCTGGAAATCCGTGGCGACGGCAAGCGTTACAAGCTGAATCTGCGCACCGACAATGGCTTTGACGGCGTCAATTACCAGGCGCGTTTCGATCCTCCAGCGGGTATCTGGACGACCTGCCGTCTCGCCAGCGCCGACTTTTTGCCGAACTGGCGCGGGCGACCGGTACCGGATGCCCCGCCGCTCGATACGGCAAAGCTGCGGCAGATCGGCATGATGATCGCCGACCGACAGGAGGGGCCATTCGGCTTGGCCGTGAGATCGATTGCCGTAATAAGCGCCTGAGCGTGCCCGGATTGCCGGGAGCATCGCCACCACCCAAACAAACAGAACAAACAAACAGTCCAAACCGCGCAGCAGCAGAACCAAAAGGGTCAGACCAAGGTTTCCGCCGAAAACAAACAAGGTCGACCACGGTTTCCGCCGTAGCCGCTGCTGGGCCTTGCATATCCGCTGCGGGGCACCTTGTCCCGCCAGTCCCGAAAAGGGGATTCCCTGCGGTCACGCCGACTTTTGCCCGCTCTGCGCTTCAGGCCGAGACAAGTTTCCTGACCGCTGAAAAGCGCGCCAGCGTTCTTTCGCGCGCCACGGCGTGGTCGACGACGGGCGCGGGATAGTTGGCCGGCGGCGTCGGCATCTTCCACGGCGCGTGAATGAACTTGTCCGGCACATCCTTGAGTTCCGCCACATAGCGCCGGATGAACTTGCCCTGCGGGTCAAAGCGTTCCGACTGGGTGACCGGATTGAAGATGCGAAAGTACGGCTGCGCATCGCAGCCGGTCGAGGCGGCCCACTGCCAGCCGCCGTTGTTCGAGGCCAGATCGTAATCGAGCAGCCAGTCGGCGAAATGCGCTTCGCCCCGCCGCCAGTCGATGCCCAGATCCTTGGTGAGAAACGAAGCCGAAACCATGCGCAGGCGGTTGTGCATCCAGCCGCTTTGCAACAGTTGGCGCTGCGCGGCGTCGACCAGCGGATAACCGGTGCGGCCCTGCTGCCACGCGGCGAACAGCTCGGGTGCCGCATCCCAGGCGAGCGCATCGTAGTCGGGCTTGAAGGCATGGCCAAGCACATCCGGGCGATGCCACAAAATCATCTGATAGAACTCGCGCCAGATCAGTTCATTGAGCCAGACCTCCGCGCCGCGCCCTGTGGCATGCAGGCTTTCGGCATGCGCGGCGGCGGCCAGCTGGCGGATCGATACCGTGCCAAAACGCAGGTGCGGCGAGAGATAGGACGGCCCCTTCTGCGCCGGAAAGTCGCGCGCCTCGTGGTAGCGGTCGATGCGCGTGAGGAAATCATCGAACAACTGCGCGCCGCCGCTCATGCCGGTCGGCACCTGTAGATCGGTCGCCGCAAAGCCCAGGTCGGCCAGTGTCGGAAAAGTCGGCGTGACCGCAGGGAATCCCCTTTTCGGGACTGGCGGGACGGCATTCTGCGCGGCCAGTTGCCCCGTTTGTGCCGCGCAGTCGTGGGCTGCAAGGTCGGCGGGAGACAGCCTGGCCCGCCAGGCGCGGCTGTAGGGCGTGAAGACGGAAAACGGCGTACCGGTTTTCGTCAGCACCTCGTCGCGCTCGAAAATGACCTGATCCTTGCAGTCGCTGAAGCTGCGGCCGTCCGCCGCCAGCTGTGCCGCGACGCGCGCATCGCGCTCCCGTGCGGCCGGCGCGTAGTCGCGATTGGCATAAACCGCCATTGCCTCGAGTTGCGCCGCCAGGCGCGGAATTTCCTCAAACGCCCGACCCTGGCGCACGATCAAGCCGCCACCTTTGGCCCGCAACGCCGCATCGAGTTCGAGCAGCGCACGGTGAATGAAGTCGACACGCCGATCCTGCCGCGGTAGCGGCGTCAGGATGTCGGTATCGAAGACGAACGCGCAATACACCCGCGCATGCCGGCGCAGCGCGAGGGCAAGGGCGGCATGGTCAAAATCACGCAGGTCGCGGCGGAACCAGACGAGGGCGGTGGTCATGATTGCAGCAGGATCAGGCGTCCGGGTCCTGCATCCCGTAGCCGGCTTCACGCTGGTGACGGATGGCGAGAATCGCCACGACATCCTGCGCTGCAGCGAAATCGTAAAGGGCCAGGTAACCCGTCCGTCCGCGCGATATCACCAGTTCGCGCAAGCCATGCTCGACAGGGCGCCCAATAAGGGGGTGGCGCTTCAGCAATGTGACGGCTTCGTCGATCAGCTCCACGGTCGCCGCAGCCGCCTGCGGGTCGCTCGGCAGAAGGAAGTCGGTTAATCTTTCAAAATCGCCGAGTGCCTGCGCGGAATAGATCAGCCGCGCCAAGACTTGGCTTTCGGCTTGGTGTCTTTGCAGCCTTGCACGCGTGCTTTGAGGTAGGCGTGCACCTCATCGGCATCATAAGCTTTGCCGGTGGCTTGCAACTGTTCGCGCGCCGCCAGTGCCACAGCCACGAATCCATGCCGCCGCTCGGCTGCGCTGGCCGCCTGTTCGATGGCCTGTACCATGAACGCGTGCGGCGACAGCCCTTGCGTCTGTGCCGCCGAGACGGCACGCAGCTTGAGTTCATCGGGTAGTTTCAGTGAGGTAGTGGACATTGCAGTTGCTCCAGTCAGGGTGTCACCATGGTAACACTTCGACTGGATCGACAGTTGACCAGCTTATTCAACCTGGAAGCCTCAGTTGACCGCTGCCAACTTTATTGAACCACCGATGAATATTTATCTTTTCCACCTTTGCGACCCTCACGGGCGGGCGCGTCCAACTGAGGTTTCCAGGTTCAAAAGTCGGCGGTTGCCGCCCTCCCGCCAGTCGCGAAAAGGGGATTCCCCGCCGTCCCACCAGCGCCGACTTTTGCGCGCTCAGCGCGTCAGGCTGAGATACAGCAACGGTAGTTGTTCGGGCAGGCGCTCGATGCGGTCGAGGACGCGCCAGTGGTTGCCGAAAATCTCGCGCACGTATTCGTCGGCCTTGGGGTCGAGGCTCAGGCAGAAGGTGGTGATGCCCTGCGCCGCCAGTTCCTCGACGGCTTTCCTGGCGTCGGCGCGCAGGTGGTCGGGTTCGCTGACGTCGATGTCGGCGGGTGCGCCGTCGGTGAGCAGCAGCAGGATTTTCTTGTCGGCGCGGCGCGGTGCCAGGTAGTGGCCGGCGTGGCGCAGGGCCGCGCCCATGCGCGTGGACCAGCCGGCTGCCATGGCGGCCAGGCGAGCCTTGACGGTGTCGTCCCAGCGTTCGGAGAAGCCCTTGATGTGCTGGTAGCGCACCTCGTGGCGGGTGTTGGAATGGAAGCCGGCAATCGCGCAGGGATCGCCCAGGCAGTCGATGGCCCAGGCAAGCAGGGAGACGGCTTCCTGGCTGAGTTCGAGGATGGTCTGCTGGCCGCCGGCGGCTTTTTCGTTGAGCGATTCGGACAGGTCGAGCAGCAGCAGCACGGTGATGTTGCGGCCGTCGGTGCGGTGGCTCATGTTGATGCGCGGGTCGGGTTGCGCGCCGCCCTTGAAGTCGATCAGCGAGCGCAGGGCGACGTCGAGGTCGAGATCGCTGCCCTCCTCCTGATAGCGGATGCGCACTTTTTCCTGCGGCTTGATGAGGTCGAGCAGCCGTTTGAGTTGCTTCGCCAGCGCTGCATGTTTCAGCAACAGTTTGTCGATGTCGGCGGGATTCCCCTTGGCATGCAGGGCCTCGTAGACGCTGGCCCAGTCGGGACGATAGGTCTGGCTGGCGCTGTCCCATTCGGGATAGTGGCGCGGCGGCAGTGACTGGATCTCGGCGGGCTTCTTGTTCTGCTTGCTCGGGTCGTCGAAGAATTCCTCGTCGTCGCTGTCTTCGATGAACACCCACAGGTGGCGGTTGTCGTCGCGGTAATCGATGACGGTGTTGTCGAAATGGACCTTGGCGAGCTGATCGGTCTGGCGCCGGGTGCGGGTGACATAGGCGAGCGCCAGGTCGGCCATCTCGCGGGTGCTGGAAGTGCCCGCCTCCAGAGTTGCGTGGAAGCGCGCGGTGAATTCGAGCAGGATGGGGTTGGTGTAAGGGTGCTGCGGATCGAGCAGGGCGCGCGACATCATCGCCAGGCGGTGGCGCAGGCAGGAGGTGGTTTCCGGGTCGCACTCGGTCTCGTCAGGCAGGGGGTGCAGCGCCAGGAAAATCCGCCGCAGGCCGGGGTAGGCACGGATCAGCAGGTTCTCGATGCGGCAGTCCTCGAAGAATTCCACCGCCATGCGCTGAAACGGGCTGTAGTTGTCGGCGATGATCTGCTTGCTCCAGCGGCGATGCCCGACCATGTGGGCGAGAATGGCGCGGTAGCGGTCGAGGCCGCTGATGACGCCATCCGCGCCATCACTGTCGTCGAGTACATCCGGGATGCGCATGCCGAGCTTGTCGTAATAGGGGATCGGCTTGCGCAGTTCGTCGAAGGCGGTCGTGTACGGCACCAGTTGGTCGCCGTCCTGCCAGAGGGCGCGCAGGTAGAGGTCGAGCTTGCGTTCCACATCGGCGAACAGCGTGCCGTGGCGTTCGCGTTGCAGCACGGCGTGACTGTCGGCGAGTTGCAGGCCGAAGTAATCCTTCTGTCGCTCGGGGTGGTTGCGGTAATTGCGGACGCCGTAATCGACCCAGTTTTTCAGGCCGGAGATTGACAGCAGGCCCACCAGCCGCGGCGCCTGCTCGCAGAAATCGGGCAGGCCGGGACTGGGAAATGTGCTGTGATGGCCGTGGATCGAGCCGGTGGTGCGCTTCATCAGGTCGGCGGCGATGTCGAGGTAGTGCTGCAACTGCTCGCCGGATTGCAGGCGGCGCGCGACGGCGCCGAGCGTTTGCAGGAACGGGGCGATCGCCTGGCTGTTGGGCGATTTCTGCATGGCGCCGATGAAGGCCATCACCGGCGCAAGCATGTCGCTGCCGGCCGCAGCGGCAACGGCGGGCCACTTTTCCAGAAAGGCCAGCACCGGATCAGCCCCGCGCCCCATCTTGCCCAGAGTGCCAGCGGCATCAAGATAGTGATTGACGTCATCCAGGCTGAGCACGGCGAGAGCTTCTGCCATGCAGTCCTCGAACACATCGGCGACCTTCCCGAAACCACAGTCGAGCCGGTCCCAATAGCCTTTCATCAAAGGGTGCTGGTATTCGGTTTTGGTCATGGCCTCAATTCCGCACTCCCGTTATGTGACGCACGGCGGCTACGCCAGGTTGCCGCACGGCATGTCGTCAAATGAAGGTGGTGTCGATCGCGTGTTCGAGCGTGGCGCGGATGTCCGGGTCGTCGGTGATCGGCTGCACCAGCGCCATGCGACAGGCGTCGCCGGCATCGACGCCGCGCTTGATGAGGGTGGCGGCATGCACCAGCAGCCGCGTCGAAATGCCTTCGTCGAGACCGTGGCCCTTGAGGTTGCGCCCGGTCTGGCCGATGGTGACCAGCTTGGCGACGGTGCCCTCGGCGAGTCCCGTTTCGCGGGAGATGATGCCGATTTCCAGTTCGGGCGGCGGGTAATCGAAACTGAAGGCGGTGAAGCGCTGCTTGGTGGACTGCTTCAAATCCTTCATCAGACTCTGGTAACCGGGGTTATACGAAATCACCAGCTGGAAGTCGGCGTGCGCCTCGAGCAGTTCGCCCTTCTTGTCGAGTGGCAGCACGCGGCGATGATCGGTCAGCGGGTGGATCACCACGGTGGTGTCCTGGCGCGCTTCGACGATCTCGTCGAGGTAGCAGATCGCGCCGATGCGCGCGGCGGTGGTCAGCGGGCCGTCGAGCCAGCGCGTGCCGTTGGCTTCGAGCAGATAGCGGCCAACCAGGTCGCTCGCCGTCATGTCCTCGTTGCAGGCCACGGTGATCAGGGGTTTATTCAGCTTCCACGCCATGTATTCGATGAAGCGCGACTTGCCGCAGCCGGTCGGCCCTTTCACCATCACCGGCAGGCGCGCGCCATAAGCCGCCTCGTAGAGGGCGACTTCCCTGCCCTGCGCCTGATAGAAGGGCTCGGTCTTGACGAGGTATTGATCCTTGTTCGACATGGCGTTTTCCGATCAGATAATCACGTAAGCCACATGATAAGCGCGGCCGAGTGTTGGCTCAAAAAATCGGCGCTGGCAAGAGGGCGCAGCCTCGCCGCCGGGCCGCCCCAAGGCGAGGCGGCACGCGGCGCCAGCCGCAACCCGCTCCCAAACTTGAACGGGGGCTCCCCGTAACAGACGAGCGCAGCGACAACAAGCGACGTAGTCGCGCAGTTGCGGCGTAGGCTAATGCCGGCAAGGCCGGCGTTAAGCCGCGTAGCGGCGGCCGGAGGCAAAAACAACAGTCACCCCTTCCCATGGGAAGGGGCTGGGGGATGGAATTACTTATGCACGCCCAGCTTTTCGCGCCAGCCGGGGAAGATTTTGTCGGCATCGCCGGGGAAGGATTCGAAGGCGCGGGCAAATTCCTTGTGCTCCTTGGCGAATTCGATCGGGTCGGCGCCGGACTTCCAGCACTCGTAGGACTGGCGCAGGGAGATCGCGCCGGCCGCCGGGCTGTCGATATGGCCGTAGGAGCCGCCGCCGGAGGTGTTGATGACGTTGCCGTGGCCGAGGTTCTCGAAGAAGCCGGGCAGGCGCAGCGCGTTCATGCCGCCGGAGATGATCGGCGTGGTCGGCTTCATGCCGTACCATTCCTGATGATAGTAAGGACCGTCGGCGGAATCGCGCTCGATCATGTAGGCGATGTTGCGGTCATCGGCCGCGCCCTCCATCTTGCCATAGCCCATGGTGCCGACGTGGATGCCGGAAGCACCCTGCAGACGGGACATCTTGGCCAGCACGAAGGCCGAGTAACCGCGCAGGGCGGACGGCGAGGTGACGGCGCCGTGGCCGGCACGGTGATAGTGCAGGTACTGGCCGGGATACTGGCGGCGGGCAGTGGTGACCATGCCGGGGCCGCCGACGTAGCCGTCGACCAGGAACGCCACCTTGTTGGCATCCGGGCCAAAGGTTTCGAGGATGAAATCGGCGCGGGCGAGCATTTCGTAATGGTCGTCGGCAGTGATGTTGGCCGAGAATATCTTGGCCTGGCCGGTTTCGTCCATGGCGCGTTTCATGGCGTCGTAGACCAGCGGGTAGACTTTTTTGGCCGGGCAGAACACCTGGTTGCCCTGCGGTTCGTCGTTCTTGATGAAGTCGCCGCCCAGCCAGAACTGGTAGGCCGCCTTGGCGAAGGGTTCGGGGCGCAGGCCCAGCTTCGGCTTGATGATGGTGCCGGCGATGTAACCGCCATTGACGCGTGGCCGACCGAGGATTTCCCACAGGTCGGTAATGTCCTTGGACGGGCCGTCGTACAGGCGCAGCAGTTGGCGCGGCACCCAGAAGTCGTGCATCTTCAGGCACTTGACGTCGCCCTGGCCCTGGTTGTTGCCGATGCAAAGCGTCAGGAAGGAAACCAGCATGGCACGACCATCAATCATGTTGCGGTCGAACAGGTCCATCGGGTAGGCGATTTTCATCACGCCCTTGGCTTCGTCGATGAAATACACCAGAGCGTCAACGCCCTTGGTGAATTCGTCGGTGGTGCAGACCTCGACGTTGGTGCCGGTGGACGACTCAGCCGCGATGTGCGCCGCCGTCTCCAGATAGCCGTAGCCCTCTGCGGGCTGCATGTGATAAGCCACCAGCACATGCTTGTCACCCTTGATCAGGTCTTCTTCCTTAAGGCTCAGGTCGGCGTAGCGGTTTGATTGGTCCATGAATTTCTCCTCGTTCTTGGCTTGATAGGAATTACTCAGTGTTTGAAGCGGTGTTTTGTGCTTGTCTCGGATAAAACCATCTTACTGAGTGTGGTCTATAAATAAAAGTCACGATTATTTATTGTCAATATCAGCATTTACTGATGGCCTCGCCATGCCAGATTTTGAGCAGGTCTACATCGACGCAGGTCTTGCCGTGGGCAGTGCCGCTGTGCAGGCGGAAGGGCCGATCGGGTTCGCCGAGGTCGGAAAGTACGGCCAGCGCGCCGGAAAAATCATGGTCGAGGGTGTATTCGTTTTCCGTCACCAGGGTCGGCAGGTCAGCACCAAGGCTGGACTTGAGGCCGTTCACCGAGTCCTCGAAGGCGAGGCAGGCGCTGGCCGGCAGCTTCATCTTTTCCAGCACCCAGGAATAGATGTCCGGCGCGGGTTTTTTAAGGGGCACCAC
Source organism: Rhodocyclaceae bacterium UBA2271 (assembly GCA_002347405.1). GTDB lineage: Bacteria > Pseudomonadota > Gammaproteobacteria > Burkholderiales > Rhodocyclaceae > Sulfuricystis. The sequence goes on along the minus strand of DDXB01000064.1, from coordinate 88,849 downwards.
GTCGCCGGCGCCAATCACCTCGAACCACGCCGCGGCGTCGGGTGCGAGGCTGGCTTTGAGCAGGCTGGTGACGTTCTCCGGCGTGGTCGTCGTGGCAATGGCGAGGCGCAGGCCGGCGGCGCGTGCCGCGGCGATGAGGCGCGCGACCCCGGGGCGCAGCGGTAGCGCGCCCGATTCCACCAGCTTGACGTAATGCGCGGTCTTGGTGGCGTGCAGGGCCTTGATGCGTTCGTCGGCATCGGCCTGCTGCAGAAAAGCCGGCGCGTGGCGCTCGCAATAAAAGCGCATGCGCTCCTTGCCGCCGGTGACGGCCAGCAGTTCGCCATACAGCGCGGCGTCCCAGCGCCAGTCGAGGCCGGCGTCGGCGAAAGCAAGGTTGAAGGCGATGCGATGGCCGTCGCGTTCCGTATCGGCGAGGGTGCCATCGACATCGAAGATCAAGGCTTCGAGCTTGGTTTGTCGTTTATCCATCCGCCTAAAGATACTGGCGGAAGACTATAAGTAACAGTCACGAGTTCTTATTGCGATGATAAGATCGCGCAATAATTCAAAAGTCGGCGCTGGTAGGACGGCATGCCCCGCATGGGTACGGCGTCAGACGGCGGGAGTGTTCTCATGAAGCACGTCACCCTGCGGCAGCTCAAGGTCTTTGAGGCCTTGTCGCGGCATCTGTCGTTCTCACGCGCGGCGGAAGAGTTGCACCTGACGCAACCGGCGGTGTCGATGCAGGTGAAGCAGATCGAAGAGCAGGCCGGACTGCCGCTGACCGAAATGGTCGGTAAAAAAGTCTTTCTGACCGTGGCCGGCGAGGAGGTGGCACGCCATGCGCGGCGCATCGCCCAGCAGCTGCGCGAGGCCAGCGAGGCACTCGATGCCATTCGCGGCGTGCGTGGCGGCCGGTTGTCGATCGGCGCAATCAGCACCGCAAAATATTTCACGCCGCGCCTGCTGATGGAGTTTCGCCGCAGGAAGCCGGGTGTCGAGCTCAACCTCAGCGTGAATAACCGCGAAACGGTGGTGCGGCAACTGGCTGACAACGAGATTGATCTGGCCATCATGGGCAAGCCGCCGCAGGAATTCACCACCGTGTCCGAGGCCTTTGCCGACCACCCGCTGGTGATCGTCGCTGCAGCCGACCATCCGCTGGCCGGCAGCAAACAGGTGACGCCGGCGCAGTTGAGCGAAGAGACGTTTCTCATCCGCGAGTCCGGTTCTGGCACGCGCGCGACGATGGAGCGCTATTTCACGGATGTCGGCATCACGCCGCTGCACGTCCTCGAAATGGTCGGCAACGAGACCGTCAAGCAGTCAGTGATGGCCGGCCTGGGGGTGGCATTCATCTCCGCACACTCGGTGGCGCTCGAATGCGAGTTCGGCCGCCTGGTGCGCCTGCCGGTTACCGGCACCCCGGTGATCCGGCGCTGGTATGTCGTGCATCGGGCCGAGAAAGCCTTGTTGCCGGTGGCCGAAACCTTCCGGGAGTTCCTGTTGGCAGAGGCGCCGGGGCTGATGGCGGATCCGTCGGCGAAGTGACCGGCCATATTAGCCGTTCGTAATAGGTCTTGACCGGTTTGCCGCTTGGCGTAACATCCGCGCCTTCGATTGATTTTAGAGGGTCCGTGACGCTGGGCGCGGACGGTGATCATGTTCGATTTGGCGGTTATCGGCGGTGGCATCAACGGTGCCGGCATTGCCCGCGACGCGGCGGGCCGGGGCCTGTCCGTGCTGCTGTGCGAACAGGATGACCTGGGCGCCCATACCTCCTCGGCGAGCACCAAGCTGATCCACGGCGGCCTGCGCTACCTTGAGTTCTACGAGTTCGGGATGGTGAGAAAGGCCCTGGAAGAGCGGGAGCTGTTGCTGCAGGCAGCACCTCACCTGATCCGGCCGCTACGTTTCGTCATGCCCCACCAGCAGGGCATGCGCCCGCACTGGATGATCCGGGCCGGGCTGTTTCTCTATGACCATCTGGCACGCCGCGAATTGCTGCCGGACTCGTGCGGCATCAATCTCGCCGATCATGTCGCGGGACCGCCGCTGCGCCCGGAATTCCGCCGTGGTTTCGAGTATTCCGACGCGTGGACCGACGATGCCCGCCTGGTGGTGCTGTGCGCCCGGGACGCGGCCGAGCGCGGCGCCACCATCCTGACGCGGACCCGCTGTGTCGGTGCGCGCCGGAAAAACAAGCTCTGGCAACTGGAACTGGCGACGGCGCAGGGCCAGGAAAGTCATACCGCCCGGGCTTTGGTCAACGCGGCCGGTCCCTGGGTGGGCACCCTGCTCAGCGAGGCCATCGGGCGACCCTCGCGCCACCAACTGCGTCTGGTCAAGGGGAGCCACATCGTCGTTCCCGCCCTCTTCGACCACCCCTACGCCTACATTTTCCAGAACCCCGACGGGCGCATCATCTTCGCCATCCCGTATCAGGAGCGCTTCACCCTGATCGGCACCACCGAGGTGGCCTATGAAGGCGATCCGGCGCAGGCCAGCGCGGACGGCAACGAAATTGACTATCTGTGCCACCATGCCAGCAACTACTTCCGCCGCCCCATCCTGCCGGCCGAGGTCGCCTGGAACTTCTCCGGAGTCCGCCCCCTGCTGGAAGATGAAAGCAGCGACAACCGGCAACTGACCCGCGACTACCTGCTGGAACTGGATGTCGGCGAGCCGCCGTTGCTGACCGTGTTCGGCGGCAAGCTGACCACCTTCCGTCGCCTCGCGGAGCAGGCCATGGATCAATTGGCACCGGGGCTGGGCGGCGGCAAGGCCTGGACGGCGACTGCCCGCTTGCCCGGCGGTGACATGGACGCGGCGGGCTTCGACACCTGGCGCGCAGCGCAGCAAGCGCGCTATCCCTGGCTGCCCGCAGATCTCCTGCGACGTTATTGCCACGCTTACGGCAGCCGCATTGCCGAGCTGCTGGACGGGGCAGGCAGCCTGGCCGGTCTGGGCGAGGAAATCGCGCCTAGCCTGTATGCCCGCGAGGTGGACTATCTGGTGCGCAAGGAGTGGGCGCGCACGCCGGAGGATGTCCTGTGGCGCCGCAGCAAGCTGGGCCTACCACTTTCGCCTGACGCGCGACAGCTCGTCACCGAACGGTTGGCGGCAATACTTCCGGGCTAGAATCCGCAGCCTCGACGCACGAGCAAACAGGATCAAAACAGTAGCCATACCCGAACCCCGGCCGGCACTTCGTCGGCCATCACATCAACAAGGAGATGCGATGAACACGATCGGCAAACTGGCGGCCTTCCTGGCCGCGGCAGCATTCGCCACCCTGGCCCAGGCGCAGACCGACTGCAAGCACCACGGCGATCTGGATACCCGTTACTGCGACGAAAACAAGGACATGGTGGCCGATACCCCCAAAGATCCGAGCCGCCTCAAGACGCCCAACACCCTGGTGTTCACCTACACCCCGGTGGAAGATCCGGCAGTCTATGAAAAGGTCTTCAAGCCCTTCACCGATCACCTGGCCCAGTGCACCGGCAAGAAAGTGGTGTTCTTCCAGGTGCAGTCCAACTCCGCCGAAATCGAAGCGATGCGTTCGGGCCGCCTCCATGTCGGTGGCTTCTCCACCGGCCCGACGGCTTTTGCCGTCAACATTGCCGGCGCCGTACCTTTCGCCGTCAAGGGCACGGAAAAGGAGTTCCAGGGCTACAACCTGATCGTCGTCGTCAAGAAGGACAGCCCCTTCCAGAAACTCACCGACCTGAAGGGCCGCAAGCTTGCCCACACGTCTCCGTCGTCCAACTCCGGCCACATGGCGCCGATGGCGCTCTTCCCCAAGGAAGGCCTGACACCTGACAAGGACTACAAGATTCTCTTCTCCGGCAAGCACGACCAGTCGGTGATGGGCGTCAATTCAGGCGACTACGATGCCGCTGCCGTGGCTTCCGACGTGTTTTACCGCATGGCCGGCCGTGGCCAGGTCAAGGAAGAGGACTTCCGCGTCATCTATCGCAGCGCCCGCTTTCCCACCTCCTCGTTCGCCTACGCCCACGATCTTGAGCCGACTTTCCGCGACAAGATGCTGAAGTGCTTCTACGACTATCGCTTCCCCGAGGAAATGATGAAGGCCTTCAATGGCGCCGATCGTTTCTTCCCGGTCACCTACCAGAAGGATTGGGCATTGGTGCGGCAGGTGGCGGAGTCCGGTGGCGAAGCCTTCAACCGCGCAGCCTACGAAAAAGAAACCAAGCGCGAAGAAGAAGCGCGCAAGAACAAGAAATGACCGCGTAAATGACTGCATCGCTCACCATCCGCGGCCTGGTCAAGGAATACAAGCCTGGCCAGCCGGTGCTGAAAGGCATTGACCTGGAGTTCGACGGGGCTGGCCTGACGGCCATCATCGGCGCTTCGGGTACAGGTAAAAGCACGCTGATTCGCTGCATCAACCGTTTGGTGGAGCCCACCGCCGGCGAGATTATTTTCGCCGGCGAAGACATCGCCAAACTGCGGAGGGGTGAGCTGCGGAATGCCCGCCGGCGCATCGGCATGGTCTTCCAGGAATACAACCTGGTCGAGCGATTGTCCGTCATGGAAAACCTGCTGACCGGGCGCCTCGGTTACACGGGCGCCTGGCAGGCATGGTTGCGGCGCTTTCCTGCAGCTGATATCGAGCGCAGTTTTGCCCTGCTGGAGACGGTCGGGCTGGCCAGCTTTGCCGACCAGCGCGCCGACAGCCTGTCCGGCGGCCAGCGCCAGCGGGTCGGCATCGCCCGGGCGCTGATGCAGGAACCGCGGCTGATGCTGGCCGATGAGCCGACCTCTTCCCTTGATCCGAAAACCTCGGTGGAAATCATGACCCTCTTGAAAGAGCAGGGGGCCGCACAGGGGATTCCGGTAATTGTGAACATGCACGATGTGGAACTGTCGCGCCGCTTCGCCGACCGCATCATCGGCATGAAGGACGGCATGGTGGCCTTCGACGGCCCGCCCGCCGAACTGGATCATGCCATGCTCAAACACATTTACGGTGGCGAGGGCTGGTTGCATTAATGGCCCCCCACGCTCGTAGATTCG
>DDXB01000064.1:33768-83749 GCA_002347405.1 Rhodocyclaceae bacterium UBA2271 | reverse complement strand
CTCCCTTGGGACGGCCCGGCGGGAGACTGGCCATGAATGTCCCCGCACCGCGCCCCTTCCGCGTATCGACCGGTGCGCGCGTCGGTTTTCTGCTGCTGGCGCTGTATGCCTTTTATGCCGCCAGCCAGCTGGATTTCACCTGGGACCGCTTCATCACGGGCCTGGATAACGGCGCCCGCTTCATCGGGCGCATGTTCCCACCCAATTTTTCCAATTGGGAACTGCTGATCAAAGGCTTGGTCGAGAGTCTGCAGATCGCTGTGCTGGCCTCGTTGGGCGGCATTCTGATCTCCCTGCCGGTGAGCCTGCTGGCATCGCGCAACCTGATGCCCTCCTGGGCGACATGGCCGGCGCGGGCCCTGATCGCTGTCTGTCGCTCCCTCCACCCCGTCATCGTCGCCATCTTTTTCGTCAAGGCCGTCGGCTTCGGCGCACTGGCCGGCATTCTGGCGCTGGTGGTGGCTTCCATCGGCTTCATCGGCAAGCTGTTCACCGAGGCCATCGAGGAAATCTCCCTGAAGCAGGTCGAGGCGGTGCGTGCGACCGGGGCCAGTTTTGCCAACGTGATTTTGTTCGGCGTGCTGCCCCAGGTGTTTTCGCGCTTTGTCGGCTTTGCCACCTACCAGACGGACTCCAACCTGCGCAGTTCGACCATGGTCGGCATCGTCGGCGCCGGCGGCATTGGCGGCACGCTGTTTGCCGCTTTCCAGCGCTTCGACTACGACTTCGTCTGCGCCATTCTGCTGTCCATCATCGCCCTCATCATGGTCGGCGAGATGCTGGCCAACCTGATCCGGGCCGTGTTTGTCGAAGGCCTGGGTTTTGGCAGCCGTGACGGCAAACGGCCGGCCCCGGCGGTTCCGTCAGCGGCCAAGGAATTCGACTGATGAACGCCGTACCGAGAGAGTGGCACCGCTATACGTCCGGTCAGCGCCTGGCACGGTTTACCTTCTACTTCTTTATCGTTGCCGCGGTGGTTGCTTCGGCGCGCACGGTGGAGATCATTCCCGAATTCCTTTACGACGCGCCGGAGCAGATGAAGGATCTGCTGACCCGCATGTGGCCGCCGGAATTCCGCTACTACCCTGACGGCATCCACGATGCCCTCATCGAGACCATCCACATCGCCAGTCTGGGCACTTTGCTGTCGATCTTCATCGCCCTGCCCTTCGGCCTGTTGGCGGCGCGCAACCTGACGCCCTCGCCAACCCTCAACTATCTGGCCAAGCTGGTCCTGGTTTCCAGCCGTTCGGTGAATTCGCTGGTGTGGGCCTTGCTGTTCGTTGGCATCTTCGGGCCGGGTGCGTTGGCCGGCACGCTGGCGATTGCCTTCCGCTCGGTGGGTTTTGTCGGCAAGTTGGTCGGCGAGGCGCTCGAAGAAACGCCGCGCGGCCCCATCGAAGCGCTGGAGGCTGCTGGCGCCAGCACCGGCCAGCGAGTCTGGTATGGCTACTGGCCGCAGATCCGCCCGGCTTTCTGGTCCATCGTGCTGCTGCGCTGGGATATCAATGTGCGGGAATCCGCCGTGCTCGGGCTGGTCGGCGCCGGTGGCATCGGCATGGCCATGCAGGCGGCCATCGACCTCTTCCAGTGGGAACGGGTGGCGATGATCCTGTTGTCGATATTCATCATCGTCATTGTTGCCGAAATCGCCGTCACCGCGCTGCGCAAACGCATCCTGTGAAGCCGCTCGCTGATTTTCCGCTGGCCGACCGGCGCGCGCTGCTCGGCGTGCTGACGGATATCGACGACACCATCACCAGCGACGGGCAGCTCACCGCTGCCGCTTATGGCGCCCTCGAACGCCTGCGCGACGCCGGCCTGCGCGTGGTGCCGGTGACCGGTCGTCCCGCCGGCTGGTGCGACCTGATCGCCCGCCTCTGGCCGGTCGATGCGGTGGTCGGCGAGAACGGCGCCTTCTATATGCACTATGACCGCAAGGGACGGCGCCTGCGCACCGTGCATGGCGTCGATGCCACCACCCGCGCTGCGCGGCGCGAACGGCTTGCCGCGCTCGGCGAGGAAATCATCGCCGCAGTGCCCGGCTGTGCGCTGGCATCCGACCAGGCCTATCGGGAAGCCGACCTGGCCATCGACTTCTGCGAGGACGTGCCGCCCCTGCCAGCGGAAGCGGTGGACGCCATCGTGCGGCGCATGGAATCCGCCGGCCTGACCGCCAAAATCAGCTCCATCCACGTCAACGGCTGGTTCGGCACCTACGACAAGCTGTCCATGACGCGCCGCCTGGTGGCGGAAGTGTTCGGCGGCGACCTCGACCGTGACCGGCAGCGCTGGGTGTTCCTCGGCGACTCGCCCAACGACGCTCCCATGTTCGGTTTTTTCCCCCACGCCATCGGTGTCGCCAACGTGCGCGCCCTGGCCGACCGCACCGCCCACCTGCCGGCCTACATCACTGAAGCAGCCAGTGGCGCGGGATTTGTCGAGGCTTGTGAATTTCTCCTCGAGAGATAAACACCCGCCCCACCCCCTTCCTCGCGGGAGGGGTGACTGTTGTTTTTGCCTGCGGCCGCCGCTCCGCGGCTTAAGGCCGGCTGTGCCGGCATTAGCCTGCGCCGCATGTTGTCGCTTTGCTCGTTTATCACGGGGAGCCCCCGTTTAAACTTGGGAGGGGATTGTGTGCGATAAAGCCGCATCTCGCTTCGCGAGACCAGTCTTCGACTGTCCTGCGGCCTGCGGCCTGGTGGCTGGCGCCGCGTGCTGTCTCGCCTTGGCAGCCCTTCCTCAATCCCTCTCCCGCAAGCGGGAGAGGGAAGCTATCTGCCTCCTCTCTCCCGCTGGGAGAGAGGTCGGGAGAGAGGGATTGGCCGGGCGGCGCAACTGCAGCAGTGTGTTTTTCTCCCCTTTCCCCTGGCGGGAAAGGGGCCGGGGGAAAGGGGGAGTCATCAGAATGCCCTTGGCCCGTATGCGGGCCAAGGGCGGCACGGCGGCAAAGCTGCTTGGGGAGGTGTCTTTCACCCTCGCTAAGCGGTGAGGGCAATGATCGCCGTCCCGCCAGCGCCGACTTTCAAAACCTGTCCTGATCCGTGTCGGTCGAAGCAGGTTGTTGCGACTTGAGGTATTGTTGTCCGGGCGGCATATTTGACGCATTCTTTCCGGGAGACCCCAACGCATGCGCCTCCTTGCACTCGCAACAGCCCTGATGATAACTTTTTCGGCTTCCTGTTCCGGTTCGCAGCAGCCCGCGCCACCTTGCGGTCAGGCGGGGGAATGGCTGACGCCGACGGCGGCGGCGTCCCGGCTTACCCAGCCCGGCCCGCTGCTGGAGCGCCTGGCGCGGCAGCCGGTGGTGTTGCTGGGTGAAGCGCATGACAGCGCCGAGGACCACCGCTGGCAACTGCATACGCTGGCGCAGTTGCAGGCATTCCAGCCGCGCCTCGCGATCGGTTTCGAAATGTTCCCGCGCCGCGTGCAGCCGGTGTTGGACCAGTGGGTGGCAGGCGCGCTGTCGGAGGACGAGTTCCTCCAGCGCAGCGAATGGGAGAAGGTCTGGAGTTTCGACCCGCGCGACTACCTGCCGCTGTTCCATTTCGCGCGCATGAATCGCCTGCCGATGCTCGCGCTGAATGTCGAGCGCAGCCTGGTCGAGGCGGTGGGCAAGCAGGGCTGGGATGCGGTGCCGGAAACGCAGAAGGAAGGCGTGGCGCCGCCGGCGCCGCCGAGCCCGGCCTACGAGAAGGCCTTGCGCATGGTGTTCAACCATCATCCGGCGAAGGAGCGCGACAAGGCGTCTTTCCCGCGCTTCGTCGAGGCGCAGACCCTGTGGGACGGGGCGATGGCCCAGGTCATGGCCGGTCATCTGGAAAAGCATCCGGGTACGCTGGTGGTCGGCATCATGGGTGCCGGCCATGTGCGCAATGGCCACGGCGTGGCGCATCAGTTGAAGCATCTCGGCGTTGGGCAGGCCGGCATCCTGCTGACCTGGGATCGCACCGAAGGCTGCGCAAATCTCGGCAGTGAATTCGCCGATGCCATCTATCTCGTCGAGCAGCCCAAGGGCAATCCACCGCGGCTGGGTGTGTCGACCGACCAGATCGGTGACAGCCTGCACATCGTCGGCGTGAAGCCGGACAGCGTGGCGGAACGGGCCGGACTCAAGAGCGGCGACGTGATCGTCGAGGTCGCCGGCCGGCCGGTGAAGAACATCCAGACGCTGCGCAGCGCCGTGCAGCGCCAGGCGCCGGGCACCTGGCTGCCGATGAAAATTCGCCGCGAGAGCAGCGAGCTGGAGGTCGTTGCGCGCTTTCCGGCTGACCAATGAGCCTGGGGAAAGCAATTCACCACGGAGAGCACGGAGGGCACGGAGAGACGACACAAGCACATTCAATTGAGGCGCACCCAATGCGTGGCGTTCGGGTGACGTTCGCCTCTTCCTTAACGCAGTGCTTTTCTCCGTGCTCTCCGTGGTGCGAAATGAGGTTGTCAGGATGAAATTTTCACTTGCCCTGCTGCTCTGGCTGCCGCTGGCCGTTTTGGCGGTGTTTGCGGCGCCCGCGGCGCAGGCGGCGCCGGCCCGGCCGCACCTCGCTCTGGACGTGCAGCTCGATCCGGCAACCCGGCAATTCCATGCCACCGCGACGCTGACCGACGATCAACCGCTGCCAGGCTTCCGCCTCGGCCCGGAATTCGAAGTCACGGCACTGCAGGTCAATGGTCGCGCGGTGCCGGTGGCGCGCCGGCTTTCCGGGCGGGCCGGCGCTTTCTATGCCCTGCCCGCCGGCAGCCGGCAGGCGGTAATTGCCTATCGCGCGGTGCTGCAGCCCGCCCAGGCGCTGGATCACCGCCAGGTGCTCGGTCAGCGCGCCGCCACCGCCGCACCCGACGGCAGCTTCCTGCCCGGTGCGGCGGGCTGGTATCCGGAGATCGGCAAGTTCTTCAGCTACCGCCTTGCGCTCAGTTTGCCGGCGGGCCAGAAAGGTCTGGTGCCGGGCAATCTGGTACAGGAATCCGCTACCAACGAAGGCTACCGCGCCACCTTCGAGTTTCCCCATCCAGCCGACGGCATCGACCTCATGGCCGGGCCCTATACCGTGAGCGAGCGCTCGCTGCAGCTGCCGGACGGCCGCAAGATCCAGGTCCGCACCTGGTTCCACCCCGAACTTGCCGCAACCAACGGACTGGCGCAAGGCTATCTCGACGATTCGGCACGTTACCTCGAACGCTACAGCCAGTTGATCGGCGCCTATCCGTTCGACATTTTCAGCGTGGTGTCGAGTCCGACCCCGACCGGCTTCGGCATGCCCAGCCTCACCTATCTGGGCCGCGAGGTGATCAGGCTGCCCTTCATCCGCGCCACCTCGCTCGGCCACGAGGTGCTGCACAACTGGTGGGGCAACGGCGTCTATCCGGATTGGCAAAAGGGCAACTGGTCGGAAGGATTGACCACTTTCCTGGCTGATTACGCCTACCAGGAAGATGAGGGCGAAGCGGCCGCGCGCGCGATGCGCCTCGCCTGGCTGCGCGATTTTGCGGCGATCCCGGCCGGCGCCGATACCGCCCTCAAGGACTTTACCTCGCGCCACCACGGCATCAGCTCCATCGTTGGCTACAACAAGGCGGCGATGGTCTTTCTCATGCTGCGTGACGAAATCGGCCGCGACGCCTTCGAGCGCGGCCTGCGCCTGCTGTGGCAGCAGAAGCGCTTCCAGAGCGCCAGCTGGGCCGATCTTGAAGCGGCCTTTGCCACGGCGTCCGGGCAATCGTTGTCGGTATTTTTCCGCCAATGGGTGGAGCGTCCCGGCGCGCCGGACTTCCGGCTGAAAAGTGCCGAGCGCAGCGGCGACAAATTGACACTGCAGCTTGCCCAAAGCAGCGGGCATGCGTTGACGGTGCCGCTGCGGCTGGTCTATCCGCAGCGGTCGGAAATGCGCCGGATGCCGTTGGGCGGACGCGAGACCAGCGTGGTGCTTGACGGGATCGACGCCAGCATCGAGGCTGTCGAACCCGACCCCGATTACCGCCTGTGGCGGCGCGTTGCTCCGGCCTTGCTGCCACCGATCCTGCGCGAAGTTTTCGTCGCGCCCGGCGCCCGTGTAGTTGCGGCCGACGCGGCTGCAGATGTCCGTGCGGCAGCGCAGGCGCTCGCCGCCCGCGTCCTCGATGCGCAACCGTCAGAGGTCAACGCCGCGTGGCCCGCGACCGGCGCGGTACTGCTCGTTGGCCTCGATGCAACGGTCGATGCCTGGCTGAAACGGCTTGGCTTGCCGGCCAGACCATCGGATAAACGCGATGCCGGTAAAGGCGGCGCTGAAGGTACGGCACAGGTCTGGGCGGGGCGTGATGCCACCGGCCGCCCCTATGCCGTGATCGCCGGTCGCGATGCCGCCGCGCTCACGGCGCTGTTACGCGCCCTGCCACACTACGGCCGGCAGAGCTGGCTGGTCTTCGCTGGCACCCGCATGGTGGAAAAAGGCGTCTGGCCGCCGCACGTCGAGCGCGTGCCGGTCAGCGCCAGGCGCTGAGAACGGACCAGCCCCTTATCCACGTCGCGGACAACGCTTGCAGGGCGTTTTTTTCTGGCAGCATTTCTTCTTGCTCATGGGAAATGGCTTTCTTGTGTAATGAAAGGGCAGGCCAATGGAGGCACGGCTGGGGCAATAAAAAATAGTATTGCCGGCGAGAGGGCTTCTACTATATCATGAGAATAATTCGCATTCACAAAACATAGATCATGTGTCCGATCGCCATATCCAAGGAAGCTGCCGCGCGGGGCGACCTGCCAAAGACCCTCCCCGCCTGCGGGACAGTCGCCGCCCCGCGGCTTGACACCCGCATTCTGTTCGCCGGCAGCAGCGAGATCGCGATTGTGCATGGTGCGGAGACATATCGTTTGCGCCTGACGCGCCAGAACCGGCTGATCCTGACGAAGTAAAGCATTTCAGTCGCCCGGCGACATATCAGCCAGCCAGCCGCCACAGCCAGACCGCGCGGCAAGCCAGCCAAAAATTAGTTCATTTGACCTGGAGTATTGCCATGCAGTTACTGCGGTTATTCCCGAAATCAACTCTTGCGTTTGCCGTGACGGCCAGTTTGCTGGTGTCGGCACCGGCCAAGGCCGAGGGGCCGATGAATACCGATGATGCCGGCACGCTCGACAAGGGTGGCATGAAGGTCGAAGGCGTCTGGAGCAAGGACGACAAGGTTAAGGGCACCGAGTTGCTGTTTGGCTTCAGCCCTATCGAAAACCTCGAAGTCGAAGTTGCCGTCGCGCGGGCACGCGACGACGGCGCCAGTCCTGCAACCCGGTTTGACGGGGTCGGCTTCGGCGCCAAGTGGGTGCCCTACCAGAATGAGCTTGGCTGGTCGCTTGGCAGCCGTTTCGATTTTGGCCGCATCCGCGTCACTGACCATGAAACGCCTGCGCGTCATACCGAGCGCGCCTACGCGCTGGCCGGCCTGGCTTCCTATCGCCTGGGAAACGGCCAGGTGCTGCATCTGAACCTGGGTGCCGCAAGGGTCAAGGCACAGGGCGAAAGAGACACTCTCGGCATCTGGGGCGTCGGCTACGAGTTTCCGCTGGCCGCAGATCTGCAACTGACCCTGGAAACCTTCGGTACGCAACATGCCCGCCCCGAAAAGGCGGTGGGTTTGCGCTACCAGATCTTCGACGGCATCAAGGTTTCCGCCGCGGCGGGTCGCGGCAACAACCACAGTTTCGGGCAGCTTGGCCTGGCCTGGGAATTCTGAAATCCACTGCATCGGCAATCCCCATGCTACGGCGACTCGCTCATGATGGACCTGGCATGGGAGCGGTCTATGTGATGTTCCCGCTGCCGGCTATCGAACAATACCGGAAGCGCCTGTCCGGAACCCCCGTCCGCGAACACATCAGCAGCGAAATCAATCACTGTCGCGACAAGGGCAGCTGGCCGGAGAGTTGAAGCCACGCTTGCTATAGTCGTGTCATGCAAGACAAATCCACCTTCGCAGACCACAGCCCACCGGGTCTGCGCCTCGACAAATGGCTCTGGGCAGCGCGTTTCTTCAAGACGCGCACGCTTGCCACGGATGCCATCGCTGGCGGCAAGGTGCATTGGCAGGGCCAGCGCGCCAAGCCGGCGCGCGAAGTGCGTGTTGGCGACGAACTCGACATCGACGTCGGTGAGCAGCGCTGGACGGTGATCGTGCGCGGCCTCAGTGCCCAGCGCCGTCCGGCGCCGGAAGCACAACTGCTCTACGAGGAAACCGCCGCAAGCCTGGCGCGCCGTGCCCAGTTACTTGAGCAGCGCAAACTCGCGCCAACGCCCGGTGCCACTCTCAAAGGTCGTCCGACCAAGCGCGACGGTCGGCACATTCGCCGTTTCGGCGCGGGCTAGCCACTGCGGGAAAAGTGGCGAGACGGCGCCGGCTGTTGCGCAAGTCAGCTCGATCCCGGCTTTCAGCGAAAAGACTTCAGCTACCCGCTGCGCGCCGGTCCTCCAGCACGGTGCCGGCCTGCCTGACTTCGGTCTCGTGATCTTCCTCGCGCCAGGTTTCGTCCAGCGCGGCTGCGTACCATTCCTGCATCGGCTCAAGCGCCAGCAGGCGCTCGACATACTGGACCGCGGCGGGCGACAGCGGCAGGCCGTAGGTTTGGACGCGGAACGCCACCGGGGCAAAGAAGGCATCCACGGCCGTGAATGACGACCCGGCCAGAAACGGGCCGCCGAAGCGGGCCAGGCCTTCGCTCCATAGTTCGTCGATGCGCGCGATGTCGTGCTGCAGTCCGGCGGAATGTTCGTTGAGCCGCACCCGCACGCCGCAGTTCATGGTGCAGCATTCGCGCAGGGCGTTGAAGCCCGAATGCATTTCCGCTGCCGCACAGCGCGCCCACGCCCGCGCCAGCACATCCGCAGGCCAGACCTGCGGCGTTTGCTCGGCCAGATACTCGGTGATCGCCAGCGAATCCCACACTACGGTGGTGCCATCGATCAGGCAGGGAACCCGGCCCGAAGGCGAAAAAGAACGAAACATATCCGGCGCGGCCTTGCCACCGAACGGTACCAATTTTTCCTCGAAGGGAATCTTCAGCTGGCGCATCAATACCCATGGTCGCAGCGACCAAGACGAGTAGTTCTTGTTGGCGATGAACAGGTTCAGCATGACGTCAGTTCCTCCATGTGGCAGCGCATAAACAACTAAAGTAGCTGCAGCCGAGCAATGTAACAGCCGGCGCTGGCGGGATGAAATGCCCCGCAGCGGGTGCGGCGTGGTTGCAGCAGCGGCATCAGGCAGCGGGAAAATTATGCTGCCGTGGGCTGCTGACAAAACGCCGCAATCACTTATCATTGTTGCATGACTAATGCGGAGCCGGGTGGATGAGCACACTGGAATGGCTGGAGGCGGCCAGCTATGTCGTCACCGTCATCGGCTTGCCGCTCGCCATCGGCGTGTATTTATACGAGCAGCGGCGCGACCGGCAGAACGACGAGGAGGAGATCTTCCTGCGGCTGTCGGACGAGTATGCCGATTTCATGCGCCTGGTGATCGACAATGCCGATCTGCGTTTGTTGTCACCCGCCGTGCCGGATACGCTCAGCGCCGAGCAACTGGAACGCAAGCGCGCCCTGTTCGCCATTCTGATCAGCCTGTTCGAGCGCGCCTATGTGCTGGTGTATGAGGAAAGCATGAATCGCCAGCAGGCGCGGCTGTGGCAGTCGTGGGAGGATTACATGCACGAATGGTGTCAGCGCGAGGACTTCCGCGCCGCGCTGCCGGCCTTGCTGCAGGGCGAGGATCCGGGCTTTGTTGCCACCATCGGGCGCATTGCGGAGGCCAGCGCAGGCTAGTGGTAGCGGGCCTTGCCGGATAACCTACCAGGGAGAAAGTTCATGGAAATTCGCGCCGCCGTGCTGGACCGCATGGAAACCCCGCGCCCCTACGCGCAAAGCCGGCCGCTTTCGGTCGAAACCGTCCAGCTTGCCGGGCCGGGAATGAATGAAGTGCTGGTGCGGATCACCGGTGCCGGCCTTTGCCACTCCGACCTGTCCATCATCAATGGCGACCGGCCCCGGCCGATGCCGATGGTGCTTGGCCACGAGGCGGCGGGCAGCGTCGCTGAGGTCGGTCCCGGCGTCACCGATCTGGTGCGTGGCGATGCGGTCGCCCTGGTGTTCGTGCCAAGTTGCGGTCACTGCCTGCCCTGCCTCGAAGGCCGGCCCGCCCTGTGCGAACCCGGTGCGGCAGCCAATGTGGCCGGCACGATGCTCGGTGGCCATCGCAGTTTGTCGCGCAGCGGCAATGTGCCGCTCAACCATCAGGTTGGCGTGTCGTGTTTTGCCGAATATGCGGTGTGCAACCGTGGATCGCTGGTCAAGGTCGATCCGGAATTGCCGCCGGAAGTCGCCGCGGTGTTCGGTTGCGCGGTGCTGACCGGCGTCGGTGCGGTGATCAACGCGGCGCAGGTGCGGCTCGGGCAGAGCGTTGCCGTGGTCGGTCTGGGTGGCGTCGGTCTGTCGGCGGTGCTCGGTGCGCTGGCGGCTGGCGCGCGCGAGGTGATCGTCATTGATACCCTGCCCGCCAAGCTCGATGCCGCGCTGGCGCTGGGGGCGACGCGCGGCTTCCGCGCCGACGATCCCGAAGTGGTGAATCAGGTGCGTGCCGCGACTCGGGGCGGCGTCGAGGTGGTCATCGAGGCGGCCAGCAACATCGCCGCACTGGACATCGCCTACCGCATCACGCGGCGCGGTGGCACCACGGTGACCTGCAGCCTGACCCCGCCGGCACACACGCTCAATGTGCCGGGAGTGCATCTGGTCATCGAAGAGCGCACGCTGAAAGGCAGCTACCTCGGCTCGGCCGTGCCGGCGCGCGACATTCCGCACTACATCACGCTGTTCAAGGCGGGCCGGCTGCCGGTGGACAAGTTGATCACGCACCGCCTGACGCTCGACCAGATCAACGAAGGCTTCGATCGACTGGCCAGCGGCGAAGCGGTGCGCCAGGTCATCCTGTTCTGAGCGGAGTCAGTACGCCTGCGTATGCGGAGGTGAGGCGGCAGATGTTCTACACTTGTCAGTGACGGGATGGCTGACATGTCGCAACGCGGCCAGTGCATCCCGCATGTTGCCGCCAAGCGGGCCTAAGCCATGCTGTCCATCGCCACCTGGAACATCCACAAGGGTTTCTCGCAGTTCAACCGTCGCATGATGGTGCATGAGTTGCGTGATCGCTTGCGCGTGCTCAATGCCGACATCGTGTTTTTGCAGGAAGTACAGGGCCAGCATCTGCTGCACGCCGAGCAGCACGCAGACTGGCCGGCCGAACCGCAGTACGAGTTTCTCGCGGAGGGTGTCTGGGACAGTCATGCCTATGGCCGCAACATGGTGTACGACCATGGCCATCACGGTAATGCGATCCTCGCGCGCTTTCCCATCGCCAACGTGTTCAACCAGGATGTGACGCGCCTGCGTTTCGAGAAACGCGGCATCCTGCACTGCACCGTCGCCGTGCCGGGGCTGGCTTTGCCGCTGCATTGTGTTTGTACGCATTTGTCCCTGTTCGGCCGCTCGCGTCGCCACCAACTCGATGTGCTGGCAACCCACCTCGAGGCCAGCGTGCCGCGCGATGCGCCGTTACTGATTGCCGGCGATTTCAACGACTGGCGCAACCGCGCGCAAGGCCTGCTGGCGGCGCGACTCGGCCTGACCGAGGCATCCGCCGGCACCAGCAAGCGGCCGTTCCGCAGCTTTCCGGCTGCACTGCCGATGTTTCGCCTCGACCGGATCTATTCGCGCGGACTGCACGTCGAGGCGAATGTGGTTCATCACGGTTTGCCGTGGTCGAAAATCTCCGACCATGCAGCGGTGTCGGCGCAGTTTTCGTTCAAGCCTGTCGTTCCCGCGACATGAGTGGCGTGGACTTTCTTCCTGGCAATCGCCTCGATCTGCTGAAGAATGGCGCAGAGTATTTCCCCGCGTTGCAGGCGGCCATCGCGGCGGCCCGCAGTGAAATCCATCTTGAAACCTACATCTTCAACGCCGATGCCACCGGCCGGCGCGTCGTTGCGGCGCTTGCCGCCGCCGCCCGCCGCGGCGTTGCCGTGCGGGTGCTGGTGGATGGCTTTGGCGCGCGCGACTTTCCGCAGGAACTGGGTCTGATGCTGGTGGCGAGTGGTGCCATGGTGGAGGTTTACCGCGCCGAACTGGGGTCGTTCAAGCTGCGTCGCCACCGCCTGCGCCGGCTGCATCGCAAGCTCGTCGTGATCGACGGCTGCCTGGCCTTCGTGGGCGGCATCAATGTCATCGACGACGTCAGCCCCCCGGCCCCGCGCCTCGACTATGCGGTGCGTGTCGCCGGCCCGCTGGTGGCGACGATTCATGCCAGCGTGCGGCATCTGTGGCGGCTGGTGGGGTGGGCAAAGCTGCAGCGTCGGCCGCCGAGCCTGCCGGTCAGCCCGTGGTCCGGCGAGCCGCTGGCCGGAACAACGACTGCGGCATTCCTGATCCGCGACAACCTGCGCCATCGCCGCGACATCGAGGAGGCCTATCTGGCTGCGCTTGCCGAAGCGCGCTCCGAAGTCCTGCTGGCCAATGCCTATTTCCTGCCGGGCTGGCGCTTTCGCCGCGCGCTGCGGGACGCCGCCGCGCGCGGCGTTGCCGTCACCATTCTGCTGCAGGGGCGGGTCGAATACGCGCTGCTCCACTACGCCACCCAGGCGCTCTACCGCAACCTGCTGGATGGCGGCGTGCGCATCTTCGAATACCACGCCGGCTATCTGCACGCCAAAGTGGCGGTGGTGGATGATTGTTGGGCGACGGTGGGTTCATCCAACATCGATCCCTTCAGCCTGCTGCTGGCGCGCGAAGGCAATCTGGTCGTGCAGGATGGCGGCTTCGCCACCCAACTGCGCATCAGCCTGCAGCACGCGTTCGCCAATGGCGCCAGCGAAGTTGCCTTGCCGGACCTGCGGCGTCGTTCAGTGCTGGGACGCGCCGTGCGCTGGGCGGCCTATGGCCTGGTGCGTCTGCTGCTGGGAATCACCCGTTATGGCGGCAACGACTATCGTGAGTAGGGTAAGGCCCGCTCCCGCCCGGCCTGCCCCGCGCGGGGAAGGTGACTGTTGACGCGCTTTGCGCGTTTGTTACGGGGCGCCCCGTTCATGTTTGTGAGCGGATTGCACCTGGCAGCGCGCGCCGTCTCGCCTTGGGGCGGCCCGGCGGCAAGACTGCCGGGGCGCGCTTTTCTTTGCTTAGCGAGGCGGGTAATCCTGAGAACCTGATTTGACTTCAGCTGACCAGTCGTGCGTATTCGATTTTGGGGCAGCGATCCATGACGACGTCGAGGCCGGCGGCTGAGGCTGTTTCTGCGGCGGCGGGGTTGATGATGCCGAGTTGCAGCCAGAGCGACTTCGCGCCGATGGCGATGGCGGCGGCGGCAATGGGCGGGACGTCTTCCGCCTTGCGAAACACATCGACCATGTCGACCTTGACGGGAATGTCCTGCAGGCTGGCGTAGCAGCGCTGGCCGAGGATGTCGCTGGCCGCCGGGTTGACCGGGATCACGGTATAGCCGCGCGCCATCAGGTAGCGGGCGACGATATTGCTGGGGCGGTCTTCACGGGCGGACAGGCCGACCATGGCGATGACGCGGTGGGTTTCGAGTATCCGGGTGAGTCCGGGGTCGTCGGTGACGATCATGATGAAACATCTCCTTGGCAAAAATCGTGTGCGGCCAGCGTGAGTACACGCGGCACCTTGTTCAATTGCCAGTGCTGGTGCGCCCAGGCCCAAAGGTCGGCGCTGGCGCGACGGCGCTCGGCGGGCATCCCGTTACCCCGGGCATGGCGCAACTCTGGTGGTGGCTGCTGGCCGAGAAAGGCGAGTGCGGCAAACAGCGCGGGGACAGGATGCGCCGCATCGACCGGCACGGCAAGCGTCTGTTTCGAGAGCTTGTTGCCCGCGGCATCGACGGCAATCGGCAGGTGGGCATAGTCCGGCGTGGGCAGGCCGAGCAGGCGTTGCAGATAGATCTGGCGCGGCGTCGAGTGAATCAGGTCAGCGCCGCGCACCACATGGTCGACACCCTGGTCGGCGTCATCGACCACCACGGCGAGCTGATAGGCGAACAGGCCGTCGGCGCGCAGGAGCACGCAGTCACCGACATCGCGTGGCAGATTTTGTTGCTGTCGCCCCTGCACCAGATCGGAAAAGCCGATCTCACCGCATACCCGCAAGCGCCAGGCGCGCGCTGCCTTGCCGGGCGGCAGGCCGTTGCGGCAGGTGCCGGGATAGACCGGCGCGCCTTCGATGCCGGGTTTGGTCTGGGGTGTGCCATCGATTTCACTGCGCGTGCAGCCGCAGGGATAGACCGCGTCCGTCGTCAGCAGGTGATCGAAGACTTCGCGATAGCGCGCTGTGCGGGTGCTTTGCACCATGACCGGGCCGTCCCACTCGAAGCCGCAGTCTTCGAGGGTGGCGAGTATCGACGCAGCGGCGCCGGGGCGGCTGCGCGGTGTGTCGACATCTTCCATGCGCAGCAACCAGCGGCCGCCGCGCGTCCTGGCCTCCAGGCAGGAGCCGAGCGCGGCGACCAACGAACCGAAATGCAGCGGTCCGGTAGGTGATGGTGCGAAGCGCCCGCAGGGTTTGCCCGGTGTTGGTGCTGTCATTGCGGGTCGCCTGGATTGGGTTCCGTTGCCGCCTGATTTAGAATACGGACACTATTACCTGATACGGAGCGCCGCATGGCCACCATTGCCCTTACCGCCGACAACTTCAAGCAAACCATTTCCAGCCACGACATCGTGATCGTCGATTTCTGGGCGGAGTGGTGCGCGCCCTGCCGCGCTTTTGCGCCGACCTTCGAAGCGGCGTCCGAAAAGTATCCGGATATCGCTTTCGCCAAGGTGAATACCGAGGTGGAGAAAGAGATGTCCGCCGGCTTCAATATCCGCTCGATCCCGATGCTGATGGTGTTCCGCGAACAGGTCATCCTGTACGCCGAGGCGGGATCTTTGCCGGCCCCCGCGCTGGAGCAGCTGATCGAGCAGATTCGCGCGCTCGACATGGACAAGGTGCGCGCCGAGATCGCTGCCGCGGAAGAGCAAGCCTGACTTTCATGATGCGGGAAACCTCACCCCGCATCATGAAAACGCCCGCCCCCTTCGCCCCCCTCGCGGGGGGTGCTTAACGGCGCGCTTTGCTCGCTTATCACGGGGCGCTTCTTTTGACAGCGGTGCGGGTAGCGGCTGGCGCCGCGTGCCGTTTCGCCTTGGGGCGTCCCGGCGGCGATACTGCGGGGTTTTCTCCCCTCGCCCCTTGCGGGGTTGGGGGAGAGGGGGTGCCACCAGAAGGCCCTTATCCCGCATCGCGGGATAAGGGCGGCCCGGCGCAAACGCTGTTTTTTCACGCTAAAAACCTCAGTCGAGGTTCTCACCGAACGCCGCGGAGAATTGCGCGGCAATCTCGGCGCGTGAGGGTTTGTGGTTCTGCCCGCCGCGCCGGGCGATCTTGATGCTGCCCATCAGCGTGGCGAGCCGGCCGGTCTTTTGCCAGTCCCACCCCTGCGCCATGCCATACAGCAAGCCGGCGCGATAAGCGTCGCCGCAGCCCGTCGGGTCGACCAGTTGCTCCGGGGCAACCGCCGGGATGTCAATGACCGCGCCATCCGCATAGATCTGCGAACCTTTGCCGCCGAGCGTCACCACCAGCGCGCGCAATGAGCGGGCGAGCTCTTCCAGGGGTTTGCCGGTGCGTTCGGTGAGCAGTTTCGCCTCGTAGTCATTGACCGTGCAGACGTCGGCGAGTCCGATGAAATCAAGCAGCTCCGCGCCGGTAAACATCGGCAGACCCTGGCCCGGATCAAAAATGAACGGAATGCCGGCGGCGTGAAATTCACGCGCATGCTGCAGCATGCCGTCGCGGCCGTCCGGCGAGACGATGCCGAGGCTGACGTTGCTGGCATCGGCGATGCGATTCTCGTGCGAAAAATTCATGGCGCCCGGGTGAAAGGCGGTGATCTGGTTGTCGTCCAGGTCGGTGGTGATGAAGGCCTGGGCGGTGAAACTGCCGGGTATGGCGCGCACATGCTGCGCTGCCAACCCCAGCTGCTTGAGGCGGGCCAGGTAGGGCGCGTGGTCGTCGCCGACGGCGGCCATGATGAGTGGCTTGCCTTCCAGCAGGCGCAGGTTGTAGGCGATGTTGCCGGCGCAGCCACCGTACTCGCGGCGCATGTCCGGCACCAGGAAGGCGACGTTGAGGATGTGGATCTGTTCCGGCAGGATGTGGTTCTTGAAGCGATCATTGAACACCATGATGGTGTCGTAAGCGAGCGAGCCGCAGATTAGCGTGTGCATGGATTTGTGGTCAGGGATAGAAAAGATAAAGACGGTAGCCGACGGCGGGCGTGCCGGCGCTGTCGAATGTCAGCCGCACGGCGACGTCGGCGTTGGCGGCAAAGCCGGAGGCGGCCGCGCGGTCGGCGGGCAGATAGTCGGCGGGTGTCAGCACCTTGCGCAACAGGGCGCGGTCCTGGGTGTCGGTCAGGGTCAGTTCGAGGTGCGGATACTCCTGAACGAACGGCGCGCGGTTCTTCAGAGTGGCGGCGAGTTGCAGGAGAGCAACACCCGCGACACCTGTCGTGCCTGCCGGGGCGAGGTCGGAACTTTCGATGCCGATCAGCTCGGCCTTGTGCGGGTGTGGCAGCGTGCAGCCGAGTTGCTCGCAAGCCGCCAGCAGGGTTGGCCGCAGTTCCGGAGCCAGCACCGCCAGTTCGACACGAAAGAGGTACAGCATCTGTCCGCCGGCCAGCAGCAGCATCAGGACCACCCCGATCACCCATGGCCAGCGCCGCGGGCGCGGAGTTTCGACATATGGCCCCCAGGCGGCAGGCGCGAGCATCCCGGTCGCTTTGCTCTGGGCAGCCGGATCGCCGCGTGGTGCGGATTCAGCGTCGGTGCCGTACCCCATTCGGGGCACGCCGTCCTGCCAGCGCCGACTTTCGTCGCCCGTTTCTGCGGGTTCTTCCTGGGGTGACAGCTTGGTTTCCTCGGCAACGCTGGCGGTTTCGTCAGCCGGCAGGCTGGCGATTGCGGCGTCAGAGCCGCTTTCCGCTGCCGGTTGCGCGGGTTGGTCAGGCGGGATGGACGTTTCGACAGTGGCCGCTTCTACCGCTTCGGCCGTGGTGGTGGTGTCGGGTAACCCCGTTTCATGAGGAAACTCGGCGGGTATCCACGCCGGCAAGACATCTGGCACAACTTCTGGGTCGTTCGCCTCGGTCCGCGTCGGCAGGTTTGCCGGAAATTTCATCGGCACCAGCAATTCATCGGCAAGGTTGTCGATGGCATTGAACACGCCGCGGCAAGCGCCACAACGGACTTGGCCCTGACGCGCCTTCAACTGCTCGGGCGTGACGCGGAAGTCGGTTTCACAATGGGGGCAGCGGGTCAGCATGGAGCTAGTTTACCGCCTTCGAGCCGCACCCAGCCCTCATGGGTGGCGCCGACCGTGAGTGGCAGATAGGGCGCATAGGCAGTGATGACTTGTCCAGCCTGGGATTCCAGCACGCCGGACAGCGCCAGCTTCCCCCCCGGCTTGAGGCGCGCCGTCAGCAGCGGCGCCAGCAGCATCAGCGGATTGGTGAGGATGTTGGCGACAACGCGGTCATAGGTTGCGATGAGTGCGTCACCCGAATGGGCGAGCCGCATGCTGACCTGATTGCGGACGGCGTTGTCGGCGGCAGCGGTGAGGGCGCTGGCATCGATGTCGACCCCGAGGACGTCTGCCGCGCCCAGTTTCAGCGCCGCGATGCCGAGGATGCCGGAGCCGCAGCCATAGTCGAGCAGCGTGATGCCGGACGTGATTTCCCGCTCCAGCCACTCGAGGCAAAGGCGCGTGGTCGGGTGGCTGCCGGTGCCGAAGGCCAGACCCGGGTCCAGTTCAAGGTTGATTGCCGTCGGGTCGGGGGCGCTGTGCCAGGAAGGTACGATCCACAACCGGTCGGAGATGCGGATCGGCTCGAACTGCGACTGGGTCAGGCGCACCCAGTCCTGCTCGGCCACCTCGGCAAAACTGATCTCTGGCAGCTGGGCAATCCCGGCAGCACTTGCGGCAGCGGCAATGTCGGCGTGCAAAGCAGTCCGGCTGGCGGGGGGGTCGAACAGCGCGACGACACGGCTGACGTCCCACAGGGGTGTGGCGGGCGAGCCCGGTTCGCCGAACTGCGGAGTTTCAAGCGTGGTGCCGGCCTGGGCATCCTCGACACTGACCGAAACAGCCCCTGCCGCCAGCAGCGCCTCGGAAAGGGCCTCGGCGTGGGCGGCATCGGCTTCGAGTGTGACCGATACCCACATCCTTTATAGCCCCCCACGCTGGCAACACCGGTTGTGCGGCAAAGCCGCATCCCGCTTCGCGGGACCAGCCTTCGGCTGTCCTGCGTCCTGCGTCCTGGTCGCTGCCCCCCACAGGTGGGCGCATGCTTTCTCGGGGCGGCCCGGCGAAAGCATGTTACTTCCGGTTGCTTTCCTCGCGCGCAGCGAGCTTTTCTTCCAGGTAATGAATGTTGGCGCCGCCTTTGATGAAGCGCTCGTCGAGCATCAGTTCCTGGTGCAGGGGGATGTTGGTCTTGATACCGTCGACCATCATTTCCGACAGGGCGATGCGCATGCGGCGAATGGCCTGCTCGCGCGTGTCGCCATAGGCGATCAACTTGCCGATCATCGAATCGTAATGGGGTGGAACCGTATAGCCGGAATAGACATGCGAATCGACCCGGATGCCGGGGCCGCCCGGCGGGTGCCAATTGGTGATTTTGCCGGGAGATGGAGTGAACTTGAATGGGTCTTCGGCGTTGATGCGGCATTCGATGGCGTGGCCGCGAAGTTCGACGTCACGCTGGCGGAGCCAGAGTTTTTCGCCGGCGGCAACGCGAATTTGCGCCTGCACAATGTCTATGCCGGCGGTCAGTTCGGTGACCGGGTGCTCGACCTGCAGGCGCGTATTCATTTCTATGAAGTAAAACTCGTTGTTTTCATAGAGAAATTCGAAGGTTCCGACGCCGCGATAGCCGATTTTCTTGCATGCATCGGCGCAGCGTTCGCCGATGCGCGTGATCAGGCGACGATTCACTTCCGGCGCGGGCGCCTCCTCGATCACCTTCTGGTGGCGGCGCTGCATCGAGCAGTCGCGTTCGCCCAGCCACACCGCATTCTTGAAGCTGTCGGCCAACACCTGGATTTCGATGTGGCGGGGGTTTTCCAGAAATTTTTCCATGTATACCATGGGATTGCCGAAGGCCGCCCCGGCCTCGCTGCGCGTCATGGTTACGGCGTTGATGAGCGCCGCTTCGGTATGCACCACGCGCATGCCGCGTCCGCCGCCGCCGCCGGCCGCCTTGATGATGACCGGATAGCCGATCGCGCGCGCAATTTTCGCGATCTCCTTGTTATCTTCTGGCAACGCGCCTTCAGAACCGGGTACGCAGGGCACGGCGGCCGCCTTCATGGCGTTCTTGGCGGAGACCTTGTCGCCCATCAGCCGGATGGTTTCGGGGCGCGGGCCGATGAAGACAAAACCCGATTTTTCGACGCGTTCGGCGAAGTCGGCGTTTTCCGAGAGGAAGCCGTAGCCCGGATGAATCGCCTCGGCATCGGTGACTTCGGCCGCCGAAATAATCGCCGGAATATTGAGATAGCTCTGGCCGGATGGTGCGGGGCCGATGCAGACCGATTCGTCGGCGAGCTTGACGTATTGGGCCTCGGCGTCGGCCACCGAATGAACGGCAACTGTGCGAATGCCCAGTTCGCGGCAGGCGCGCAGAATCCTCAGGGCAATTTCCCCGCGGTTGGCGATCAGTATTTTTTCAAACATTGCCATCAGACGATGATGAAGAGGGGTTGATCGAACTCGACGGCCTGGCCATTCTCAACCAGGACAGCCTTGATGACGCCATCAGCATCGGCCTCGATCTCGTTCATCAGCTTCATGGCTTCGATGATGCACAGGGTGTCACCCTTCTTGACGGCCATGCCGACTTCGACCAGGGGCGCGGCACCCGGACTGCTGGCGCGGTAGAAAGAGCCGACCATCGGCGATTTCATCACATGGCCCTCGGGCACGGCGGGCGCGGCGGGTGTGGCTTCGGCAGCCGCAAAAGTCGGCGCTGGCGGGACGGCGTGCCCCGCATGGGGGACGTTACCCATATGGCCCATGGGCATGCTGACCATGGTGGTCTGCGTCGGGGCCACATGTTTGGCGATGCGGATTTTTTCCTCCCCCTCGCTGATTTCCAGTTCCGAAATGCCGGAATTCTGTACCAGGTCGATCAGGGTTTTCAGTTTTCTGAGATCCATTTAGCCTCCTCACCCGCGGATGACGGGCGTTCTTGTGATGCCCCAGGCGCGGGCGCGGATGGCGCCGCCGGGCGGTTGAGAGTTATTGCTGAATGCGTGCCAGCGCAGCCTCGAGTGCGAGGGCATAACCCTGCGCCCCAAGGCCGCAGATCACGCCGACGGCGATATCCGAAAAATGGGAATGATGCCGGAACGCTTCGCGGGCGAAAATATTCGAGAGATGCACCTCGACGAAGGGAATGCGGACCGCGGCCAGCGCGTCGCGCAGGGCGACGCTGGTATGGGTATACCCGCCCGGGTTGATGATGATGAATTCGATGCCTTCGGCACCGGCGGCCTGCACGCGGTCGATCAGCCCGCCCTCGCTGTTGCTCTGAAAACTTTCGATCTGCACCCCGCTGGCGCGCGCGCGCGCTTCCATCATGGTGTGGATGTCAGCCAGCGTGGTCCGGCCGTAAACCTCCGGCTCGCGAGTCCCGAGCAGGTTCAGATTTGGGCCGTGCAGGACAAGAATGCGCGCATTGCGGCCAGCGCCGCTATCCGCGCTATTCGTTTTGGCAGATGTTTTTTTGCTTTTTGGGTTCGACATGGCGTCAAGTTTGCCGCAAATAAGAGCAAGTTGTCTAGATAAAGGTATTTATGGCCTAACGTCGCGGGGGGAGAAAAAACACCCTGACCCGCATCTTAGCAAATCTATTCTGCTGCAGCGCACAAGGCCTCAACCGCATCGACCCGTGCGCGGGTGCGGGTGCGGCCATCGTGGCTTTTCAGGGCAATCCGTTCATCGCGGGGCGCGAGGACGATCAGGTTGGCCGGGCGATCAACGTCGTCGATGACCAGAACTGCTTCGACGCGGTCATTCCTGGCGTTGCCATGATGGAAGGGGATGCCCTGGTCAAGCAGGAATATTTCCAGTTCCTTGGCGCTGTCGGGAAACAGCAGGATGTCGATGCGGGCATGGCGCCCGGCCGTGCCGTCGAGCACCGAGCCGGTGAGGTAAGGCGAAAACGGTGCCAGGCGGTGCATCAGTTCGATGGCGCCGCCGCGCAGGAAGGCGATGCGCTCGGCCTGTTCGTCCTCCTGGTAGATCGCCTGATACGCGCGCACGGCTGCTTCGATATCGGCGTTGCCGGGCAGCGGAAAGCTGTCCGGCAAGCCCAGCTGGCGTACCGCCTTGCGCTTGGCGAAGCCGTAATCGAGGCCGTCTTCGGCGATCAGGCGCGCCGCGGCATGGACAATCTCGGAACGCAAGGTCGGGGCGTTGGGGTTCGGAATGTGCGCGGGACGATTGCGACGGCTCATAAGACTCCCTCCCGTAGAATACGGACCCATTCTATCCGTAACCGATTTCATCCCCATGCACATCCATATTCTCGGGATCTGTGGCACCTTCATGGGCGGCATTGCCTTGATCGCCCGCGCTGCCGGCCACCGCGTCACTGGCTGCGACGTCAACGTGTATCCACCGATGAGCGACCAGCTGGAAGCCGAAGGTGTCGATCTGGTCGAGGGCTACGGGGCCGACCAGCTGGCGTTGAATGCCGACCTGTGGGTCGTTGGCAACGCCGTGTCGCGTGGCAATCCGCTGCTGGAGGAAATACTGGCACGCGGTCTGCCTTATGTTTCTGGACCGCAGTGGCTGGCCGAGAACATCCTGCAGGAGAAATGGGTGCTGGCGGTGGCGGGCACCCATGGCAAGACCACGACCGCAGCCATGCTGGCGTGGATACTCGAACATGCCGGTTTGCAGCCAGGGTTCCTGATTGGCGGAGTGCCGCAAAATTTCAAAAAATCGGCTAACTACAGTGAATCATCATTCTTTGTCGTCGAAGCTGACGAATACGATACGGCTTTTTGCGATAAGCGCTCCAAGTTTGTTCATTATCGTCCGCGCACGGCAATCCTGAATAACCTTGAGTTCGATCATGCGGATATCTTCGCTGATCTTGCGGCTATCGAGACGCAATTTCATCATTTCGTGCGAACAATTCCCGGAAATGGCTTGGTTGTGTCCAATGCCGCCGAGCCGGCGCTGGAGCGGGTATTGGAACGTGGTTGCTGGACGCCGGTCGAACGTTTCAACAGTGCCGCCGGCTGGCATGCCACGGGAGATGATGCGAGCGGGCAGCTGGTGATCCGGCAGGGAGAGCGGGAAATGGGCGCGATCATCTGGCAGCTGGCCGGCGATCACAATCGCAACAATGCGCTTGCCGCGCTGCTGGCGGCCCGCCACGTCGGCGTGCCGCTTGACCATGGATTGGCGGCGCTGGCCTGTTTCGCCAACGTCAAGCGACGCCTCGAATTGCGTGGCACGGTCAATGGCGTGGCGGTCTTCGATGATTTTGCCCATCACCCGACGGCAATTGCCACCACGTTGGCCGGTTTGCGCGGCAAGCTGGGTGCGGGCAATGGTCGCATCCTGGCCGTGCTGGAGCCGCGTTCCAACACCATGAAACTCGGCGCCATGAAGGATGCGCTGGCCGGC
The DNA here is from genome assembly GCA_002347405.1 of Rhodocyclaceae bacterium UBA2271. Taxonomy (GTDB): domain Bacteria; phylum Pseudomonadota; class Gammaproteobacteria; order Burkholderiales; family Rhodocyclaceae; genus Sulfuricystis. Next base: position 60,980 of record DDXB01000064.1, on the reverse strand, counting down.
AGTCTTGCCACGGCTGATCAGGTGTTCTGTTACAGCGCCAATCTGGGCTGGGATGCCGCGGCCGCCCTGGCCCCGCTGGGTGACAAGGCTGCGGTGAGTGATGATCTTGCCGAACTGGTGGCGCGCGTGGTTGCCGATGCCCGTCCAGGCGATCAGGTGCTGGTGATGAGCAATGGCGGTTTCGGCGGTATCCACGACAAATTGCTGACGGCCCTTGTGGGATCGGGATCCTGAGTCCGATGTTCATCAAGATCGTCATCATCCTGCTGCTGTTGATTGTTGCAGCCAGTCTGCTCAGTGGCCGGACGGCGCTGGGCGCCCGGCAGAAGGATGGACGCGGCAAGCCGGGTTTGCGCAAATTGATGCTGAGCGTCGCCGCAGTGTTGCTGGTCCTCAGCGTGGCGGTGGTCACCATTCATCTTTCCGGCTGCAGCAAGAACAGCGAGTCCGCATTTCGCTCCACCGATATCAGCGGGGCGAAATTTGCCCGTTTGGCGGTGCTGGAAACGCTCACCGACCACAACGGGCGCCGTGTCACCAGCGCCGACTTTCAAGGCAAGGTCGTGATAGTTTTCTTTGGCTACACCCAGTGTCCGGACATCTGTCCGACCAAGATGGTGGCGTTGCAGGAAACCATGCGCCTGCTTGGCCCGGCGGCAGACCGCGTCCAGGTGCTGTTCGTCACCGTCGATCCCGAGCGCGATACGCCAGTCGTGCTGGCGGCCTATGTGCCCTGGTTCGATCCCCGCTTTCTGGGGCTGTATGGCAACCCCCGCGCCACCCGGGATGTCGCGGAGGAATTCCGCGTTGTTTATAGTAAGGTTAAGGACGGCACGGCGCTGGGTTACAGCATGGATCACGGCGCCACCAGTTATGTCTTTGACCCGCAGGGCCGGCCACGCTTGTTGATCCGTTACGGTGAGGCGCCGCAAAGCATTGCCGACGATGTGCTGAAGCTGCTGGTCGGGCACTGAAAGTTGCCACCCCAGGGGTGGCAGGACTTGCTTGAGCAAACGAAAGGAGACAGATGCGCTATATCAAGAAACTGACCGATATTCCACAGCTGAGCGAAGCCGAGCGTACCGCGCTCGCGCCCGTTGCCGACGCCTACGCGTTCCGCGTCAGCGACTACTACCTCAAACTGATCGATTGGGACGATCCGCTCGATCCGATTCGCCAGCTGGTCATTCCGCGCGCCGACGAACTCGGCGACTGGGGCAAACTTGATGCCAGCAACGAGGCGGCCAATACCGTCATGCGCGGCGTGCAGCACAAATATCCGGATACCGCCCTGCTGCTGTGCAACGAGGTGTGCGGTGCCTATTGCCGCTACTGCTTCCGCAAGCGGCTGTTCATGAACGACAACGACGAAGCGAGCAAGGACCTGACGCCCGGCATCGACTACATCCGCGCCCACCCCGAGATCACCAACGTGCTGCTCACCGGCGGCGATCCCCTCCTGCTCAGCACGCGCCGCCTCGCCGAGGTCATCGGCGCGCTGCGCGAGATCGAGCATGTGCAGATCATCCGCATCGGCACCAAGATGACGGCGTTCAACCCGTTCCGCGTACTCGACGATCCGGCGCTGCTCGAGATGTTCGAGAGGTATTCGACGCCACGCAAGCGCATCTATGTGATGAACCACTTCGACCACCCGCGCGAACTCACCGACGAGGCGGTGGCGAGCATCGACAAGCTGATCCGCGCCGGCGCCATCATGACCAACCAGTGCCCGCTCATCGCCGGCATCAACGACGATCCGATGGTGTTATCCGAGATGTTTCGCCAGTTGTCGTGGATCGGCTGTCCGCCCTACTATGTCTTCCAGGGGCGGCCGACCGCCGGCAACGACCCCTACAAGGTGTCGATCGTGCGCGGCTGGGAGATTTTCCGCGAGGCCTTGCGTTACGGCTCCGGACTGGCGCGCCGCGCGCGTTTTGTCATGTCGCACGAAACCGGCAAGGTCGAGATTCTCGCCGTCGACGACCAGCACATCTACCTGCGCTACCAGCGTGCCAAGGACGCCAGTCTGCGCGGCCGCTTCCTCATCTACCAGCGCAACGACGACGCTTACTGGCTGGATGACCTGGAGCCGGCTGCCGGCAGCGATGCGCCGCGGTTCACCGCCGCGTCAATCAGCGACACCGCAGACGGCCCGGAATAGGCGGTCGCTGAATAAACCTGGAAAAAGCAGTTCACCACGGAGGGCGCGGTGATCACGGAGAAAAAACCAGGCGTTACGAAATAAGGGAAAGTCGCCCGTTGGCTGCGCCTGATTTTTGTCTGCTTGTGCCGTTTCTCCGTGCCCTCTGTGCTCTCTGCGGTGCTTTAAGATAAAACGGGCCGCCAGGTAATTCATGGCGACCCGTTTTTGTCTGGCGCAAAATTACATGCGCGCTGCCAGCACACCCTTCATTTTCTGCATCGCCTTGGACTCGATCTGACGGATGCGTTCGGCCGACACGCCGTATTCCGCAGCAAGCTCATGGAGTGTGGCGCCAGACTCGTCGTCGTCCACCAGCCAGCGCCGTTGCACGATGGTGCGGCTGCGGTCGTCCAGTTCGGCCAGCGCATCGCGCAGACCGGTGTCCTGCAGGCGATCGCGCTCCTTGCGCTCGAGCTGGATCGAGGGTTCGACGCTGATGTCGGCAGCCAGATAGGCAGCCGGAGCATAGTGGTCGTCATCATCGTCGGAGAGCGGCTCGAGAGAGATGTCCATGCCGCCCATGCGCGTCTCCATCTCGACCACTTCCTCGGGCTTGACGCCCAACTGACGGGCAACGCTGGCCACTTCATCGGGAGCCAGACTGGCGAAGCCGTGCTCGGCGTTGGCTTCCTGGGCCAGCGCGGCCTTCATGCTGCGCAGGTTGAAGAACAGCTTGCGCTGCGCCTTGGTGGTGGCGAGCTTCACCAGACGCCAGTTCTTCAGGATGTATTCGTGGATCTCGGCCTTGATCCAGTGCAATGCGAAGGAAACGAGGCGTACGCCACGATCCGGATCGAAACGCTTGACGGCTTTCATCAGGCCGACGCTGCCTTCCTGGATCAGATCGGCATGCGGCAGGCCATAACCGAGATAACCGCGCGCCACGGCAATCACCAGTCGCAAGTGGGACATGACCAGCATGCGCGCGGCCTCACGATCACCCTCGTCGCGCAGACGACGGGAAAGCTCCTGCTCCTCGTCCAGAGTCAACAGCGGCACGCGATTGGCGGCCTGAATGTAGGCCTCAATGCTGCCAGTGGGGGACGGCAGGGAAAATTGTGCAAGTGTCAGGGCATGTTGCATAGCTAAAGCCTCCTTCTTTGAAATTTTAGCACTCGGTCGATGAGAGTGCTAATAGTCTAACAAGTTCCCGACAAAATTACTATGGTTTTGTGATTGGCGGGCTGTCAGCATGAAATCGAGGTGGGCGCGGCGTCGTTGCGTATTCAGGGAGCAGGCTGGAATGCTCGCCTACAATGTGCCGACATGGAAAATCATCTGCTCTTCCTGCTCAAGCGCACGGCACTGTTCGGTGACTTGCCGGATGTGCTTCTGGCGCAGGTCGCCATGGCGACGCAGGAACGGCGTTACGCGCGTGATGTCGTGGTGCTGCAGAAAGATTCGCATCCGACCGGCCTTCTGGTCATCGTGTCCGGGAAGCTCAAGGAGGCCTGTCGCTCACCTGGCGGCGAGGAAAAGGTTATCGAGATCCTCGGCGCAGACCAGACCTGCGGCGAGGCGGCACTTTTTCTCGATTGTCCTTATCCGATGCGTGCCACAGCGCTGAACAATGCCGTGCTGTTGCATATTGATAAACAGGCGATTGCCGGTCTCATCGACACCCAGCCGGTATTTGTCTGCCACGTGCTGCAGGTGCTAGCCGAGCGGCAGAATTCGATTCTGCGCGACATCGATGCCTATGCGCGTTCCAGTCTCCTGCAGCGACTGGTCGGCTATCTGATCGAACAGCGTCGCGCGAGCGCTGACAGTGCGTCGAGCATCATCCTGCCGGCGACGAAACAGGTGGTCGCTTCCCGTTTGAGCATGACGCCCGAAGCCCTGTCGCGTACCTTGCGCGATCTGGCGGATGCCGGGCTGATCGAGATGCGTGGCAAGCGGGTGATCTTGCTGGATCCGGACCGGCTTGGCGAGTTCGCGCGGCAGAGTCACGCCGACCTGGCAGACGCAGCATTGCTACCCAAAGCTTGAACCTAGAAAAAGCAGTTGACCACGGAGGACACGGAGATCACGGAGCGAAAACAAGTCGTTACGGAAGCAATCGACGCCATCCATCGGGTGCGCCCGCATCTTGTCCGTTTGCGCCTTTTCTCCGTGTCCTCCGTGATCTCCGTGGTGTGAACTGAGATTTTAAGGTTGCATGTGGCCAGGCAGGGATCAGTGCTGGCGCATCGACAGGGCCGCCCCGAACCAGCCGAGCAGCGCGGCGCCGCCCAGCAGCACGGCGCTTTCGGTTGCCGTCGGCAGCGCCAGCAGTAGATCCAGCCCGTACAAGCCGGCGATTTCGGCGACCGGCAGGCGCAGCCAGAGTGTGGCGGCGCTGACGATCAGCCAGGCCATTGCACCGCCCAGCAAGCCCAGCAGGCCGCCGTACCAGAGGAAGGGGCGGCGAATAAAGGCGTCGGTGGCCCCCAGCAGGCGGCTGACTTCCACTTCGGTCTGGCGCGACAGCACCTGCAGGCGGATGGTGTTGAAGGTGATGGTGACCAGGCCAATGCCGAGCAGCGTGGCGAGCAACAGTACCCCGGTGTTGCCGAGCCTGACCAGAGCATGCAGCCGGCGCGCCCAGTCGGCATCGATCTGGACATGTTCCACCTCGCGCCACTGGCGTGTGGTAGTCGCCAGACGTTCGATGGCAGCAGGGCTGTCGTCCGCCGGCGTGACGACGATGGCGTCGGGGAAGGGGTTCTTCGGCAACACCGCAATGGCATCGGCGAGTCCGGCGTTGGTCTTCATGCGCGCAAGCGTGTCCTCGCGGGCGAGCAATTGCGTCCGGGCCACGCCTGGCATACCCTGCGCGCGCTGTTCGACAGCCTGTGCTGCCTTGCGCTCGGTTTCAAGCGCAAGGAACAGGGTCACTTGCGGAGCGGGCGAAGCGCTGCGGGTCAGGGTGGACAGGTGCGACAACAGCACATGTCCTCCGGCGGGCAGCGCCAGGGCGACGCCGATGCCCAGCAGCGCAAGCAAGGTGTTCAGCGGCGCGGCCGTCAAACGGGACAGCGCCCGGCGAATTGCATTCCAATGCGCGAAAAGCCAGTTCATATGGGGAAGTCAAGAAAGGCGGTCACAACAACCTGCCGTGATCGAGCTGCAGGCGCCGGGCGCCGGGAAACAGGCTGTCATCATAGGTGGCGACCAGCACGGTAACGCCGACACGATGAAATTCGAGGAAGATGCCAGCCACAGCGCGTGCCGTGTCGGGATCGAGATAGGCCGTAGGTTCGTCGGCGAGCAACAGGCTGGGTCGATGCACGACGGCACGGGCAATGGCCAGGCGCTGTTGTTCGCCGCCTGACAAGGCAATCGGCATGGCACGGGCACGCTGCAGCAGCCCGACCTTGTCGAGCGCGGCCTGCGCCCGGCGCTGCGCCTCGGTGTGGGAAAAGCCGGTGATTTCGAGTGGCAGCAGCACATTGGCCAGGACAGTGCGATCAAACAGTAATTTCTGGTCCTGGAACACCAAGCCGAGATTCCGTCGCAAAAAAGGCAGCGCTCGACTGCCGAGCGCGCCGACATTCTGTCCATTCACCAGCACAGCGCCGCGTGTGGGACGTTCGATGGCGGGAATCAGTTTGAGAAGGGTCGACTTGCCGGCGCCGGAGTGGCCGACAATCGTGATCAGTTCGCCCGCGGCAATCTCGGCGCTGACATCAATCAGCGCCGAGATGTCGGGCGGGTAGCGCTTGGTAATCGTATCGAAGCGGATCATGGACGTCATCGTGAGCCGCGACAGTTTAGCTCACGGTGCCAAAGTCGGCGCTGGCGGTACGGCGCTACTGGAAACCAACCAGCAACCCCCCGTCCCGATCAAGCACGGGGGACCGCTGCGGATAGATCTTCAAGCGTGGAACTGGGCGGCCAGCGTTTTAAGCTTCTCTGCCAACCGGCCAATTTGCTCTGCCTCGGCGGCGGAGCGCTGGGCGGTCAAAGTGCCGGAATCGGCGCCCTGGGAAATGCGCTCCATATTGCCGGCGATGTCGCGGGTGGCGGCACTGCTTTCGGCCAGTGCATCGCTGATCATCTGCACGGCATGACCGGCCTGGGTAACCGAGGTCTCGACCGAGGCGGCTACCTCGCCTGCCGCACGCGCGCTCTTGGCACCATCGCCGACACCCTTGCTGCTGGCGGCCACCTCTTCGGCCACGGCGCGACTGACGCTCTGGATGCGCTGGATCATCGCGGCGATTTCCTGTGTCGAATTACCGGTGCGCTCCGCAAGCTTGCGCACCTCGTCGGCCACCACGGCAAATCCACGCCCCTGCTCGCCAGCCCGGGCGGCCTCGATGGCGGCGTTCAGGGCGAGCAGGTTGGTCTGGTCGGCAATCTCCTTGATGACCAGCACCACGCGGCTGATTTCTTCCGACATGGTGGCCAGTTCGGCGATGCGCTGTTCGGAGCCGGCCACCACCTGTGCTGCCGAGGCGATGTGGTCGGCAGCCTTGCGGCTGATGGTGGCGCTTTCGCGGGTCGCCGTGGTGGAGACATTGGTCGCCTCCATGGCTTGCTGCGCGTTGCTGCTCATTTCGTCGGCGGCGGTGGATAATTCCTCCACCGCGGCGGCAACGCTCGATATGCTGGCTGACTGCGCCTGGGTGGCCTGCACGGTTTCAGCGCTGACCGCCGCGAGCTGCCGGCTTGATTGGTCGAGTGCGCGCGCACTTTGCTGAACCAGGCTGATCGCCTCGTGCAGCCGATTTCTCAGCATCGCCACGCGCGTCAGGATGGCCCCGAATTCGTCATGGCTGCCGGCGCGGATGACCTGGGAGAGATTGCCGCCGGCGACGGCGGAGGCGAGGTTTTCGGTTTCGCGCGCCTGGCGTGCGATACGGGATAACAGGATGCCGCCCAGCAGGATGCCGAGAATGATCACGCTGCCCGCGAAGATCAGGCTGCGTCGGTCGGCGGCTGCCTGTTGCTCGTTCAGATGGGTGAGCAGCTTGGGTGTCGCCTCGTCGAGCTGCTTGATCTCGGCGACCATGATGTCGCGCATCTCGCGCCACTTCGGCGTCTCGGTCTTGGTGAGCACGCCCTTGGCTTCCTCGAATTGCCTGGCCTTGAGCAGCTCGAAAATCTGCTCGTGCAACTTCTTCTGCTCGACGCGCAGGGCGATCAGGCGATCCGGCAGGCCGGATTTGAGGGTTTGCTGGTCGAGCGCGCGGGCCTGCTCGCCCGCCTTGTCGTAGGCGACCGTGGCATTCTGGTAGTTCTCGTAGGCGCGCTTGTTTTCCGGGTCGAGCATGACGTTGCGCAGCGCCTGACCCATCTGCAGGCCCTGGGCGTACATGTTGTAGAAGTCGGCGCGGCGCGCGACGTCCTGATCGATGTACTGCTTGTAGGCCTGCTCGATCTTTCCGCTCGAATGATGGGCTTCGACCAGGGCGCCGACCAGCAGCGCCATGACCAGTGTCATGACCAGGGCAAGGCGGTTGCCGATGCGCATGTTGTCCAGCCAGCCCACTGCCCCATTCATCAAACCGCCAAGACCGCGTTTCACTTCCTCGCCTTCGTAGAGGCGGATTGACGGATCCTGGCGAATGCGCTGATAGAGGGATTCCGCTGCCTTGACTTCGTCGCGCGTCGGCTTGACGCGCACCGACATGAAGCCGCCATCGGCCTTGGGCGTCACCGAGGCGCGCACCCAGTAATAGTCACCGTTCTTGCAACGGTTCTTGATGAGACCCGCCCAGGGTCGGCCGTTCTGCACCGTCTCCCACAGGTCGCGGTAAGTTTCGGCTGGCATGTCCGGGTGGCGCAGCAGATTATGCGGCTGGCCGATCAGTTCCTCGATCGCAAAGCCACTGATCTCGGCGAAATCGTCATTGACGAAGGTGATCAGTCCCTTGGCATCGGTATGCGAGAGGATGGCGATGTCGGAGGCAAAGCTCCGCTCTGTGCCGGTGACAGGTTGATTATTGCGCACGGGGCTCTCCTTGGGTAAGCATGGGGTCGGTGGATTATCCACCGAAACCGGCAATCAACCAAAGGCATACGCTGCCGTTTGCGTTGTTGGCGCCGCCGGGCGTGGGGAAGATCAGACGGCTGACGCAACTTCAGCTACCGCTGCTTGCCGCAACTTGATGCATTTGGTAGTCAAGGCGGGACCCGTTACCATGGACCGCCAATTTCCTCGACTGAACACCATGACCGACACCCGTTTTACGCTCAGCAGCGAATTCATCGAACTGAATGCCCTGCTCAAGGTGCTCGGGCTGGCCAGTTCCGGCGGGGCGGCCAAGGTGATGATCGGCGCCGGGCTGGTGCAGGTCGATGATCAGGTGGAAACCCGCATCCGGCGCAAGCTGCGCGGTGGGGAGGTCGTGCGGGTGGGTGAGGAACAAGTCAGGATGGTGCGCGGCAGCGCTGCGTGATGTCCCGTGCAACGGCCTCGGCTGCCTCGATGCCGTCGACCCCCGCCGACAGAATGCCACCGGCGTAACCGGCGCCCTCGCCGGCCGGGTAGATTCCCTTCACATTCAGGCTCTGGCCATCCGCGCCGCGCGTGATGCGCAAGGGTGATGAGGTGCGTGTTTCCACGCCGGTGAGCAGTGCATCGGCCATGGCAAAGCCGCATATCTGCTTGTCGAAAGCGGGAATGGCCTCGCGGATGGCGGCGATGACATAGGCGGGCAGCGCGGACGACAAATCCGTGAGCTTCACGCCCGGCTGGTAGGAGGGAATGACCTCACCGAGCGCGCTGCTGGGATGACCGGCGAGGAAGTCGCCGACCCGTTGCACCGGGGCGTCGTAATTGCCGCCGCCGAGTTCAAAAGCGCATGTCTCCCATTGGCGTTGAAAGGCGATGCCGGCCAGCGGATCGCCCGGGTTGCCGGGGAAATCGGCGGGCGTGATGCCGACGACGATGCCGGCGTTGGCGTTACGCTCGGCGCGTGAATACTGGCTCATGCCGTTGGTGACGACGCAGCCGGGCTCCGATGTCGCGGCGACGACCTGGCCGCCCGGACACATGCAGAAGGTATAGGCCGAACGGCCGTTGCTGGCGTGATGCACCAGCTTGTAATCGGCCGCGCCGAGCAGGGCGTTGCCGGCGTGCTTGCCGAAACGGGCGCGGTCGATCAGGGATTGCGGATGCTCGATGCGGAAGCCGAGCGAAAACGGCTTCGCTTCCATGAAGACGCCGCGCGCGTGGAGCATGGCAAAGGTGTCGCGCGCGCTGTGGCCGAGCGCGAGGATGACCTGGTCGGCGCGAATCTCCGTGCCATCGGCGAGAACGACGCCACGTACTTGGCCGGCTTCGATGGCGAGGTCTTCAACGCGCGCCTGGAACCGTATTTCGCCCCCCAGCGCCTCGATCTCGGCGCGCATCTTCTCGACCATCGCTACGAGCCGAAATGTGCCGATGTGCGGCTTGCTGACGTAGAGAATCTCTTCCGGCGCACCCGCCTTGACGAATTCGGTGAGCACCTTGCGGGCGAGGTGGCGCGAGTCCTTGATCTGGCTGTACAGCTTGCCGTCCGAAAAGGTGCCGGCGCCGCCTTCGCCGAACTGCACGTTCGAATCGGGATGCAGGGTGTGCTTGCGCCACAGGTCCCAGGTGTCCCGGGTGCGCTCGCGCACTTGCTTGCCCCGCTCGAGCACCAATGGCTTGAAGCCCATCTGTGCGAGGATCAGTGCGGCGAAGATGCCGGCCGGCCCGAAGCCGACAATCACCGGGCGTAGAAACTGGCCGGCCGGCGCCGGCGTGACGAAACGGTAGGCCATGTCCGGCGTTGGCTTGATTCTTGGGTCGCCCGCAAAGCTTGCCAGGACGGCGGTTTCGTCGGCAAGTTCGAGGTCGAGGCTATAGACGAACTGCAGTGCATCCTTCTTGCGCGCGTCGGGGCTGCGCTTGTGGATATGCAGCTTGAGCAGATCGGTCGGTGCCAGCTTCAGCCGTTGCAACACGGCTGTGTTGAGCTGCTCCGGGGTGTGTTCGAGCGGCAGGCGCAGCTCGGTGAGGCGGATCATTTAAGGATGATCGGATTATTGACCAAACAGCGCCTCGACAAATTCGCGCGCCCTGAAGGGCTGCAAATCGTCGATGCCTTCGCCAATGCCGATGAAGCGCACGGGCTTCGGGCACTGGCGCGCGATGGCGGCGAGTACGCCGCCCTTGGCGGTGCCGTCGAGCTTGGTGACGATCAGGCCGGTGACCTTGATCGCCTTGTCGAAGGCCTTGACCTGGGCGATGGCGTTCTGGCCGATGTTGGCGTCGAGCACCAGCAGCACCTCGTGCGGCCCGGTCGGCTCGGCCTTCTGGATGACGCGGCGCACCTTGGCGATTTCTTCCATCAGGTTCAACTGGGTCGGCAGGCGCCCCGCCGTGTCGGCGATCATCACGTCGATGCCGCGCGCGCGCGCCGCGCTGATCGCGTCGAACACCACGGCGGCCGGGTCGCCGGATTCCTGGGCTATGACGGTAACATCGTTGCGGCGCCCCCATTCGGTCAGTTGCTCGCGCGCGGCGGCGCGGAAGGTGTCGCCGGCGGCGAGCAGCACGCCATGGCCTTCCTGCTGAAACCGCTTGGCGAGCTTGCCGATCGAGGTCGTCTTGCCGGCGCCATTCACGCCGGCCAGCATGATGATGTAGGGGCGCTGATTCTGTGAAGGGTGACTCAGGTCGAGCGGCTGCTCGAGCGGCGTCAGCAGCCTGGTCAGCAGTTCGATCAGGGCCTCGCGCAGCGCGACGGGTGACTCGATGCGTTCCTTTTTAACCTTGGCGCGCAGTTCGGTCAGCAACCACTCCGTGGCATCGATACCGCAATCTGCCATCAACAGCGTGGATTCGAGCTCTTCGAGCAGTTCTTCATCAATCTTGCCGCGCGCAAACAGTTCGCCGAGCGGCGTATTGAGGGCGGCACGCGTGCGTGAAAGCCCGGCTTTCAGCCGTTCGGCCCATGACAGCCTGGTGGGCGCAACTTTCTCGGCGGCTGCGGGCGGCGTATCCGCAGCGTTTTTTTTCAGGAAACCAAACATGGGATGGGGTGTCGTAGGGAACTTGCCCGCACGGTATGATGCGTGCGAACCATTCTAGCAAAGCCCTTCTACACAGAGGCGACCCATCAGACAGAGCGAGACATGCAGACATCCAGATTGATCCCATCCCTCATGGCCGCGGCGGCCAGCGCATTTATCGCCGTCCTGCCAGCGCCGACTTTTGTTCCGGCTGCTGCGCTTAACCGGCTACGCCGCTTAGCCTTCACCAAACTCGGAATAGCCGCCCTCGTCCTCGCTGTCTCTGCAGCGCCGAGTTTTGCAGGTCAGGAAACGACCTTCGAAAAGACACTCGCCAATGGCCTGCGCGTCATCGTCAAGGAAGACCGCCGCGCCCCCACCGTCGTCCATATGGTCTGGTATCGCGCCGGGGCGATGGACGAAAAGGACGGCACATCGGGCGTCGCGCATGTGCTCGAACACATGATGTTCAAGGGGACCAAGACACTGAAACCCGGCGAGTTCAACAAGCGCGTGGCGGAAGCGGGCGGGCGCGACAACGCCTTCACCAGCCTCGACTACACCGCCTATTTCCAGATCGTGCCGAAGGGTGCGCTGCCCGAGATGATGCGGCTCGAAGCCGACCGCATGGTCAATCTGCAACTGCAGCCCGAGGAATTCGCCGCCGAGATCCAGGTGGTGATGGAAGAGCGGCGCCTGCGCACGGACGACAATCCGCAGGCACGTGTGTATGAGGCGCTCAACGCGGCGGCCTTCACCGCCCACCCCTATCGCCGGCCGGTCATCGGCTGGATGGACGACCTGAAGAACATGACCTGGCAGGATGCGCGCGCCTGGTATCGCGCCTGGTATGCGCCCAATAACGCCTATGTCGTGGTGGCGGGTGATGTCGATCATCGCGAGGTGTTCCGTCTCGCAGAACAGACCTATGGCAAACACCAGGCCCGATCCCTGCCGAACCGCAAGCCGCAAAACGAACCGCTACAGACCGGCCAGCGGCGCGTCACGGTGAAGGCGCCGGCACAGCTGCCCTATATCCTGATGGCCTGGAAGGCGCCCAGGCTCAAGGACGTCGACCAGGACCGCGACCCCTATGCGCTCGAAGTGCTGGCCGCGCTGCTTGCCGGCAACGATGCGGCGCGTTTCCCCAAGCGCCTGGTGCGCGGCGAGAAAATCGCCCAGTCGGCGAGTGCCTGGTACGACGCCACGCTGCGCGGCGAAGCGCTGTTCCTGCTCGCCGGATCGGCCGCGGCCGGCAAGACCGTCGCTGAGCTGGAGGCCGCCCTGAAAGCTGAAATCATCCGCATTCAGGAGGAGGGCGTGACCGAGGAAGAGTTGCAGCGCGTCAAGACCCAGACCATCGCCGCACAGGTGTACAAGCGCGATTCGCTGATGGCCCAGGCCATGGAAATCGGCTTTGCCGAAGCCACTGGAATCCATTGGAGTGACATCGACAAACTGCTGGAAAAGATTCGTAGCGTGACCGCGGCGGAAGTGCAGGCCGTGGCAAAGCAATATTTCAGCGACGACACGCTCACCGTGTCGGTGCTCGACCCGCAGCCGATTGATCCGGCAGCGCAGAAAAAGCCCGCGTTTGCGGTGCGTCATTGAGGAAGCCCGCCATGCGAACATTTATTGCATTGCTGATTGCCGCATTCAGCAGCTTTGTCCAGGCCGGCCCGCAGATCCAGCACTGGGTTGCCCCGACCGGCGCGAAGGTGTATTTCGTCGCCAGCCGTGACCTGCCCATTCTTGACGTGCAAATCGATTTCGTCGCTGGTGGTGCGCGTAGCCCGGCCGACAAGTCCGGCGTGGCCAGCCTCACCGCCAGTCTGCTCGACGCCGGCGCAGGCAGCCTCGACGAGGAACAGATCTCCGGGCGGCTCGTCGACCTCGGCGCGCGCCTGTCCTCCGGTTCCGATCACGACAAGGCCAGCGTGAACTTGCGCACGCTCAGCTTCGCCACGGAGAAAACCGGCGCACTGGCGCTCATGCGCGCCGTCCTGTCAGCGCCGACTTTTCCCGAAGCCGTGCTGGCGCGCGAGAAGACGCGCACCATCGAAAGCCTGAAAGAAGCCGACACGCGCCCCGACGCCATCGCCGGCAAGCGCTTTGTGGCCGCGCTCTATCCCGGGCATCCCTACGGCAATGTGGCGACACCCGAGAGCGTGGCGAAGATCGTCCGTGACGATCTCGTGACCTTTTACCAGACCTACTACACGGCGCGTGGCGCAGTGGTGTCGATCATCGGCGACGTGTCGAAAAGCGAAGCCGAAGCCATCGCCGTCCAGTTGACCGAAGCGCTGCCCGCGGGCGAGCCGGTTGCCGCATTGCCGCCCGTCACGTTGCCGCAACGCGAAACGCTCAAGGTTGCCCACCCGGCCGCGCAATCGCACATCCATGTCGGCCTGCCGGCGATTACGCGCACCGATCCGGACTATTTCGCCCTGCTGGTCGGCAACTACACGCTCGGCGGCGGCGGTTTCGTCTCGCGGCTGATGAAAGAGGTGCGCGAAAAACGCGGCTACGCCTACAGCGTTTATTCCACCTTCGCCCCACGCGTCTTGCCCGGCCCCTTCCAGATCGGTCTGCAGACCAAACGGGAACAGGCGGACGATGCCTTGCAGGTAGTCGACGCGGTGCTGACGAAATTCCTCGCCGAGGGCCCGACCGCGCAGGAACTCGCCGCCGCAAAGAAGAACCTCATCGACGGTCAGGCGCTGCGCATCGACAGCAACGCCAAGCTGCTTGCCCACCTGTCGCTGATCGGCTTCCATGGCCTGCCGCTCGACTACCTCGACCAGTTTCCGCGCAAGGTGGGTGCAATTACCCGCGACGACGTCAAGGCCGCATTCCAGCGGCATGTGAAGCCGGAAAACCTCGTGACGGTGATTGTTGCCGCCGACTGATGTCCCGTATCCGCATCACCGGCGGCGAATGGCGCAGCCGGCTGGTTCAGGTTGCCGACACGCCGGGCTTGCGGCCAACGCCGGACCGCGTGCGCGAGACCCTGTTCAACTGGCTCGGGCAGGATCTGACGGGCTGGCAGTGCCTCGATTTGTTCGCCGGCAGTGGCATTCTGGGCTTCGAGTGCGCCTCGCGCGGCGCGGCAGGCGTCGTGCTGGTTGAGCGCGATCAAGGTGCTTTCGCGCGGCTAAGGCAGAATGCCGCTGTTTTTGCCTGCGCGCGGCTGCGGCTGCAACGGGCGGATGCGCTAGAATTTGCCGCCACGGCGAGTCCTTCTTTCGACCTATTGCTGCTTGATCCGCCCTATCGACAGGGTTGGCTGGAAAAAGTGGCGCCGCTCTTGCCGGGGCTGGCCAGGCCCGGTATGCGGATTTACGCGGAGGCCGAGCGGCGCATTGCTTCGCTGGGCGACTGGCAGACCGTGAAGCAGGGTCAGGCGGGCCAGGTTTTCTATCACTTGCTGGAACATTTATGAACACAATTAGCCCCCCACGCTCACTGCGTTTGCTGCCCCCCTCCGGGGGGGGCATGCTGCCTTGGGACGGCCCGGCGGCAGCATGAACAACGGCATCGCCGTCTATCCAGGCACCTTCGATCCCTTCACGCGGGGGCACGAGGATTTGGTGCGCCGCGCTGCGCGGCTGTTTGCCCATGTCGTCGTCGGCATCGCCGCAAGCTCTGGCAAGCACCCGATCTTCTCGCTGGAAGACCGGGTCGCGATGGCGCGCGAGCTCACCCGCGACCTGCCGAACGTCAAGGTAATCGGCTTCTCCGGCCTGCTCATGGATTTTCTGCGCGAGCGCAATGCGCGGGTCATCGTGCGCGGCCTGCGCGCCGCCTCCGACTTCGAATATGAATTCCAGATGGCCGGCATGAACCGCCGCCTGCATCCGGATATCGAAACCCTGTTTCTCACGCCGGGCGAGCAGTACATGTTCATCTCGGCGACGATGGTGCGGGAGATCGCGCTCCTTGGCGGCGACGTCTCCCAATTCGTGCATCCGCTGGTCGCCGAACGGCTGACCGAGAAGTTAAAACAACAGACCAAGTAATTTGCAAGCGAGAGGAAATAGCAATGGCCCTGATCATCACCGACGAATGCATCAATTGCGACGTGTGCGAGCCCGAGTGCCCGAACAACGCGATTACGCAGGGTGACGAGATTTACATCATCGACCCCAACAAATGCACCGAATGCGTCGGCCACTTCGACACCCCGCAGTGCCGCGAGGTCTGCCCCGTCGACTGCATCCCGGAGGATCCGGATCACGTGGAAAGCAAGGATCAGCTGATGGAGAAGTTCAAGAAGCTGACCGGAGCTTGATCAGCGCTGACAACGCGGACAGTAGAAGCTTGAACGCTGCCCCTGTCGAATCATCCTGATCGGGCCGCCGCAGCTCAGGCAGGGCAGTCCGGCCCGATCATAAACCTTGTGGCGAGTCTGGAAATCGCCCATGCCGCCATCGGTGCCACGGAAATCACGCAGTGTGCTGCCGCCGGCCCGGATGGCGGCGCGCAGCGTCGCCTGAATGGCGGGCACCAGGCGCCCCAGGCGTTTCAGCGACACGCCGCCGGCAGGTTTCCGCGGGTCGATACCCGCGCCGAACAGGCTTTCCGCCGCATAAATATTTCCCACGCCGACGACCAGGCCGGCATCCATCAGCGCCGGCTTGATCGCCATCGCGCGCCCCTTGAGTGCCTGCTGCAACCAGACCGGCGTAAATGCGCGCGACAAAGGTTCGATGCCCAGTTTGGCGATCAGCGGATGCGCCAGCGGATCGCCCGCCAGCCACAGCAATGCACCAAAACGGCGCGGGTCCGTGAGCCGCAGCACCTGCTCACCGAAAACGAAATCGGCATGGTCGTGCTTTTCGGGGGTGGTGCCGGGCGCGACGAAGCGCAGGCTGCCCGACATGCCCAGATGAATCAGCAGGTGGCCGCCGTCAAGATCGAGCAGCAGGTACTTGCCGCGCCGTTTTGCCTCGACCAGCGTGCGACCGGCGAGAATGCGCGCCAGTCCGGCGGGTATCGGATAGCGCAAAGTCGGCGCCCGCAGGACGGCGTGGTCGAGCCTGGCGCCCCCGACCCGTTGGGCAATGCCACGGCGCGTGACTTCGACCTCGGGTAGCTCAGGCATGGTGGGTATTGGAAACTGCTAACATGCCGCCATTGTAGGCACAAGCCTTTACTCATCGAGTGTCCGCGCCCATGAAACCGATTTTCACCCTGCTGATTCTTTCTGCGATCCTGGCGAGCGGCGGCCTGCGTGCCGAGGTGCCCGTGCCCGCCGCTCCCGCTGCGGAGATCGATGCCGACCTCGCGCCTGAGGAGGCTGTAGTTGCCGGCTTGCCGAACGTCGAATTGACGCCTCGCCTGCTCTATCAATTCCTGCTGGCAGAGATTGCCGGCCAGCGCGGCCAGTTCGCCAACTCGGCCGAGCTCTATCTCGACCTGGCCAAGCGGACGCGTGATCCGCGCCTGGCCCGCCGCGCCACCGAGATCGCCGCGCATGGCCGGCGCATGGAGATTGCCCAGCAGGGCGCGCAACTTTGGCTCGACATCGAACCGGCGTCCCTGCAGGCGCATCTCACCTACATCAATGTGCTGGTGGCGCAGGGTCGCCATGAGGAGCTCAAGGCCGCGACGGCGGCCTTGCTGGCGCTCGCGCCGCAGCAGATCGGGCCAAATCTGCTGCGCCTCAACCGCCTGTTCGCCCGCGGCGAAGACCGCAAGGCGGTACGCGATCTCATTGAGGCGGTGACGGCCCCCTACCAGCAACTGCCTGAGGCGCATTACGCCCGCGCCGTGGCCGCTTTCGATGCGCGCGACCTGGCCGCCGCCCGTGATGCCACCCGGCAGGCGCTAAAACTCAAGCCGAATTGGGAAGCCGCCGTGTTGCTGCTGGCCCAGATGAGCGAGAAAAGCGAGGCCTTCGCCGTGCTGGAAGAATTCATTGCGGCCAATCCACAGGCCCGCGATGTGCGGCTGGCCTACGCTCGTGCGCTGGTGGGCGAGAAGCGCTATGCCGAGGGTCGTCGCCAGTTCGGTACGCTGCTGGAGCAAAGCGGCGACCCGGTGAAGAGCGGCGATGTCCTGTTTGCCGTTGCCGTGCTGTCGCTGCAGCTCAACGACAAGGCCGATGCCGAAATCCACCTGCGCAAACTGGCCGAAATCGGCCACGCCGAAGCGGACAAGGCGCACTTTTACCTCGGCCAGATCGCCGCGGACAGCAATCGCCCGGACGAGGCCCTGCAGTGGTTTGGCAAGGTTGGTCGTGGCGAACAGTATCTGGCTGCCCGCGTGCAGGCCGCCAACGTGCTGGTCAAGCAGGGCAAGCTTGACGAGGCACGCCAGCACCTGGCCGCGAGCGAAGCCGCCAATCCCCGCGAGCGTGCGCAACTCCTGATCGGTGAGGTGCAAATCCTGCGCGAAGCCGGTCGGCTGACTGACGCCTATACCGTAATAGAGGCAGGCCTGAAGGGCCAGCCCGACCAGCCCGACCTGCTGTATGAAATTGCCATGGTTGCCGAAAAAATGGGGCTCTATGACGAGGTTGAACGCCGGCTGCGCCGCCTGATCGAACTCAACCCCGATCATGCCCATGCGCACAACGCGCTGGGCTATTCGTTTGCCGACCGCAATGTCCACCTTCCCGAAGCGCTGGCGCTGATCGAACGGGCGCTGCAACTGGCGCCCAATGATCCCCTCATCCTCGACAGCAAAGGTTGGGTGCTGTTCCGCATGGGCAACAAGCAGGCGGCGCTGGAGGTCCTCAACGTTGCCGCCAGCATGCGATCCGACCCTGAGATTGCCGCCCATCTCGGTGAGGTGCTGTGGACGCTCGGCCGGCAGGACGAAGCGCGCCAGATCTGGGAAAAGGCCCGGGTTGCGCACCCTGATAACGAGGTGCTGACCGAAACCCTCAAGCGTCTCGCGCCTTGATCCGGACAATTACTGCTGTTGTGCTGGCGCTGGCGCTGTTGTCCGGTTGCGCTACCGCCCCGCCATCTCCCGTCCGCCCGCCTGTCGCGCAGATCGAACAGTTTGCCTTCAGCGGCCGGATTGCCGTGCGCCAGGGCGATGTCCGCCACAATGCCAGAGTCGACTGGCGCCATGAGACGGGGCGCGACGAGATTCTGTTGACCACGCCGTTTGGCCAGGGCGTGGCGGAATTGACCCGCGACGCCACGGGGGCACGGCTGGTCCTCGCCGACCAGCGCCGCTTCGCGGCTGATGACTGGAGTGCACTGTCGCAACAGGTCTTCGGCTTTGCCTTGCCGCTCGGCACCTCCGCGCGCTGGTTGCTCGGCGATATTGCGGTGACCGAGGGCTGGCGCGTGACGATTGTCGAGCGCGAAAGTGCCGCTGCCGATGCTCTGCCAACGGTGATCGAGCTGGAACGTGACGACATCGCCGTGCGCTTGAAGATAGATGAGTGGATAGAGGTGCAATGACGGTCTGGGATCGTGAATGGCTTGCCCCGGCAAAGCTCAATCTGTTCCTGCATGTCGTCGGCCGGCGTGCCGATGGTTATCACCTGTTGCAGACCGTGTTTCGCTTCATCGATCTGGCCGACTCGCTGCGTTTCGCGCCACGCGGCGATGGCCGTATCGTGCTGGCCACGCCGACACCGGGCGTGCCCCCCGAGCAGGATCTGGTGGTGCGTGCGGCCGAGGCGCTACTAAAAGTCGGCGCTGGCGGAACGGCGTCAGCCGGAACCGCCGCGAATATGGAGCCGGCCTCAGGCGCCACCATCCATCTGGAGAAGCGAATTCCAATGGGTGGCGGCCTGGGCGGCGGCAGTTCGGATGCCGCGACCACCCTGATGGCGCTCAACCATCTGTGGGGCTGCGGGCTGTCGCGCCCGGAACTGCAGGCCATCGGCCTTGCGCTGGGTGCCGATGTGCCGATTTTCATCCACGGCCGGAATGCCTTTGCCGAAGGCGTCGGCGAACGCTTTACCGATGTGACGGTGCCTGAAAACTGGTATCTGCTGACCATGCCGGGAGTGGCGGTGCCAACGCTGGAGATTTTTCGCTCCCCGGAACTCAAGCGCGACACGCCGGTCATCCGGCCTGTCGACTGGCAGCCGGGCTTTGGTCATAACGACCTCGAAACGGTGGCGTGCGCGCGCCATCCGGAAATCCTGCACCACCTCGACTGGCTGCGCCAATACGGCGCCGCGCGCATGACCGGATCAGGCGCCTGCTGCTTTGTCGAACTGCCGAACGAGCCGGCGGCACGTGCCGCACAGGCAGGGTTGCCGGGCAATATGCGCGGACAAGTCGTGCGCGGACTGGCGGCGCATCCGTTGTTTGCATTGACATGAAAACGTAAAACGCGGAAAATTCGCGTCCTTTCGGCGTGCTGACGCTTTTGCGCACCGATTTTGGGGAGTCGCCAAGCTGGTTAAGGCACTGGATTTTGATTCCAGCATGCGAAGGTTCGAATCCTTCCTCCCCAGCCAGAATCATTCCGGGCAGTCACGGAAACCCGTGGCTGCCCGTTCCGCTTTCTTCAACGCAGCGCACTGAGAAGACGCCCGCATGGCCTACGACAGTCTGATGGTCTTCACCGGCAACGCCAACCCCAAGTTGGCGGCCGACGTTGCCAAGCGTCTGAGCATCTCGCCGGGCCGCTGCACGGTGGGACGCTTCTCCGACGGCGAAAGCAATGTCGAACTGCTCGAAAACGTGCGCGGCAAGGATGCCTTCATTCTGCAGCCCACCTGTGCGCCGGCCAATGACAACCTGATGGAACTGATCATCCTCGCCGATGCGCTGAAGCGCGCCTCGGCCGGACGCATCACCGCTGCCGTACCGTACTTCGGCTATGCCCGCCAGGATCGCCGGCCGCGCTCTGCACGTGTGCCGATCGCGGCAAAGGTGGTGGCCAACATGCTGCAGGCCGCCGGTGTGCAGCGCCTGCTGACCGTCGATCTGCACGCCGACCAGATTCAGGGCTTCTTCGACATTCCGGTCGACAACATCTACGCCACGCCGATCCTGCTGGGCGATATCTGGAAGCAGCGCCACGAAGATCTGCTGGTGGTTTCGCCCGACGTCGGTGGCGTGCTGCGCGCCCGCGCCGCCGCGAAACGCCTCGAAACCGATCTGGCCATCATCGACAAGCGCCGTCCGCGCGCCAACGTTTCCGAAGTGATGCACATCATCGGCGATGTCGAAGGTCGTAGCTGCGTCATCATGGACGACATCGTCGATACCTCCGGCACGCTGTGCAAGGCGGCCCGCGCGCTCAAGGAGCATGGCGCGAAACGCGTCATGGCCTATTGCACCCACCCGGTGTTGTCGGGGGGCGCCATCGAACGCATCGCCGCATCCGATCTCGACGAAGTGGTCGTCACCGACACCATACCGCTCTCCCAGGAGGCCATGGCCTGCGACCGCATCCGCGTGGTATCGATCGCCGGCCTGCTCGCCGAAACCATCATCCGCATCAGCAATGAAGAGTCGGTGTCCTCGCTCTTCATGGAATAAGCCTGCCACAGTTTTATAACCGCTCTGTCTGGTCGCGGACAGGGCATTTTCTGGAGTAAATCATGCAATTTGAAATCAACGCCTACAAACGCGAACTGCAGGGATCGAGTGCGAGCCGCCGCCTGCGTCGTGCCGGCCGGGTTCCCGGCATCATCTATGGCGGCGCTGCCGTCCCGCAAATGATCGAATTCGAGCACAACGTCATTTTCCAGGCGCTGCGCAAGGAAGCCTTCCGCTCTTCGGTCGTCAACATGAGCATCGACGGCAAAGTGGAAATGTGCCTGCTGCGCGACGTGCAGATGCATGCCTACAAGCTGCAGATCAAGCACGTCGACTTCCAGCGCATCGATGCGACCCACGCCATTCACCAGAAGGTGCCGCTGCACTTCATCAACGCCGAAATCGCTCCGGGCGTCAAACTCGGCGGCGGCATGGCACACCACGGCATGAACGAACTCGATGTCACCTGTCTGCCCAAGGATCTGCCTTCGTTCATCGAAGTCGACCTCAAGGATCTCGGCATGGGCGAATCGCTTCATCTCTCCCAGCTCAAGCTGCCTGCCGGCGTGTCGGTGGTATTCCACGGCGAGGGTGACCCCGTCGTGGCCGGCATTGTCATGATTGGCGCCGCGGTCGTAGAGGAAGAGATGGAGGCCGCCGCTGCACCGGCTGAAACACAGATCACCACCGAGAAGAAGCCGGCCGCCGAAGCGGACAAGAAGGCCGAGAAGAAGTAATGCTGCCGCCGGGCCGCCGCAAGGCGACCCGGTTGCCAGGCGAGGTGTGACCATTGGCTGTTCCCATCAAACTCATTGTCGGTCTTGGCAATCCGGGGCCCGACTACTCCAAAACCCGGCACAACGCCGGGTTTTGGTTTTGTGAGCGGCTGGGCGCCGACCTGGGCGTCAGCTTCTCTCGCGAGGCGCGCTTCCACGGCCTGGCGGCCAACGCACGCCTCAGTGGCGTGCCCGGTGGGGTCTGGCTGCTGATGCCGCAGACATTCATGAACCGTTCCGGTCAGTCGGTGCAGGCCCTGGCCAATTTTTATCGCATCGAGCCAGCCGAAATGCTGGTGGTGCATGACGAACTCGACATTCCGCCCGGCCAGTTGCGGCTCAAGTTCGGCGGTGGCCTGGGTGGCCACAATGGCCTGAAAGACATCACCAGCCATCTGGGCACCCAGGATTATTGGCGGCTGCGCATCGGCATCGGCCATCCGGGCGACCGCAACGAGGTGGTGAATTACGTGCTGAAGCCGCCGAAGAAGGAAGAAGCCGGCGAAATCGACGCCGCCATCGATCGCGCATTATTGGCCTGGCCGCTGCTTGCCAGGAGTGACTTCAACGCCGCGACCCAGAAAATCAATGCAAAGATAACGCCCCCACCCCCCAGCCCCCGCCCTGAGGGCGGGGGTGACGGAGGTTCGCCGCTACGCGGCTCCGGTTCGTTGGCTGGCCCCGCCTTGGGGCGGCCCGGCGGTGGGGCCTCATCGTCTAACGAAGGAAAATCATGAGCCTCAAATGCGGCATCGTCGGCCTGCCCAACGTCGGCAAGTCCACCCTCTTCAACGCGCTGACCAAGTCGGGCATCGCGGCGGAGAACTATCCCTTCTGCACCATCGAGCCCAACGTCGGCATCGTCGAGGTGCCTGACCCGCGGCTCGCCGCCATCGCCGCCATCGCCAAGCCGCAAAAAATCCTGCCGGCCATTGTCGAATTCGTCGACATCGCCGGCCTCGTCGCCGGCGCGAGCAAGGGCGAAGGCCTCGGCAACAAGTTCCTCGCCAACATCCGCGAAACCGATGCCATCGTCCATGTGGTGCGCTGCTTCGCCGACGAAAATGTCGTGCATGTGGCCGGCAAGATCGATCCGCTCTCCGACATCGAGGTCATCGACACCGAACTGGCGCTGGCCGACATGGCCACCGTTGAAAAGGCGCTGACGCGTTATACCAAGCAGGCCAAATCAGGCGGCGACAAGGAGGCCGCGCTGCTGGTGAGCGTGCTGGAAAAATGCCTGGCACAGCTGAATCAGGCCAGGCCGGTGCGGGCGCTGGATCTTTCCAAAGAGGAATGGGCCAACCTCAAGCCGTTCTTCCTGATCACCGCCAAGCCGGTGCTCTATGTCGCCAACGTCATGGAAAACGGCTTCGAGAACAATCCGCACCTCGACGCGGTGCGCGCCCATGCGAAAAATGAAAAAGCCGAGGTGGTGGCCGTCTGCGCCGCCATCGAGTCCGAGATTGCCGAACTGGAAGACGACGAGAAGCAGTTGTTTCTCGCCGACATGGGCCTGACCGAACCCGGCCTCAACCGCCTGATCCGCGCCGCCTACAGCCTGCTCGGCCTGCAAACCTATTTCACCGCCGGCCCGAAGGAAGTGCGCGCCTGGACCATCCATATTGGTGACACCGCACCCCAGGCGGCGGGCGTGATCCACACCGATTTCGAGCACGGCTTCATCCGCGCCCAGACCATCGCCTACGCCGACTTCATCGCCTGCAAGGGCGAGCAGGGGGCAAAGGAAGCCGGCAAGATGCGGGCGGAAGGCAAGGAATACGTCGTCAAGGATGGTGACTTGATGAACTTCCTGTTCAACGTCTAGTCGTCCCTTGCGGGACTGCGCACCCCAAGCCGGTATGAAATCCCTCGCATGGGGTACGGCGACTTGCGGCCAAAACCAACAACTCCGACCCTATGTCATGTGTAATTGCGTGTCGGAATAATTTACAGAAAGCCAAGCCTGAGAAGTGTAATGATGCTTAACGCATTGTAATGTAATTAATATCATCCGTTGGCATGCTAAATGCTTAGTGATAATAGCCGCTTAATTGTCTGGCTTTTATTCATTGGGGGTTGATATGAACACACTGAAAAAAAAGAATATTCTTGCTGCCATGTTGGCAGCCATTGGACTTGTTTTGCCGCTTGGCGCTTCCGCAGCTCCGTATTACTACGTTGATTGGACTGAGTGGAACCCAGCAGGCGGTACGGCTTCGGGGGTTATTACGCCGAGCAGCGGGCCTGCGGTTACCGTAACCTTTGATGCATTGACCGCGAGTGGCGCCCCAGGCTCATACTTGGGGGTTACCGGTAATTATCTTTGGAACCCGACAACCGCTTACGTAAGCGCTCAAGTTGACAATGCCTCGACCTACGAGGGTATTCAACTCGTTGGAACTCAAAACATGACTTACCGCGTTACGCTGTCGGAAGCCATCAAGGATCCGATCATGGCAGTTACGACGCTGGGTTCGGGGGGCGACTCGGCCACCTATGTGTTTGACTCGCCTTTCACCATTCTGAGCCAAGGGCCAACCTGCTGCTGGGGTACCGGCACTTTAATTCAGCAACCCGGTAATGTTCTGGAGGGCTGGGAAGGCGCGGGAACGATCCAATTCATTGGCACATATTCGACGTTTTCATGGACGGTTCCTGATCCCGAGTTCTGGCATGGGTTCACGTTTGGCATTCGGACCACAGAGCGTTTAGAACCGACGAATGGCATCCCGGAGCCGGCCAGCCTCGCATTGGTTGGGCTAGGGCTTGCCGGAATCGCTGGCTTGAGGCGGCGCAGGAGCTAGAGCCAACACCTTATGCAAAACCAAGCGCCTCTCGGGGCGCTTGTCGTTTCAGGCCAATAGAAGAGCCGATCGCTTAAGTCGAGAACTGCCAGCCAAATTTCAGCAGTCATCGGAAAGTCGGCGCTGACGGGACGGCGCCCATCAGCAACACCCCGCAGTCTCGCCGCCGGGCTGCCCCAAGGCGAGACGGCATGCGGCACCAGCCGCAACCCGCGCCCATCAATGAACGGGAGCTCCCCGTAATAAACGAGCGAAGCGAGCAACAGTCACCCCTCCCGCGAGGGAGGGGCCGGGGGTGGGCGGGCCTTACTGCGGGCATTACTGCCAGCCCGTCGGCCGGGCCAGTTGCCCGCACGGCATCTGGAAGACCCGGCGGTCATCGAGGCGCACGGCGGTCAGGCTGCCGCCCCACAGGCAGCCGGAATCCAGCGCCAGCAGGGTGGCCGTCTGCCTGAAACCGAGGGCGGACCAGTGGCCGCAGACGATGGTGTGATCGGCGCTGTTGCGGTCGGGTGCGTCGAACCACGGCACGCAGTCCGCCGGGCCGCGTTCCGGCGGGCCCTTGGCGCCCGGCGCGCGAAATTCCATGCGGCCGTCGGCGGTGACGAAGCGCATGCGCGTCATGGCATTCACCACCACGCGCAACCGGTCCCAGCCGGCGAGGTCGTCGCGCCAGCCGTCCGGCTCGGAGCCCCACATATTGGCCAGGAATTCGCAATAGTCGGGTGAGGAGAGTGCGGCCGAGGCCTCGTCGGACAAGGCCTGGGCCTGTGCGACATTCCATGCCGGCAGCAGGCCGGCGTGTACCATGGCCATGTCTCCCTCGACATGGAACAAGGGGAGTGCGCGCAACCAGTCCATCAGTTCAGCGCAGTCGGGCGCGGTCAGAATGGGGTCGAGCGTGTCTTCCTTGCTGGCCTTGCCATATCCCGCGGATTGCATGAGCAGGTGCAGGTCGTGGTTGCCGAGCACGCTGACTGCCGCGTTGCCCAGTCCCTTGACGAAGCGCAGTACCTGCAGCGATTGCGGGCCGCGGTTGACCAGATCGCCGACAAACCACAGCCGATCCGTCGCGGGCGAGAAATCCAGATAGTCGAGCAGGCGGGCCAGCGGATCGTAACAGCCCTGCAAGTCGCCGATTGCGTAGGTGGCCATCGTGCTCAGTCGCCCCCGTGGGCGGTCAGGGCCGCTACGATAGCGTCTGACGCGATGCCGGCGATGCGTACCCGCTTGGCGCGCGCCGCTGGCCCGCTGATCAGATCGACCGCCGTACGGCCAACGCCGACTTTTGCGGCGATGAAGGCCAGCAGTGCCGCATTGGCCTTGCCATCGACCGGCGGTGCCGCGAGGCGGATTTTCAGTGCGTCGCCATGCGGGCCAACCACGCCGGGGTTTTTGGCTCCCGGCTGGATGTGCAGCTTGAGGATCACCGCCGCGCCGTCCGTCTGTAACCAGGCGGGCATCAAAACATGAACCTCGCCGGCTGCAAGCCGGCCAGCACGACGAGCGCCACCTGGAGCAGCACCAGCACCACCAGTGGCGAGAGGTCGATGCCACCCAGTGTCGGCAGCAGGCGGCGCACCGGGTTCAGCATGGGCCGGGAGAGCGCGTCGAAGAGGGGTGCGAAGGGTGAGTGGGGGTTGATCCACGACAGCAGCGCGGCAATGATGATCACACCCATCAGCAGGTAAACGGCAATGCGCAAGACAGCGAGAAACGCCAGCCAGACGATGCCGAGCATGGCGTCAGGCGCCACCGACAGCACACCCGTCAGTCCGGCCATCACGCCGAGATAGGCAATTTGCGTCAACCAGGCGGCAAACACGCTGGCGAGGTCGATGCCGAACAGCCCGGGAATCACCCGCCGCAATGGCAGGACTGCCCAATTGGTCAACGCCGTGATGAACTGGCCGACCGGGTTGCGAAACGGCGCCCGCGCCATTTGCATCAGGGTGCGCGCCAGGAAGGCGATCGCCAGCAGGCTGGCGGCAGTGCCCAGCAGCAGGGAAACAATTTGCGCCAGCATGGTGCTCATGCCTCCGTAGGGCCGCCCCAAGGAGGCATGCGCCCCCCTGTGGGGGGCAGCGAGTTGATTTTGCGAGTGTGGGGGGCCATCATTTTCTCCTTCAGCTTTTGCCGAGTTGGTCGCACATTTCGCGACCGCGTGCCGCGGCGGCTGCCACGCCCCTGGCAATCGCCGCGGCAATGTCGGCTGCGGCAAAGGCATCCAGTGCGGCGGCGGTGGTGCCGCCGCGGGAGGTGACGCGCTCGCGCAGGACATTGACCGGGTCGTTGCTGGCTTCAGCCAGGCGTGCGGCGCCGAGAAAGGTTTCGACCGCCAGCAGGCGGGCGGTTTCAGGCGGCAGTCCCAACTCGGTACCGGCATTTTGCAGGGATTCGATGAAATAGAACACGTAGGCAGGGCCGCTGCCTGAAACGGCGGTGACGACATCCATTAACGTCTCATCCTCGATCCAGAGCGTACGGCCGACGGCGGCGAGGATCTTTTCCGCGACGATGCGCCCTTCGCGGTCGACCGTCGGATCAGCGTAGAGTCCGCTGATGCCGACGCCGATCAGGGCCGGGGTGTTGGGCATGGCGCGGATCAGGCGCGCATAGCCGCCCAGCCAGCGGCCGATGTCGGCCAGCCGCAGGCCGGCCGCGATGCTGATGACCATCTGATTGGTGAGTTTGCCTGTGGCCGGCGCCAAGGCTTCCTTCATCTGCTGCGGCTTGACCGCCAGCACCAGCACCTCGCAACTGAGAGCCGCGGCATCGATGGCCGGCGTGCAGCGCACCCCGAACGATTCGGTGAGCTGCTCGCGCGCCTCGGAAACGGGTTCTACGACCTGAATTCCGGCGACTGAAAACCCTTGCTTCTTCAGGCCGCCGATCAAGGCAGTGGCCATGTTGCCGCCACCGATGAATGTAATTTTCATGATATTTACCTCAAAAGAAAGACTCACCACGGCGGCACGGCGAGCACGGC
>DDXB01000064.1:29046-33761 GCA_002347405.1 Rhodocyclaceae bacterium UBA2271 | reverse complement strand
GCCGTGCTCGCCGTGCCGCCGTGGTTCATGCCGTGTCTCTTTCACCGAAAATTGCGGTGCCGACGCGCACGATGGTTGCGCCTTCCATGATGGCGGCCTCCAGATCGTGGCTCATGCCCATCGATAGTGTATCGAGTGCCAGTCCTGTCGAGACTAACGACTCCTGCAGTTCGCGCAAGACGGCGAAACGCCGTCTGGCCAGCGCCGGATCATCGGTCGGCTCGGGAATCGCCATCAGCCCGCGCAGCCGTAGCCCGGGCAGTGCCGCGATGGCCCGGCACAGGGTGGGAGCCGCATCTGGTGCGCAACCGCTTTTGCTCGCCTCGCCGCTCACATTTACTTGCAGGCAGACGTTGAGCGGCGGTAGGTGCGCGGGACGCTGTTCAGACAGGCGTTCGGCAATTTTCAGGCGTTCCACCGAATGCACCCAGGCGAAATGTTCGGCCACCGGGCGGGTCTTGTTGCTTTGCAGGGGGCCGATGAAATGCCACTCCAGCGCGAGCCCGGCCAACTCGGCCTGCTTGGCCAGTGCTTCCTGCACATAGCTTTCGCCAAAGGCGTGCTGGCCGGCCTCTGCGGCAGTACGCACCGCACTGGCGGGCCAGGTTTTGCTCACCGCCAACAGGCCGACTGTGGTCGGGGCGCGTCGCGCCGCAGCACAGGCAGAGGCGATGCGCATGTTCACGGCCTGCAGGTTGGCGGGAATTGTTATCATAGGGCGGCTTCAACTCGTCGTTCAGCTCATCGTTCAGCTCATCGATCAGTATACCCAAGCCACCCCCGGAGACGCCCATGGACATTACCGAATTGCTCGCTTTCGTCGTCAAGAACAAGGCGTCCGACCTGCACCTGTCTGCCGGCTTGCCACCGATGATCCGCGTGCATGGCGACATCCGGCGCATCAACCTGCCGCCGATGGAACACAAGGATGTGCATAGCATGGTCTATGACATCATGAACGACGGCCAGCGCAAGTTCTACGAGGAAAACCTGGAATGCGACTTCTCGTTCGCCGTGCCCAATCTGGCGCGCTTCCGGGTCAATGCTTATGTGCAGAACCGTGGCGCGGCGGCGGTGATGCGGACAATTCCATCGAAAGTGCTGACCCTCGAGCAGCTCAATGCACCGAAGATCTTCAAGGAAATCGCCAACCAGCCGCGCGGCATCGTGCTGGTGACCGGGCCGACCGGCTCGGGCAAATCGACCACGCTGGCCGCCATGGTCGACGACATCAACGAAACCGAATACGGCCATATCCTGACCGTCGAGGACCCGATCGAATTCGTCCATGAGTCGAAGAAATGCCTGATCAATCAGCGTGAAGTCGGTCCGCATACGCTGTCGTTTTCGAACGCACTGCGCTCGGCGCTGCGCGAAGACCCGGACGTGATCCTGGTCGGTGAAATGCGCGACCTGGAAACCATCCGGCTTGCGCTGACCGGCGCCGAGACCGGCCATCTGGTGTTCGGCACCCTGCACACCTCGTCGGCCGCCAAGACCATCGACCGGATTGTCGACGTCTTTCCGGCGGCGGAAAAGGAAATGGTCCGCGCGATGCTGTCCGAATCGCTGCGTGCCGTCATTTCGCAAACCCTGCTGAAGACCAAGGATGGTAACGGCCGCGTTGCCGCGCACGAAATCATGCTCGGCACCCCGGCCATCCGCAACCTGATTCGTGAAAACAAGATCGCCCAGATGTATTCGGCGATCCAGACCGGCCAGCAGCACGGCATGCAGACGCTCGACCAGAATCTGCAGGAACTGGTCAAGCGCAATGTCGTCGCTGCGTCGGAAGCGCGCAACAAAGCGGCAAACAAGGATAATTTTCCCGGCTAAGCCGGGAAAATTGCGGCGTAAGCTAGCAAGCCCCGGGGCGACCCAGCAAGGAACCGACCATGGAACGCGACGAAGCACTGAAGTTCATGCACCAGCTGCTGGCGATGATGGTGCAGAAAAAAGGTTCAGACCTGTTCATCACGGCCGGATTTCCGCCTGCCATCAAGGTCGATGGCAAGATGACCCCCGTGACGGCGCAGATGCTGTTGCCGCAGCACACCATCGAACTGGCCCGTGCCGTGATGAACGACCGGCAGGCGGCCGAATTCGAGGCGACCAAGGAGTGCAACTTCGCCATCAGCCCCACCGGCATCGGCCGCTTTCGCGTCAGCGCCTTCATCCAGCAGGGTCGCACCGGACTGGTCATGCGTACCATCAATACCTCGATCCCGAAGTTCGAGGAACTCGGCCTGCCGAAGGTTCTGAAGGATGTGGCGATGACCAAGCGCGGCCTGGTGCTGTTCGTCGGCGCCACCGGTTCGGGCAAGTCGACCTCGCTGGCCGCCATGATCGGCTATCGCAACGAAAACACCCACGGCCACATCGTCACCATCGAGGACCCGGTCGAGTTCGTGCATGAGCACAAGAACTGCATCATTACCCAGCGCGAGGTAGGCGTCGATACCGATTCCTGGGAGGTGGCGCTGAAGAACACCCTGCGGCAGGCGCCGGATGTCATCCTGATCGGCGAGATTCGCGACCGCGAGGTCATGGAGCATGCCATCGCCTTCGCCGAAACCGGCCATCTGGCGCTGGGGACATTGCACGCCAACAACGCCAACCAAGCGATGGATCGCGTCATCAACTTCTTCCCCGAAGAGCGGCGCCCGCAGTTGCTGATGGATCTTTCGCTCAATCTGAAGGCTGTCATTTCACAGCGCCTGATCCCGCTTAAAACAGGCAAGGGGCGTACCGCCGCCATTGAGATTTTGCTCAATTCGCCGTTAATCTCCGACCTTATCGGCAAGGGCGATGTGCATGAAATCAAGGAGATCATGAAGAAGTCGCGCGAACTCGGCATGCAATCCTTCGACCAGGCCCTGTTCGACCTCTACGAAGCCGACCAGATCAGCTACGAGGATGCCCTGCGCTTTGCCGACTCGATGAACGAAGTCCGCCTGTCCATAAAACTGCACGGCAAGGAAATGACCGACCGGGATCTGCAGGGCGGCATCCGCCACCTCGACATCGTTTAATCATTTATCACCAGCTACAAAATGAACGCCCCCCAACCCAATCCCGAAGCCAGCGCCCTCGAATCGATCGGTCACCTGAAAGAAAAGGTCTGCCTGATGTGGGGCAGCCAGGAACTCGATGCCTTCATCGGCCGGCTGCTGATGGACTCGCGCGGTGGCGCGCGCCAAGGCCTGCCGATGACAGTTGCTGCGGACTTGCTCTTCCTTACCAAAATCAACAAGATCATTCGTGCCATCGACCTGATGCGCAGCCAGCAAATCAAGTTCAAGGATGCCTTTCACATCGTAGATCAAGGCGATCATAAGCGCCTGGAGGCGGACGAGTTAGACAATCCGCTGGTCTCGCGCGATACCGTGATCAAGGTGCGTAACGAGGAGCGCCGCGTGGAGCAGGCCCGTCGTCCGGCACCCGAACCGAGCGGCATTACCGCCGGATTCGGCCGCCTCGTCTTCAAGCTGCTGTTCAGCAAGGCCTTCCTCTTGATGATTGCAGTGATCCTGACTGCCAAGTTGCTCTGGCCTTACTTCAAGTGAGTCGTTAGCGGGAAAAACGCAACAGCGTTTGCGCCGGGCCGCCCCAAGCAAACGCGGCACGCGGCGCCAGCCGCAACCCGCACCCAAGGCAAACAAAAGCGCACCGTGACAGACGAGCGCAGCGAGCAAACAAGAACCCCCCGCGAGGGGGGGCGAAGGGGGGCGGGACTTCTACCGGGCGCTGCCGGCGACCATGGGAAAGCCATATAGTCGGCATTCCAGTGCGCCGTTGTAAAGCGGGGTGCGGCGGGCGGGTTTGAGTCCGATCAATTTGGGCAGATGCGGGTCGGCCGACAGGAACCAGCAGTGCCAGCCGGCAAAGCGCTTTTTCAGGGCGTCGCCCAGTTGGGGATAAAAGGCATCCAGCGAGCTGGCTTCGCCCAGGCGCTCGCCATAAGGCGGGTTGGCGATCAGGATGCCGCTGGCAGTCGGCGGGTCGATTTCCAGCAGATCGGCGCAGTGGACCTCGATCAGATCGTCGAGGCCGGCATGCGCTAAATTTTGCCGGGTGCGCGCCACCGCATCGTCGTCGATGTCGCTGCCCCAGATCTGCAGGCGGGGCGGGGCGGGCACGCGCCGTTCGGCGGCCTCCATGCACAGCTTGCGCCACAGTGACGGCTGGTAGTTGGCGAGTCGGGTAAAGCCGAAATCCTGCATGTCGCGCGCCAGCCCCGGCGCATCGTTCAGCGCCATGCCTGCCGCTTCGAGCAGTAGCGTTCCGGAACCGCACATCGGGTCGAGCAGGGGCTGGTCGGGCGTCCAGCCCGCCAGCCGCAGTATGCCGGCGGCGAGATTTTCCTTGAGCGGTGCGGCAACCTTGGCAATCTTCTGGCCGCGCAGCCAGAGCGGTTCGCCCGAGGTGTCGAGGTAAAGCGTGGCCGTTTTGTCCGTGACAAACAGGTGGATGCGCACCGCCGGCGCGGCGGTATTGACGTCCGGCCGTTGGCCGCAATCGGCGCGGAAGCGGTCGCAAACGGCATCCTTCACCTTCAATGTGATGTACTCGATGCTCTTGAAGGGCGCCCGTACGGCGGTGACATAGACGCGGATGCTGTGCTCGACCTTGAACAATCTCGACCACGCCACATCGTAGGCGAGCCGGTAGATGTCTGCCTCGTTGAGATAGTCGGCGCCGGGCCGCCCCAAGCC
>DDXB01000064.1:0-28926 GCA_002347405.1 Rhodocyclaceae bacterium UBA2271 | reverse complement strand
CGTGGGGGGGCATTAGAGTCGGCGCTGGCAACGCGCCACAATACACGCGTGGCGATGCGCGATTCCAGATTCACCCGATAGCAGGCTTCCCAGTTGCCGGAAAAGCTCGCGCCACCCGGCGTAGCCGCTACCTGCTGGCCGCCGGATGCGACGATATCCTCGACCAGCAATGCCTCTAGCCCACGCGGGCAGGTCGCAAAGAATGCTTCGCCGTGTTTCCCGACAGGTTGCCCGGTTGCGGGCGCTTCTCGTGGCTGGCGGGTAAATCGGCGCTGGCGGGATGGCGTTTCACTCAAAACGGCTTCACCACGACGAGGATGCAGATAGAAAGCAGCGCCAGCACCGGGACTTCGTTGAAAAATCGGTACCAGACATGGGAGCGCGTATTTTTGCCGGCAACGAACGACTTGAGCAGCCAGCCGCAATACAGATGAAAGCCTACCAGCCCGGTCACCAGCGCGATCTTGACATTCAGCCAGGTGCCGGCGAAGCCGTAACCGAGCCACAGCCACAGGCCCAAAGCAACTGCCAGGATGCCGAGTGGCGTGATGAAACCGTAGAGCTTGCGCGACATGATCAGCAGCCGCTCGCGTTCCGAGGTATTTTCGGGCGGCACCATCGCCAGATTGACAAAGATGCGTGGCAGATAGAACAGGCCGGCGAACCAGGCAACAACGAAAAAGATGTGGAAGGCTTTCACCCAGAGCATGAGCATGCTGTTCTCCCAAAAGTGATGCCGCAAAACGGGGCGATTTTAACCCACCCTTCTCACGCAAGCGGGTGAAGGGCATGCTGATGGCACCCCCCTCTCCCCCGTCCCCTCTCCCGCAAGGGGCGAGGGGAGAAAAGCGCCACCCGCAGCAGTCGCGCCGCCGGGCCGCCCCAAGGCGAGACGGCACGCGGCGCGAGCCGCAATCCGCTCCCAATCTTGAACGGGGGCGCCCCGTGACAGACGATCGCAACGGGCCACAGTCACCTCCCCCGCGCGGAGGAGGCCGGGAGGGGGTGGGCGTTTAATTCCCGCGCGGGGGAGGTCGGGAGGGGGCGGGCGTTTAATTCCCGCGAGGGGGAGGCCGGGAGGGGGCGGGCGTTTAATCCTCGCGCGGGAGGGGTTGGGGAGGGTGGGCCTTAACTGCTCCAGCGATGCCACTATCCACCGTCGGATATCGCAGCCGCAACCCCAGTTCTTTTTTCATGCGCGCATTTTCCAGTTGCCGCGATTCGCCCATGAACGAAAGCAGCATGGGCGAGAGCCTTGTCTGCACTTCAGCCCGCGTGGCGCGTGGCGGGCGGGGCAGCGCAAAGGCATCGGCCAGCCGGTCGAACCAGTCGCCCATCAACAAGGCCGAGTCGTCGCAGATGTTGTAGACGCGATTGGCCCCACCCCGCTCCAATGCCTCAACACAGGCATTTGCCAGGTCTTCGGCATGAATGTGGTTGGTGTAAACATCCTCGGCCGGTATCAGTACCGGATCGCCGCGCTGGATGCGTTCGAGCGGCAGGCGGTCGGCAGCATAGATGCCGGGTGCGCGCAGGACACTGACCCGCGACCGACCGCGCCGCCCGAAGGCGCGCAATAGCCCTTCGGCTGCCACACGCCGGTTTGCGCGGGCGGTGGTGGCGGCCAGCGGTCGGGTTTCGGGTACGTGGGCGCCGCCACAATTGCCATACACCCCGGTGGTGCTGATGTAGACAATACGGCGTGGTAAGCTTCGCGCGTTTGCCAGCGTCGCCAGCAGACGTTGTGTACGCGGGTCGCCGCTGCCGGTTCCGGGCGGCGGGGCACTGTGTAACACAGCGTGCGCCAGCCCTGCCAGACGACGCAGGGTAGCGGGTTGGTCAAGGTCGCCGCAGATTTGTTTCACGCCAAGGACATGCAGGGCCGGGTCGAATTCACGCACCAGCGCGAAGACCCGCCAGCGGCGGGTCAGGGCAGGCAGCGCGCGGCGTACGACGTCGCCGCAACCCACGATCAGCAAGCTTCTCGGCAAACTTCTTTTTTTAACGAAACTTCGCGCTTTGCTCGTTTTCACCGGATGATTATCGCATGCCCTATCAAGTCACCCTGCAGCCCAGCGGCCACACTTTCAGCGTTGCTGCCGACTCCGCAATTCTCGATGCCGCGCTCGATGCGGGTTTCAACCTGCCGTACGGCTGCAAGGATGGTGCCTGCGGAACCTGCAAGGGCAAGGTGCTGAGCGGCCAGGTCGATCTTGGCGCAGCAAAGGACGAGGCCTTGTCTGCCGCAGAACGCGCCGCCGGCATGGCGCTGTTCTGTTGTGCCAGGCCGCTGTCCGACCTCAGCATCGAGGTGCGCGAAATTGATGCCGTGCGCGATATTCCGGTCAGGACACTGCCTTGCCGCGTGCAGAAGCTGCAGAAGCTTGCCGACGACGTGATGGCCATCAGCCTCAAGCTGCCGGCCAATGAGCGACTGCAATTTCTGGCCGGCCAGTACATCGAATTCCTGCTCAAGGACGGCAAGCGGCGCGCCTTCTCGCTGGCCAGTCCGCCGCATGCCGACGAATTTCTTGAAATCCACGTGCGTCACGTCCCCGGCGGCAACTTTACCGATCACGTCTTCACCAGGATGAAAGAGCGCGACATCATGCGCATCGAAGGTCCGCTCGGCAGTTTCTTCCTGCGCGAGGACTCGGACAAGCCGATCATCCTGCTGGCCGGCGGCACGGGAATCGCACCGATCAAGGGCCTGGTCGAGCATGCCTTGCATATCGGCATCCAGCGCCCGATGCAGCTCTACTATGGTGCGAAGGATCGTGCCGGTCTGTATCTCGACGGACTCGCGGGACAGTGGGCAGCCACGCATCCGCACATTACGTATACGCCCGTGCTGTCCGAGCCGGCTGCCGGCGATGATTGGCAGGGCCGCACCGGCCTGGTGCATGAGGCAGTGCTGGCAGATCATGCAGATCTTTCCGCATGGCAGGTGTATGCCTGCGGCGCGCCAGCCATGTGCGAAGCGGCCAAGCGTGATTTCACCGCGCGTGGCCTGCCGCCAGATGAATTCTTTGCCGACGTGTTTTCCTTCGCCCCACGCTGAACGTTTCATCCTGCATGGAAGAACAGGTCTTCATCCGTCGCGAGCCGGTCATCAACCGGCACCGGGCGATCATTGCCACCCGGCTGATCGTCCATGCCGGCAATGAGGCCGCCGCCGCCGCTGCGCTCGGTCAGCTCGCCACGGTCTGGCCACCAGTGCGCAGCGTGATGGTGGCGCTCGACGGTTGTTTCCCGACCCCCGAACTGCTGGCCTGGACGCCACGGGTCAACGTGATGATCGAAATCCCGCTTGCCGCGCTGGATCAACCGGCGACCCGGGATCTGGCAGTACGCCTTCATGCCGACGGGGTTGCGCTCAGCTTGTCGGGATACGACGGCCGCACCGCCTTGCCGGACGAACCATTTCGCTTCCTGCTGGCCGACTTCGCGACGCATCCGCGTTTTGACGACCCGCCGGCCTTGCCCATCGCCCAGCACCTTGTCGACCTGCCGGCTTTTGAGAGCGCCATCGCCAGTGGTTACGCCGGTGCCACTGGCTGGTTTTTCCTGCGTGGCCAAGCTGTTTGGGGCCCGCTCAAGACCAATCATGCGCAGGTCATGCGCGTGCTCAACCTGGTACGCCGGAATGCCGAGGTCAGCGAGATCGAGGCCGCCCTGAAGCAGGATGTCACGCTGTCCTTCAAGCTGCTCAAATACATCAATTCACCCGCCTTCGGATTCGGCAGGGAAATCCAGTCATTCCGTCATGCCGTTGCCTTGCTGGGCTACGACAAGCTCAACAAATGGTTGTCGCTGTTGCTGGTCACCGCCAGCAAGAGTCCGACGGCCCCGGCCCTGATGCAGACGGCCATTGCGCGTGGCCGCTTCATGGAAATCATTGCCGCCGGCCGCTTCGATGCGGGTCAGCGCGACAGCCTGTTCATCGCGGGGGCCTTTTCGTTGCTCGACATGCTGCTGGCGGTGCGCATGGACGCTATCCTCGACGCAATGCAATTGCCCGCCGTCATCACTGAAGCGCTGCTCAACCGCACGGGGGATTTCGCGCCTTACCTCGCTTTGGCGCTGGCCTGCGAGAATGAAAATCCCGCGCTGCTGATCGAGCTGGCAGGCCAGCTCGATCTGTCGGCGACGATGGTGAACCACGCCCAACTGGAAGCGCTGGCCTTCGCCGAAGGCTTGCAACTCGACTGAGCCCGGGAAAAGCAGTTAACCACGGAGGACACGGAGGTCACGGAGAAAAACAAGTTGTTACGGAAGCAATGGACGTCACCCGTCGGGTGCTCCCGCATTTTTCCGCTTGCCTCTTGTCTCCGTGTCCTCCGTGATCTCCGTGGTGTGAATTGAGGTTTTAGGGTTTCTCGGCCTTCTCGGCCTTCTCGGCTTTCGCGGGTTTGCTTTCGATGGCCGGCAATGCGGCCACACCCACTTCGGCGCGAATCTTGTTTTCCAGCTCGCGGGCGAGTTCCGGATGCTCGCGCAGGTATTCGCGGGAATTGTCCTTGCCCTGACCGATTTTCTCGCCGTTCACGGCATACCAGGCGCCGGATTTGTCGATGAATTTGTGTTCGACGCCGAGTTCGATGATCTCGCCTTCGTGCGAGATGCCTTCGCCGTAGAGGATGTCGAAGCGCGCCTCGCGGAAGGGCGGGGCCACCTTGTTCTTGACGACCTTGACCTTGGTCTCGTTGCCGATCACCTCGTCGCCCTTCTTGATGGCGCCGGTGCGGCGGATGTCCATGCGCACCGAGGCGTAGAACTTGAGCGCGTTGCCGCCGGTGGTGGTTTCGGGGTTGCCGAACATCACGCCGATCTTCATGCGGATCTGGTTGATGAAAATCACCAGGGTGTTGGTGCGCTTGATGTTGCTGGTCAGCTTGCGTAGCGCCTGGCTCATCAGGCGCGCCTGCAGGCCGGGCAACTGGTCGCCCATTTCACCTTCGATTTCGGCCCGTGGAGTGAGCGCCGCCACCGAGTCGATGACGATCAGGTCGACACCGCCCGAGCGCACCAGCATGTCGGTGATCTCCAGGCCCTGCTCGCCGTTGTCAGGCTGCGAAATCAGCAGGTCGGGCACGTTGACACCGAGTTTGGCGGCATAACCCGGATCGAGCGCGTTTTCGGCGTCGATATAAGCCGCCACGCCGCCGGCCTTCTGGATTTCGGCGACGATATGGAGACACAGGGTGGTCTTGCCGGAGGATTCCGGCCCGTAGATTTCCACCACGCGTCCGCGCGGCAGGCCGCCGATGCCCAAGGCAATATCCAGTCCCAGCGAGCCGGTCGACACGGTCTGGATGTCATCGCTGGCGAGGCCCTCGCCCATCTTCATGATGGAGCCCTTGCCGAACTGCTTTTCGATCTGCGCCAGCGCCGCTTGCAACGCCTTGGTCTTGTTGTCGTCCATGTGATTCCTTCCTGAAAGTTGTGCCGATTATGGAATTGCTGCGATGCGCTCCAGCAGTCCGGAAAGCGCATGAATCACGGATTGCCGCCGGATCGCCTCGCGATCGCCGGGAAAAAGTCGGCGCTGGCAGGCCGGCGTGACCAGGCTGCCCGTACCTTCCCGCCAGCACCAGGCAAAGCAGATGGTGCCCACCGGCTTGTCCGGCGAGCCGCCCGTGGGTCCCGCAACTCCGGTAATCGCCAACGAAATTGAGGCGTGCGAGTGTTCCAGGGCGCCTTGTGCCATTTCGCCGGCAGTTTCCGGGCTGACCGCACCGAATTGGGTTATGGTGTTCATACGAACACCAAGCATATCCGTTTTTGAAACGTTTGTGTAAGTAATAAAACCGCGCTCGAACCACGCTGAACTGCCGGGCGTGTGTGTGATCACCTGCGCCGCCCAGCCGCCGGTGCAGGATTCCGCCGTGGCAATCACTAATTTGCGCGCCCGGCAGGCCTGGCCAAGCGCTGCCGAGAGGGCAGACAGATCGCTGTCCATCATGTCACCCGGTCGATCACGACTTTGAATACCGCCAGGGTCAGCACCGTGTAAGCGGCGGCGATGACATCGTCCATCATCACGCCGAAGCCGTTCTTGACCTTGGTGTCGAAATAATCGGCTGGCGACGGCTTGACGATGTCGTAGAAGCGGAACCACAGAAATGCCGCCAGTTGCCAGTACCACTCCGTCGGCGTCAGCATCAGCACCGCCCAGAACGGCACGATCTCGTCCCAGACGATGCTGCCGTGGTCGGTTACGCCGAGCGCGCGGCCGGTGATGTGGCATGCCGTGACGCCGACGGCGAAACACAGCAGCAGCAGCACGGCGAATGCCGTCTCATCCGGGAACATGCCACGCAGCAGCGGGTAGGTCGCCCAAGCGAACAGCGTACCGACCGTGCCGGGGGCGAAGGGCGACAGGCCGCTGCCGAAACCGCAGGCGATCAAATGGGCGGGATGGCGCAGCAGGAAGGACAGTGGCGGAGCGGGGACTCTGGGTTTGATCATGAGGGTTTGATCATGAGGGTTTGATCACGAGAAATGGTCGTAGCCGCGTTGTGCGACATTTATCGGTTGGCCGGCCGGGTCAAAAACGCTGAGTCCGGTGCCGCTTTCGATCATGCCGATGCGGGTCAGCGGCAGCGCCAAACTGGTTGCCAGTAGCGCGATTTCGGCATGTCGTGCCGCTGGTGCCGTAAACACAAGCTCGTAATCGTCGCCGCCGGTGAGATAGCAGTCTCTGGCAAAAGTCGGCTCCGGGCCGTCCCAAGTCGACGTCCTCCCCCCCGTCACCGCTTCGGGTGATTTCATGGGGGGCAATAAAGTCGGCGCTGGCGGGACGGCGGGTTGCAGGGTCGCAGCAACGTTCGAGGCTGCCAGGATATGGCCGAGGTCGGCCAGCAGGCCGT
This sequence comes from Rhodocyclaceae bacterium UBA2271, assembly GCA_002347405.1. Taxonomy (GTDB): domain Bacteria; phylum Pseudomonadota; class Gammaproteobacteria; order Burkholderiales; family Rhodocyclaceae; genus Sulfuricystis. The sequence goes on along the minus strand of DDXB01000064.1, from coordinate 22,054 downwards.
CGGAAACATCGATGGCCGCCGTTGCCAGCCCGCGCAGGGCCAGCCCCAGCGCCACGCGCGGTTGCGGGCGGTGCAGGGCGGCGAGGCAGTCGGTGAGTGCTGGCTCAACCAGTTCGGCGCGGCCTTGCAGGTGGGCCAGCCCCAGCGCGGCGCGGCCGGGGTGGCCGGAAACCCATATCTCGTCACCGACCGCTGCCCCGGAGCGCAGCAGCGCGGTGCCCGCCGGCACCTCGCCGAAGATCGTTACGCAGAAGTTGCGCGGTCCTTTCGTTGTATCACCGCCGATGACGTCGATGTCGAAAGCATCGGCGCAGGCGAAGAAACCCTGTGCAAACTGTTCGATCCATGCCTCATTGGCTGCGGGCAGGGAGGCCGCCAGCAGCGCCCAGCGCGGTTGCGCACCCATTGCGGCCATGTCGGAGACATTGACGGCCAATGTCTTCCAGCCGAGGTCTGCCGGATCGGTATCGGGCAAAAAGTGCGTGCCGGCCACCAGCATGTCGGTGGAGACAACCAGCTCACAGCCAGGCGACGGACGCACAATGGCGCCGTCATCGCCGACGCCGAGCACGGTGTGTGCCGGGTCACGCGGGGCGCGCCGGAAATAGCGGTCGATCAGGGCAAACTCCGAGGGCATGCCGCGCCTGCCGTTACTTTGCGGTGATTTCGTGCGGCCGCAGTTCCGGCACCAGCTTGTCGATGACGCCATTGACGAACTTGTGGCCATCGGTGCCGCCGTAAGATTTCGTCAGTTCGATGGCTTCGTTGATGACGACCCGATAGGGCGTTTCGGGATGATGCTTCAGTTCGCAGGCGGCGATCAGCAGGATGCTGCGCTCGATCGGAGATACCTCGGCCCAGGGACGTTCGATGTGGGGCTCAAGCTGCGCCTGCAGGGCGGCGGCATCGGACAGCACGCCATCGAGCAGGCTGTCGTAAAGCTCCCGGTTAACCCGGTCGAAACCGGCGACGGATTCGGCCTGGGTGATGATGGCCGCCGCATCCTGCCCACCGATGAGATGTTGATACAGACCCTGTACGACGAATTCGCGTGCGCGATGGCGTGGCGAGCTGGCTGATTTACCGCTGCCGCCCTTGCTGCGCTGTGCCCGGTCCGTGGTGTCTGCGCTCACTTGACCGCTTTCAGCAGATTTGCCATTTCGACGGCGCACTGGGCGGCTTCCATGCCCTTCTGGTGCATGCGCACCAGCGCCTGGTCGTCGTTCTCGACGGTCAGCACGGCGTTGGCAATCGGAATGCCGGTGGTCAGCTGCACATCGGTGACGCCGCGCGCCGACTCGTTCGAGACGATTTCAAAATGGTAGGTCTCGCCGCGGATCACGCAGCCCAGCGCCACCAGCGCATTGAACTTGCCGCTTTGCGCCATCGTCTGCAGCGTCAGCGGAATTTCCAGCGCACCCGGCACATTGACCAGCGTGATGGCGGACGAGGCCACGCCGAGGCGGCGCAATTCCTGGCAACAACCCGCCAGCAGTCCCTCGCCAACTTCGCGGTTGAAGCGCGCCATGACGACGCCGATCGTCAGCCCGGCGCCGCTCAGGTCGGACTCGAGCTCGCGCAGGTCGGCGCAGCGTTCACTGGATGCGGGGGCGGAGGTGTTCGGGATATAGGTCATGGGGCTTCCTCGGGAGATAAATAGCCGCAGACTTCGAGGCCGAAGCCGGCCATGCTGGGCATCTTGCGCGGGCTGGCCAGCAGCTTCATCTTGCCGACGCCGAGTTCGCGCAAAATCTGCGCGCCGATGCCGTAGAGGCGCGGGTCCCATTTCCGTGCCGGATGTGTTTCGTCGGTATGCAAGGCATCGAGCAGGTCGGCACCGCTCTCGTTGCGATGCAGCAGCACGACCACGCCGCAATCGGCCCGGGCGATGGCCTGCATGGCCTGATCGACGGTGAAGGTATGGCGGTGGCTCTTGCAGTCGAGGAAGTCGAGCACCGACACCGGTTCATGGACGCGAACTAACGTTTCAAGCTCTGGACGAATCGCGCCGCGCGTCAGGGTCAGATGCACGTCGCTGCTGGTCAGGTCGCGGAAGGCGCGCAGCCGGAAACTGCCGTGGGTGCAGACGACTTCCTTGTCGGCCACGCATTCGACCAGCTTCTCGTTTTCCGAGCGGTAGTGGATCAGGTCGAGGATGGTGCCGATCTTCAGTCCATGTTCTTTCGCGAATTCCAGCAGGTCGGGCAGGCGCGCCATCGTGCCGTCGTCCTTGAGGATTTCGCAGATCACGGCGGCTGGCTCGCAGCCCGCCATCTGCGCGAGGTCGCAGCCGGCTTCGGTGTGGCCGGCGCGCACCAGCACGCCGCCCCGTTGCGCCATCAGCGGGAAAATGTGGCCGGGCTGGACGATGTCCGCGGGCGTTGCATTCTTCGCCACGGCGGCCTGCACGGTGCGCGAGCGATCTTGCGCAGAAATGCCGGTGGTGACGCCTTCGGCCGCCTCGATCGACATCGTGAAGGCGGTGCCGTGCTGCGCCTTGTTGTCGCGCACCATCAATGGCAGGTCGAGCTGCAGGCAGCGGCTTTCGGTGAGTGTCAGGCAGATCAGGCCGCGGCCGAATTTGGCCATGAAGTTGATCGCTTCGGGGGTCACATGTTCGGCGGCGAGGACGAGGTCGCCCTCGTTTTCACGATCTTCCTCATCGACGAGGATCACCATGCGGCCGGCGCGCATGTCGGCAACGATTTCTAGGACGGGGCTGATGGTCATGAAGGCAGGTCTCTTGAACGGTTCGATTCCGCAGGGCCGCGCATTTTACGCCGGGTAGCGGGTAACGGATAGTCATCCCGCAATGCCTGAAACCAGACCGGGGAAGGTCTGGCGGGCGTGGCGGCAGGTGTGCGCTAAGGTTGCTCCTGGCTGCCCGTGTTTTCGCTGGCCACGACGGGTGCTCCATCCAGCCAGGCTTCCGGCGCGCGCCGCAGGTCCAGCGTCTGCGGGAAATCCGGATTGCGGCCCTCGCGGCGCACGTGCATGGGGCCGGGCGTGTGGCCGTGATTCCAGAAGCGTGCCACGCGGCGCGCCTCGGCCTCGTTGGCGTTGACCGGGAAGCTGTCGTAGTTGCGGCCGCCGGGATGGGCGACGTGATAAGTGCAGCCGCCGATCGAGCGGCCGCTCCAGCTGTCCACCAGATCGAACACCAGCGGCGCCTGCACGCCGATGGTCGGATGCAGGCCGGAGGGCGGGCACCAGGCGCGATAGCGCAAGCCGGCGACATACTCGCCGCGGATGCCGGTGGCGGTCAGCGGCAGCGGACGGCCATTGCAGGTAACGATGTGGCGCGTGTCGTTCATGTTGCGCACCTTGACCTGCAGGCGCTCGACCGAGGAATCGACATAGCGCGCCGTCCCGCCAGCGCCGACTTCTTCGCCGAGCACATGCCAGGGTTCGATGGCCTGGCGCAACTCGATTTCTATGCCGTGATAGACGACTGTGCCGTAACGCGGAAAACGGAATTCGAGGAAGGGCGCAAACCAGTCGAAGGCAAAAGCATAGCCGGCGCGCTGTAAATCGAGCACCACGTCGTGCAGGTCCTGTGCCACGTAATGCGGCAACATGAAGCGGTCATGCAGTTCGGTGTCCCAGCGCATCAGGCTGCCCTGATGGGGCTTTTGCCAGAAACGCGCCACCAGCGCCCGCAGCAGCAGCATCTGCAGCAGGGACATCTGCGCATGGGGCGGCATCTCGAAGCCGCGGAACTCGACGAGCCCGAGCCGCCCGGTGGCGCTGTCGGGCGAATACAGCTTGTCGATGCAGAACTCGGCACGATGCGTGTTGCCGGAGAGATCGACCAGCAGGTTGCGCAACAGGCGATCGACCAGCCAGGGTTGCAGCGATTCCTCGCCCGCCTTGAGTTTTTCTGCCATCTGCTGGAAGGCGATCTCCAGCTCGTAAAGACTTTCGTGGCGCGCCTCGTCTACCCGCGGCGCCTGGCTGGTCGGGCCGATGAACAGGCCGGAAAACAGGTAGGAAAGCGCCGGGTGGTTCTGCCAGTAGCCGATCAGGCTCATCAGCAGGTCGGGGCGGCGCAGGCAGGGCGAATCGGCGGGGGTGGCCGCACCGAGCGTGACATGGTTGCCGCCGCCGGTGCCGGTGTGGCGGCCGTCGAGCATGAACTTTTCGGCGCCAAGGCGGGTCAGGCGCGCTTCCTCGTAGAGCGTGAAGGTGTTCTCGACCAGTTGCGGCCAGCTGCTGGCGGGATGGATGTTGACCTCGATCACGCCGGGGTCGGGCGTGATGCGGAATTCCTTGAGGCGCGGGTCGGATGGCGGCGTGTAGCCTTCCAGCCGCAGGGGCAGATTGAGCGCGGCGGCGGTGGTTTCGATCGCTGTCAGCAGGGTGACGAAATCTTCCAGCAGGGGCATGGGCGGCAGAAAGACGCACAGCACGCCGTCGCGCACTTCCGCGCACAGGGCGGTGTGGATGATTTCCCTGGGATCGTAGGCGGCCCGGGGTTTTGCTTTGGGCGGCTTCTCCGCCGCGACATCAGGCAGGGGCCCGGGCGTATCGAAGGGGTCGCGGCCGAGGTCTTCTTCCTGGTCCGCGGGCGCCACCCAGGGCAGCGAGGCCAAGGGCAGCCGCAGGCCGAGCGGCGAATCGCCGGGAATCAGGTAGAGGTGCTCGCGGCGCAGCGGCCAGGGGCTGGAGCGGAAGCGGGCCGAAAAGTCGGCGTGACCGGAGGGAATCCCCGTGGGACTGGCCGGACGGCGTTTTTTCGCTGCTGGCAGGGCTTTTAGCGGCAGCACGTAACCCGCTGGCGCGCCGAGGTCGCGCTCGATCAGTTTCGCCACGCGACGGCGTTCGTCGGCCTGCTTCAGGTCGAACTTGAGCGGGTCGAAATTTTCCGGCCAGCGCTGTTCCGCATCGATGATGCGGGTGACGTCCTCGTAGGCGGGGATGATGAAGCTGTCATCCAGCGCGATTTCCTGCGCGAGCCGCTGCATGAAGCGCAAGCCATCCGCGCCGGTCTGCGCGCCGGCGGCGGCGGTGGTGACGAGGAGTTGGCGGTTTTGCCACAAGGGCTTGCCGTCGGTGCGCCAGTAACAGCCCAGCGCCCAGCGCGGCAGTGGTTCGCCGGGATACCACTTGCCCTGGCCATAATGCAGCATGGCGCCGGGCGCGAAGTGGCCCTGCAAGCGGTTGAGCAAGGCGTCGGCGAGCTCGAGCTTTTTCTCCGAAAGCGCGGTGAAATTCCACTCGGCCCCCTCCATGTCGTCGATCGAGACAAAGGTCGGTTCGCCGCCCATCGTCAGGCGCACGTCATGCCTGGCCAGTTCGGCGTCCACCTGATGGCCGAGATCGAGCACCGCCTGCCATTGCGCTTCGGTGTAGGGTTGGGTGACGCGCGGGTCTTCGTGAATGCGCGTGACCTGCATGGAAAAATCGAAATGGGTCGTGCATACCTCCGTGCCGCCGATCACCGGCGCCGCCGAGGCGGGCTGTGCCGTGCAGGCCAGCGGAATGTGGCCTTCGCCGGCCAGCAGGCCCGAGGTCGGATCGAGGCCGATCCAGCCGGCGCCGGGGATGAATACTTCCGTCCAGGCATGCAGGTCGGTGAAATCGTGATCGGTGCCGGAGGGACCGTCGAGTGCTCTGACGTCGGCCTTCAACTGGATCAGGTAGCCCGAGGCGAAGCGTGCCGCGAGGCCGAGGTGGCGCAAGACCTGCACCAGCAGCCAGGCCGAATCGCGACAGGAGCCGCGCTTCAGTTCCAGGGTTTCTTCCGGCGTTTGCACCCCCGCTTCGAGACGCACGATGTAACCGACATCCTGCAGCACGCGCTGGTTGATGCCGACCAGCATGTCGATGGTGCGCATCTCCTGGCCGAGCAGTTCCTGGCGGGTGCGGGAAATCCAGTCGGCCAGCAGGGGGGTGGCGGCGGCGACTTCAAGATAGGGGCCCAGCTCGCGCTTCAGGCCGTCCGGGTAGGTGAATGGGAAATTTTCGGCAGTTGCATCGATGAAAAAGTCGAAGGGGTTGATCACCGTCATGTCGGCGACCAGATCGACCGTGATTTCCAGCGCTGCGGCCTTTTCCGGAAAGACCAGGCGCGCAACCCAGTTGCCGAAGGGATCCTGTTGCCAATTGAGAAAATGTCCGGCCGGTGCGACGTGCAGCGAATAGCTGTGAATGGGCGTGCGGCTGTGGGCCGCCGGCCGCAGTCTTACCTCGTGCGGAAAGAGCGAGACGGCCCGGTCAAAGGCGTAACGGGTGATATGCCGAAGGGCGACGCGGATGGACATGGGCGGTAACCGAAAAAGAAAGTAACGGCAACCCCATGCAATGAACGTGCCGCAAGGCCGCCAGTCAGGGAAATGTCGTGACGTTCAGGAACCCGAAGGGAAGCTGATGACGCGCTTCTCCTCGCCAGCATCAATATTGTCGACTTCCCATTCGAAGCGCGGCAGGCCCTGCAAGGCCTGCATCAGGCCTTCGTTCCAGCGCTCCGACAATTGGCGGGCGAAGGGATCGTCTTCGCTGAAATAAATGCGCCGGCCGGCATTGAGGCTGTCGCGCTGATAGAGCAGCAATTCGACCGGGGGGCCGACGGTGACGTTGCTGCGGATGGTCGAGTTCATCGACACCAGCGCGCAACGCGCCGCCCGCTCGAGAGAGACTTCGCGCTTGATGACGCGGTCGAGGATGGGCTTGCCGTACTTGATCTCGCCGATCTGCAGAAAGGGGTGCTCGGCCGACTCGTGGATGTAGTTGCCCTGCGGGTAGACCATGAACATTTCAGGCGCCTGGCCGGCAATCTGCCCGGCGAAGACGAAGGTTGCCTCGAAATTGGTGGTGCCGGTGTCGCGCGTGGAGTGCAGTTTCTGCACCTGCGTGCTGATCATGCCGAGATAGTCGGCCGCCTCCTGCATGGAGTTGACCGATAGCAGGTTGGGCAGCAGCGCGGTGGCCACATCGCCGTTGAGCTTTTTGATGACGGCCTGGGTCGTGGCCAGGTTGCCGGCGGAAAGCAGCACGAAGAATCGCTCACCCGACCAGACGAAGCTGTGCATCTTCGAATAGACGCTGACGTTGTCGGTGCCCGCGTTGGTGCGCGAATCGGAGCAGAGGACAAGGCCCTCATTGATATTGATGGCAAGGCAGTAGGTCATTGGCGCAAATCATGAATATGTCGTGCCCCATTGTAAACGCTCGCAGCCGGGATGCCGCGAGAAATGCCGCAAGGCCGTAAATTGCCCGGAATGGCGGGGCTGGTGCGTTTGTTGCATTGCCGCTAGGGGTAAGGTGCATGCAACGTCCCTGCACCGCCAACGACACAGGAAACAATATGCCCATCAAGCTGCACGGTTATCCACAGCCTGATATCTGCGACGAACTGCTCGACGCGGCACTGCAGCCGCGTCCGGCCGCGCGCGTGCTCTTCGACTACGTCAACCGCCTGGGCACCGCCGAACTCATGGCCCGCCGCGCGAGCGTGGACGCCGCCATCATGGCGATGGGCATTACCTTTACGGTCTATAGCGATGCGGGCAACATCGACCGCGTGTGGCCTTTCGACATCATTCCGCGCACCATGTCCTTGCAGGAATGGGCGCATATCGATGCCGGCCTCAAGCAGCGCCTGACCGCGCTCAACCTGTTCATCGACGACCTTTACAACGCCCAGCGCATCGTCAAGGATGGCGTGTTCCCGCTTGAGGTGCTGGCGGGTTCGCAGAATTTTCGCGCCCAGTGTCGTGGCTTGACGCCCCACTTTGGGGTCTGGGCGCACGTTTGCGGCACCGATCTGGTGCGCGACAAGGATGGCACGGTATACGTTCTCGAAGACAATCTGCGCGTTCCCTCCGGCGTCTCCTACATGCTGGAAAACCGCCAGCTCATGAAGCGCTTGTTCCCCGAGCTGTTCAAGTCGAGCGACATCCTGCCGGTGGATGACTATCCGACCCGGCTTTACGACACGCTGGCGGCGCTCTCGCCGCGCCCGGGCGAGCGCCCGGTCATTGTCGTGTTGACGCCCGGCATCTACAACTCGGCCTATTTCGAGCACAGCTACTTGGCGCAGAAGATGGGCGCGGTCCTGGTCGAGGGCTCCGACCTCGTCGTGCAGAGCGACGACTGCGTCTACATGAAGACGATCGCGGGGGTCAGTCGCGTCGATGTGATCTACCGGCGCGTCGATGACGATTTCCTTGATCCCGAAGCCTTCCGCCCCGACTCTTCGCTCGGCGTTCCCGGCCTGATGCGCGCCTGGCGCGCCGGCAAGGTCGGCATCGCGAACGCACCGGGCGCCGGCGTGGCCGATGACAAGGTGGTCTATACCTTTGTGCCGCAAATCATCAAGTATTACCTCGACCAGGACCCGCTCCTGCCCAATGTCCCGAGCTGGATGTGCATGTACGACGATCAGCGCGACCATGTGCTGGCCAATCTGGACAAGCTGGTGGTCAAACCGGCCAACGAGTCCGGCGGCTATGGGATGTTGATCGGACCGCGCGCCAGCGTCGAAGAGCGCCGGCAATTCGCCGACCTGATCCGCGCCAATCCGCGCAACTACATGGCGCAGCCGACCCTGTCGATTTCGACCGCGCCGACGCTGTTCGGCGACCGGTTCGAGCCGCGCCATATCGACCTGCGGCCTTTCGTGCTGCAATCGAAAGATCTCCATGTCACCGCCGGCGGACTCACGCGCGTGGCGCTGCGCGCGGGTTCGCTGGTGGTCAACTCATCCCAGGGTGGCGGCAGCAAGGACACCTGGATCGTCAATACCCGGGAGGCATGATGCTGTCGCGCGTCGCCGAAAACCTCTACTGGATGGGCCGCTATCTCGAGCGTGCGGAAAACACCGCGCGCTTCATCAACAGCACGACCCAGGTGCTGCTCGACCTGCCACGGGATGCCTCATTCGGCTGGAACGTGCTGCTCAAGGTGGCCGGTCTCGATCACGAATTCGCCAGTCGCCACGAGCACGCCGACGAGGACAGCCTGATGTCCTTCCTGGTCGAGGACGAAGCGAATCCCAGCTCGATCCTGTCGAGCATCCAGAATGCGCGCGAGAATGCGCGGACCGTGCGCGAAGTGCTGCCGATGGAAATCTGGGAGCGCATCAACAGCCTCTACCTGTACATCCGCGATAACGCGCCGCGCGTCAAGCAGGGGCGTGGCCCGCGCAACGATGTGCTGCTCGGCGTCATCGGTCGGCGCGAGTCGATCATCGGGCTGCTGACGGGATCGATGAGTCGCGATGTGGCCTACCAGCTGATCAAGATGGGCCGCAATCTCGAACGCGCCGACATGACCACGCGCATCATCGATGTCAATGCCGCCGTGCAATTGCCCGCCGATCCCGCCCAGGCTTCACTGACCACGCTGGGCATGTGGATGAGCACCTTGAATGCCCTGTCGGCCTATCAGATGTTTCGCACCCATGTCGGCGTGCATGTGCGGGGTGACGCCGTGGTGAACTACCTGCTGAGAGATCCGCATTTTCCGCGCACGGTGTTGTTCTGCCTGGAGCAGATCGAAGGCAGCCTGTCAGTGCTGCCCGACCATGCGCCGGCCATGCGGCGGGTACGCCATGCCTGGCGACGCCTCGCCGGCATGCAGCTTGACGGCCTCAAGCCAGCCGTTCTGCACGAATACCTGGATCAGGTACAAAGCGACCTGGCCGCCATTCATGGCGCCGTGGCCAAGCAATACTTCCATCGGCATCAGAGCGACAGCACCGGCCAAGCCCAATAACCACCGGGGTTGCGCCCTAGGGTTGGAGCATGCGCTCCACGTAGCGCGCGATCAGGTCGACCTCCAGATTGACCCGTGCCCCGGCGGAAAGGCGCTTCAGGGTCGTTACCTCGACGGTGTGGGGAATCAGGTTGATGGAAAACTCGCGGCCCTTGACCCGGTTGGTCGTCAGCGAGACGCCATCGACCGTGACCGAGCCTTTGCGCGCGATGTATTTCGCCAGTTTCCTGGGCGCCTTGATGACGAGTTCGTGCGATTCGCCGACCGGCTCGAATTTCACCACCTTGCCCACCCCGTCGACGTGGCCGGACACCAGGTGGCCGCCGATGAAATCCGACAGGCGCATGGCCTTCTCGAGGTTGAGCTCGCCATGCAGGATGTCGAGGCCGACGGTGCAGTCGAGCGTCTCCTTCGAGACATCGACCTGGTAAGCGCCATCAGGAAGCTCGCCGGGCTGACCCAAGGACTTCTTGGCCCCATGAGGGGAGGACGCGGCGGAGCCGCGTCTGCGGGGGGGGGCTTCACCTTTGGCGATCACGGTCAGGCAGACGCCGTTGTGGGCGATGGAATCACCCAGCGCCACATCGCTCAGTTTGAGGCCGGGCGCGGCGATGGTGAGGCGCAGGCCCTGTTCCAGGGGTTGCAGGGCGGTGATCCTGCCGGTGGTGGCGACGATGCCTGTGAACATGTTGGAATCCTGATTAAGTTAGAAGTTGGCGTGACCGAAGGAAATCCCCTTTTCGGGACTGGCGGGACGAAGTGCCCCGCAGCGGGCATTGTGTTAGCGTTGGAAAACCCCGTTTTCCCATATCTCGGCGAGCGGAACAGCCTCGATCCGTGGTGCGATGGTATAGCGTTTCGCTCCGGGATAGATGACGGCGATATGTTCGAGCGCCAGATCGGCCAGCGCGATGCGCAATGAAGGCGTCAGCCGGGGCGCGTCGGTGCGCTTGCATTCCACTCCCAGCAGCCGGCCATTTTTGCGTAGAACGAGGTCGATTTCCGCTCCCTGATGGGTGGCCCAGAAGTAGGCTTCATCTGGCGCCACGGCCGCCAGCACCTCCTCCACCGCATAGCCTTCCCAGGAAGCGCCCAGCTTGGGATGCATCTGCAACTCACGCTCGTTGCGAATACCCAGCAACTGGTGCAGCAGGCCGGAGTCGCGAATGTATATTTTGGGCGCCTTGACCTGACGTTTGCGCAGGTTGGCATGCCAGGGCTGCAACTGGCGCACCATAAAGGCGTCGGTGAGTAGATCGAGGTGGCGGCGCGTGGTGGCTTCGCCGACGCCGAGGGCGCGGGCCGGCTCCGCGGCATTCCAAGTCTGGCCATGGTAATGCGCCAGCATGGTCCAGAAGCGCCACAAGGCCGCCGCCGGCACCCGCACGCCCCACTGAGGAAAATCCCGTTCCAGCAGGGTCTGGATGAAATTCTTGCGCCAGGCGACGCTGTCGGTATCGTTCGCCGCCAGGTAAGAGAGCGGAAAGCCGCCGCGCAGCCAATGCGTTCCGCAGGGGGGGTTGCCCAGTTCGCCGAGATTGAAACCGCGCAGCACGAGGGTTTCCATGCGACCAGCCAGGGTTTCGGACGATTGCCTCAACAAGTCGCCCGAGGCGCTGCCGAGGATCAGGAATTGTGTCGTGGTTTGTCGACGATCCGCCAGCACCCGCAGCACCGGGAACAGATCGGGCCGCCGCTGCACCTCGTCGATGACGACCAGACCTTCCAGCGCCCCCAGTGCGGTCATCGGTTCGGCCAAGCGCATCAGGCTGACGGGGTCTTCCAGATCGAAATAGTTGGCGGATTCTTCGGCCAGAAATTCGCGCGCGAGCGTCGTCTTGCCGCACTGGCGAGGGCCGACCAGCGCCACGATGCGGCTGCGGGCAAGGGCGTTTCGGATGGCCTGGATGCTTGCGGAGCGCTCAATCATTTGCGCAGAGTATCATGAATATACGCCATCAGATAGCCGATATTCATGATAAAAAAAGCCGGCGCATCAAAAAGTTGGCGCTGGCGGGACGAAGTGCCGCGCAGCAGGCAGGGCGCAATATTACTTTTGTGCCTGCTGCAGAATACCGATGAATTGAGCTGCCGGCATGTAGCCCACCACGCGCAGATCGCCGATTTCCTTGCCGGCCTTGTCGAAAAAGATGATGCCCGGCGGGCCGAACAAGCCGAAGCGTTTCAGCAGTGCCTTGTCGTCGTCGTTGTTGGCGGTGACGTCGGCTTTGAGCAGCGTGAATTCGCGCATTTTCGCGGCGACGACGGGGTCGGCGAAGGTGAATTTTTCCATCTCCTTGCACGAAACGCACCAGTCGGCATAGAAATCGAGCAGCACGGGTTTCTGTGCGGAAGCGAGGCGGGCATCGAGTTCGGTGACTGTTTTGAGCTTTTCAAAAGTCGGCGCTGGCGAGACGGCGGCGCTGCCGCCGCGCAGGAATGTCAGGGGTTGCAAGGGGTCGCGGCTGCCGCCCAGCAGGCCGACGAGCAGCGCCGCGCCGGCCAGCAGCATGGCCACGCCGATGCCCTTCCAGAAGCGCAGCCAACCGCTGGCCTGGGGCGGCAGCGGGTCGAGCGCATGCAGATAGATGGCCGGTACGATCAGGAGTGCCGCCCAGCCGAGCATCGACACCCAGGTCGGCAGCACCGGCGACACCAGCCACAGCGCGGTGGCCAGCAACAGTACGCCGAAGAAGCGGTTTACCGCCCGCATCCACGGCCCGGCCTTGGGCAGCAGCGAGCGCGAGAACACGCCGACCAGTAACAGCGGCGCGCCCATGCCCATGCCCATGGCAAAGAGTGCCGCACCGCCAAGTATCGCGTCCCTGGTCTGGGCGATGTAGAGCAGCGCGCCGGCCAGCGGCGCGGCCACGCAGGGACCGACGATGAGCGCCGAGAGCGCCCCCATCAGCGCGATGGCGGGGAGCGAGCCGCCCTGTTTGTTGGCCGTGTCCGACAACTTGGCTTGCAACGCGCTAGGCAGTTGCAGCTCGTAAAAGCCGAACATCGAGAAGGCCAGTGCGACGAAGACCAGCGCAAATGCGCCCAGCACCCAGGCGTTCTGCATGGCAGCGGAGAGCAGCGTGCCGGAAAAGCCCGCAGCGACGCCAATCACGGCATAGGTGGCGGCCATGCCCAGCACATAGGCGAGCGAGAGCGTGAAGGCGCGCGCGTGGGTGACGGCGTGGCCGTGATTGACGATGATGCTGGAGAGGATCGGGATCATCGGAAACACGCAGGGCGTGAACGAGAGCAGCAGCCCGAAACCGAAAAAGCTGAGCACCGCGATCCAGAAGCCGCTGCCGGCCAGCAGCCTGGCGATCTGGGATGATTCGTCGCCGGCCGGGGCGCTGGTTGTGGCCGGCGCGGTGGCCGGGGTGGAAGTCGGCGCTGGCGGGACGGCGTCGGTGCTGGCCGCCAGTGTGATGGTCGCTTCCTGCGTGATCGGCGGATAGCAGACGCCGCCGTCCCAGCAGCCCTGCGAGCTGGCCTTCAGCACAAACGTGCCAGCGCCGGCGGTGGTGACGGGAATGCGCACGACCACCGTGCCGCGCAGCGCCTCGATGCGGCCGAAAAATTCGTCGTCCTTTTCTTCGCCGCGCGGGATCGCGGGTTCGCCCAGCTTGACCGTCGCCGGGTCGGCGGCGAAGCTGATCTTGTGGCGGTAAAGATAATATTTCGGCTGGACGTCCCAGCGCGCCTCGATGGTCTGCGCGTCGAGCGCCCGGGCGGAGAAGCGGTAGGCCTGTTCCGGATCGATGGGACCGCTGGAAAACAAGGCGTTGGCGGTAAAGCTGGCCAGGGCGAGCCAGAGCAGCACGAAGAGGCGTAGGGTCATGGTGGTATCGGTTTATTGTTGTGCTGTGGGGGTTGTCTCTGCGCGGGTTTCCAAACCGACCCAGGCCAGGTAATCCGGCAGGCCGCGATCGATTGGGACAGCAATAATCTCGGGAAGTTCGTAGGGGTGTTGCTGGCGGAGCGCCGCTTCCAGCGCCGGGTAGCGTTCCGCCGTGGTCTTGATCAGCAGCGGCACCTCCGTGGCGTCCTCGATCCGCCCCTGCCAGCGGTAGACCGAGCGGCAGGGCGCGAGGATATTCACGCAGGCCGCCAGCCGTGCCTCGATCAGCGCGGTGGCCAGTGCGTGGGCGCTGGCTTCATCGGGCAGGTTGGTGAGTACGAGCAGCAGGCTCGGTTGGTTCTCTTGCATGCTGCTATTCTAGCGTTTGCGCCCGCCCTGACCCACCCGCCCATGACCCCGCTGACCCCAAGCCAGATCGTCAAGTTTCTCGACCAGCATGTCGTTGGCCAGGAGGAAGCCAAGAAGCAACTGGCCGTTGCCGTCTATGCGCACTTCAAGAAAATTGCGTTTGCCAAGGCAGCGGACAGCGAGATCGTCAAGAGCAACATCCTCCTGATCGGCCCGACCGGCACCGGCAAGACGCTGCTGTGCGAAACCCTGTCAAAAGCCCTCGGGGTGCCTTTCGTCACCGCCAACGCCACCTCGCTGGCCCAGAGCGAATTCGTCAATGAGGAAATCGAGGCGATCTTGCAGCGGCTCATCGACAAGGCCGCCGGCGAAACCGAACGGGCCCAGCACGGCATCATCTTCATCGACGAGATCGACAAGTTGAAGGCCATCAGCGGCCAGTCGAGGAGTGCCGCCGGCGAAAGCGTGCAGCATGCCCTGCTGAAGATCATGGAGGGCGCGCCGGTCAAGCTGAAGAATGCAGGCCATATCGACACCACGCACATCCTGTTCATCTGCGGCGGCGCCTTTGTCGGGCTCGACGAGATTCTCGCCAAATCGCACAGCTTCGGCTTCATTTCCACCGCCGATGATGACAACCAGAAAGTGCTCGACCGCCTCAATGCGCGCGTCAAGCCGACCGACCTGTTCGAATACGGCCTGATTCCGGAATTCGCCGGCCGGCTGCCGATCGTCGCCCGCCTCGAGTCGCTGTCGCGCGCAACGTTGATCAGGATCATGATCGAACCGCGCAACTCGATCTTCAACCAGTTCCGGGAAATCCTCCGAAACGAGGGCGTCGAACTGAAGATCGCGCCATTGGTGTTTGAACAAATTGCCGACCTGGCGATGGAATACAAAGTCGGCGCACGGTCCTTGCGCGGCATTTTCGAGGAACTGCTCACTCCCGCCCTGTATCTGGTGCCGGACCATCCCGAGGTGCGGCAGGTCGTCTTTGCCTCGCTGTTCGAGAATCCCCGCTATCTAGGCGCTTCCGCCAGTCAAGTCGGTGTGGACAAAACTGTTTGATTAGCGATATCCGAGTCAGGCTTATCGTGCAAGCCGCCCACTTCCCGCTTCAAGTTCCAGTCTTTTCCTCGGACTTTTCCAGGCGCGCTTTCCATACCTCGTAACACGCCAGACCGCAAAAATTCACAAAGTAATCACTCGCTTCCGGATTGAACACCTCGGACAGAGGAACCTCCTTAAGGCACGTCTCGCAGTTAACGTGTTCTTTCGTGACCGGCTTGTCAATGGCCCCCATGATTCACTCCTTTCTTTCTGCCATTCTGCTTTCAATATAGATCATCAGCACCGTTGGCCAGCTTGATTCATCAACTGAAGGTCCTCGCCTCTTGTCAGTCTGGCCCTGGCAAGCGTGAAGCACTACACTAACGCCCCTTGGGTTCTTGCCAATTTTGAAGGCTTTGCTGCATGCCGCTTCACGACAATTCCGACGGTTTCAAACTGCAATTTTCCAGCGACAACACGGCCGGCATCTGTCCGGAAGCCCTGGCCGCGTTCAACGCCGCCAACCGGGGATTTGTGCCCTCTTATGGCAACGACGACCACACGCTGGCGGTGTGCGACCGCTTGCGCGCGGTCTTCGAAACCGACTGCGAAGTGTTCTTCGTCTTCAACGGCACGGCGGCCAACTCGCTGGCCCTGGCGGCGCTGTGCCAGTCTTATCAGGGCGTCATCTGCACCGACACGGCCCATGTCGCCACCGACGAATGCGGTGCGCCCGAATTTTTCTCCAACGGTTCCAAGTTGCTGCTTTCGCCGCACCGCCATGGCAAGCTGACCGCGCAGGGCGTGCGTGAAGTCATCACGCGGCGCAGTGACATCCACTATCCGCGCCCACGCGCCATCACGCTGACGCAAAGCACCGAACTCGGCACCATTTACCAGATCGGTGAAGTGGCAGGGTTGACCCGGCTGGCGCGCGAATACGGGCTGAAAACCCAGATGGACGGCGCCCGTTTCGCCAATGCCGTGGCCGCGTTGGGCTGCACGCCGGCCGACATCACCTGGCGCGCCGGCATCGATGTGCTGTGCTTCGGCGGCACCAAGCTCGGCCTGCCGGTCGGCGAGGCCATCGTCTTTTTCGACCGGGCACTGGGCGAGGAATTCGCCTACCGCTGCAAGCAGGCGGGCCAGCTGGCTTCGAAGATGCGTTTCCTCTCCGCGCCCTGGCTGGCGCTGCTGGAAAACGACACCTGGCTGCGCCATGCCCGCCATGCCAATGCAATGGCGCGGCGGCTGGCCGACCGCATCGCCGCGATCCCGGGCGCCGAGATGCTGTTGCCCACCGAGGCCAACGGCGTCTTCGTCAACCTGCCCGATGCCGCCATCGCCAGACTGCGCGCCGCCGGCTGGGTGTTCTACACTTTCATCGGTGGCGGAGCCCGCTTCATGTGTTCGTGGGCGACGAAAGAAGCGGCCGTCGATGCGTTGGCAGATGCCATGGTGCAGGCGCTGGCGGTTTGATTGATTCCTGCAGCCGCTAGAATGAACAAAGGCCCTGCCTTTTCTGTCCCCGTGTGGTTTGTTGTCCACTCGCCAATAGACCTCTGAATTTATAGGTTTTTTGTAGTGCTTAGGGGGTACCATGCCGATCTTTCAGGCCACTTGTCTATTAATTGCCATCAGGCGCTGACTACTCTGGCCAGCATCTGACAAGGAGATTCATGCGTGTATTAACCGCTGCTTTGGTGATCTCGCTAGCCATCGGGCTGGGTGGTTGCAGCAGTCAGCCGGAGAAGGAACAGGCTGCGTCCGGGTCCGATACTATTCTGGGCAAGTCGGGTGAGTTCCTTACCGCGCAGGGCCGGCGTCTGGCAGATTTTGCCAGCAGCCTGACGGGCAGCAAGGACCGGGAACGCTTTCAGGCCGAGGTGGACGCTCTTTTGGGGCAGCCATTGATCGATCCGTTGACCCGTTATCTGGAGCAGCACTCGGGCGATGAGGCGCGTGCCACCTATCTGGCGAAGGTTGCCGGTGAACGTGACAGCCGCTGCCAGGTGATCGCCAAACGGTATGCCGGCGAAGCCGCCAATCCGCAGAATCTGCAACGGATGCAGCGCGGATATCTGTACTCCTGTCCGGGCGAGGTCAAAGCCTTCGCCAGCCGGGTTGACAGCGCCAAACCTGCCGCTGCCGCCAGACAAACCACTCCCGGCGCGGGATCTCCCGGCCCGACCGCCCTGACCGAGTCCCTCAGCCGCAAGGAAGCCAATAATTGCTACATGCTGTTCACCATCAAGAACTATCGGCAGGCACTCGAAGCCTGTCGCGAACCGGCGCAACACGGCGATGCCAAGGCACAGCACCATATGGCCAGCCTGGCTTTGACCAACCGTGACCACGAGGCTGCCGCGGCATGGGCGACGCGCTCCGCTGGCCAGCAGTTTGCGCCCGGACAACTGTTGCTCGGCAATCTGTACAAGGATGGCCGAGGAGTGAAGAAAGACCCTGCCCAGGCCTTGAAACTGATGCAACAGGCAGCGGATGGCGGACTGCCCGACGCTTTGCATGAACTGGGGATGGCGCATCAGCAGGGCATCGGCACCGAGGCCAGTCCGGCCCGGGCCGTTCAATTTCTGACCCAGGCCGCCAATCTGGGCCATATTCCCGCCCATCTGGCGCTGGCCGCGCAGTTTGAAGCGGAAAATCAGCCGGAAAAGGCGCGCCCCTGGTTGCTGCAGGCCGCCCGCAAGGGTTCCGCACGGGCGCAGTACCTGCTTGGGGACAGTTATGCCAGGGGCCGTGGCGGAACAGCGGACAACAAGGAGGCCTACGTCTGGTACAGCCTGGCCCTGCTCAATGGTGAAAGCCGGGCAAAGCCTGAAATAGACCGGCAGGCGGCATTACTCACCAGCGCGCAACTGGATGAAGCCCAGGTGCGCATCCAGTCCGGACTCAACGGCCAATGGAACTGAAGTTCTTCGGCATGACCCGGGCCAAGCATTCCATCATGCTGATCCTGGGATTGCTGGTTTGCCTGTTTGCCCTCGGCATGGTGCTGATGTCTACGCTCAACCTGGATGTCTCGCAGCAGGCTTTGAAGGAATTACGCCAGCGCCAGATTACCGACACCTTCTATGCCAACCTGGACCGCATCAACGACCATCATCTGCTGATGGAACAGAATACTGCCGGGCTGGCGCGCCTCGGCGAACAGTTCCTGCGCACGAAAAAAACCACGGGCGCGGATAATCGCCGCGAGCTTGAGCAAGCCCTGCAGCGCACCCTGACCGACTTCCCGGACGCGTATGGCGGCGGCATCTGGTATGCGCCCAACACCTATGTGCCGGGAAATTATTCAGCCTACGGCTATCGGCACGGGGCGCAAATGATCATCCAGCGTGACGAGAGCGCGTATCACACCCAGGACTGGTTTGCGCGCATTCTGCCGCAGGATGGCGGCGGCAAGAAACCGGCAGCGTTGCCGCGCTTTTACTGGACGCCGGCCTACTACAAGGAGCACATCAACAATGTCGTCATCAGCCTGACGACGCTGATGCGTGACGCCAATGAACGGGTCATCGGCCTGGCGACCACCGACTGGCGCGTGGACGAGATCATCCGGCTGGTCAGCCGGGTCAAGGTGACGCCCGGCACCTTCTCATTCCTGCTGGACAGTGAAAACCGCAATCTCTCCAGCCTCGCCGCTGCCGAAGATGTCCTGCTGGCCCAGGAACTGCTGGACGCCATCGTGCAAAGCCGGCTCCAGCAAAAGATCATCCGGCCGCAGCCGCAATCGGGCATCGTCTCCGGCCGCCAGCTGGTGTCACCGATGCAGACCTTGACCTTGAGCGTCAGGGACAAGGACTATGCGCTGTACTACAGCCGCACCCAGGCCGGCATGGTGTTTGGCGTGGGCGTGCCCCGTGCCGAGATCGATGCGATCCTGGTGCCGATGCGTGAAAGCAATCTGCGCATCACGCTGCTGGTCGGCACCCTGGTACTCCTGCTCTCCGGCCTGCTGCTTTATCTGATGGCCGGCATCATCAAGCAGTTGCACACCCTGTTCACCGACGCGCTGACCCAGCTGCCCAACCGCGAAAAGCTGCTGGTCGACCTCAAGAAGCCCCAACCGGCAACGCTGATATTGCTCAACATCGACGCCTTCAAGGAGATCAACGATTTCTACGGGCACCCGTGTGGCGACCATGTCATCACCGCCATGGCCAGGTCGCTTGGCCAGTTTCTCGCGCAACATCCCGCCTGGGCCGGCAGCCGCCTGTACCGCATGCCCGCCGATGAAATGGCGATCTGGGTGCCCGGCGACAAGTCCGCGGAAACGCTGCATGAATACGTCGACGAACTGCTGGCGCATGTCGGCAAGCTGGGCATCAAGTGGCGGCTCCAGGCCATCCCGCTGCATGTCACCATGGGGCTGGCGGCAACCCGGCAGCAGGACAGCACGCAAACCGACGAAGGGCAACTATTGACCTCTGCCAGCATCGCCCTGAAACTGGCCAGGCAGAACCAGTCGGGCTATCTGATTTATGACCCGGTGCAGCGGGTGCGCGAATCCTATGAACAGAACCTGCTCTGGGCCAATCGCCTGAAGCGGGCGCTGGAGGAGGGCCGCATCGTGCCATTCTTCCAGCCGATCATGGATGCCCGCACCGGTCGCATCCAAAAATTCGAATGCCTCGCCCGCATGATCGACGAGTCTGGCCAGGCGATCGGCCCGGACAAGTTCCTCGGCGTGGCGAAAAAGATCCGGCTGTACCGCCACATCACCCGCACCATGGTGCAGCAATGTTTCAGCCGCTTTGCCGAGAATGATTACGAATTTTCCCTCAACCTTTCACTGGAAGACGTGCTCGATCCCGAGTTGACCACCTTCATCGTCAACTGCCTGAGTCAGGGCACCCTGGCAAAGCGGGCCATCTTTGAAATCCTCGAATCCGAAGGCATCGAAAACTACGCCGCAGTAAAACTGTTCATCGACCGGGTCAAGGCCTTGGGTTGTCATATCGCCATCGACGACTTCGGCACCGGCTACTCCAACTTCGAGCATCTGCTCCGGCTCAATGCCGACATGATCAAGATCGACGGCAGCCTGATCCGGCTGCTGGATACCGACCAGAATGCCCTGACCGTCACCCGCGGCATCGTCGATTTTGCCCAGGGTCTCGGCATGCAGACCGTTGCCGAGTTTGTGCACAGTCCGGCGATCCTGAAGGAAGTAAAAGCCCTCGGCATCGATTACGCGCAGGGCGCCTGCATCGGCATGCCGACGGCGACATTGGTTACCGAGGTCGAACTGGCCTGAGCAAAGCGCCGAAAAGTCGGCGCTGGCGGGATGAAATGCCCCGCAGCGGGTACGGCGTTCATGGCCGCCCAGCTGCCCAGCGCCAGTCCAGGCAACGGCATGAGCAACGTGGCAGGTTCCAGAATGGCCGACTTGCTTCTGGCGTGTTGGCCACCATCTGATTCCTGCTTGCTGCCTTCCGCCATCCGGGAGGCAATTAATCGTCCGACCAACCCGGACCGGCGGATGCCGGACAGCCCATGCCAAACAGTGCCATTCCCTTCGACAACACCTACGCCCGCGACCTGCCGGGCTTCTACGCCGCCTGCCAGCCGGAGCGTGCGCCCACTCCCGCACTGCTGTTCTTCAACCACGACCTGGCCGAGGAATTGCGGCTCGGCCTGGCCGGCCATGACGCGCCTGCCTTGGCGGCGATGTTTTCCGGCAACGAGCTGCCCGCCGGGTCCATGCCCATCGCGCAGGCTTACGCGGGGCATCAGTTCGGCAGCTTCTCGCCCCAACTGGGCGACGGTCGCGCGCTGCTGATCGGCGAGGTCGTCGACCACTACGGCCAACGGCGCGACATCGCCCTGAAGGGCTCCGGGCGCACGCCGTTCTCGCGCCGTGGCGACGGCAAGGCGGCGGTGGGACCGATGCTGCGCGAGGTGCTGGTCGGCGAGGCGATGCATGCGCTGGGCATTCCGACCACGCGCGCGCTGGCGGTGGTGGCGAGCGGCGCGCCGGTGCGGCGCGAGACCCTGCTGCCCGGCGCCATCCTCACGCGCATCGCCGCGAGCCACCTGCGCGTCGGCACCTTCCAGTACTTCGCGACCCATGGCACGACCGAGATGGTGCGCCAACTCGCCGATTACGCCATCGCCCGCCACGATCCCGACCTGGTCGATAGCCCGCAACGCCATGCGGACTTCCTGCGCGCCGTTGGCGAGCGCCAGGCCGCGCTGCTGGCGCAATGGATGCACGTGGGCTTCATCCACGGCGTCATGAACACCGACAACATGGGCATTCCCGGTGAGACCATCGACTACGGGCCCTGCGCCTTCATGGAGGCTTACGATCCGCGCACGGTGTTCAGCTCCATCGACGCCGGGGGTCGCTATGCCTATGCGGCGCAGCCCGGCATCGCCCGCTGGAACCTGGCGCGCCTGGCCGAAGCGCTGCTGCCGCTGATCGACACGAGCGAGGGCCGCGCGATCGAAATCGCCAGCGCGGTGATCGATGCCTTCCCGGAGCGCTACCAGCAGCACTGGCTGGCGGGACTGCGCGCCAAGCTCGGCCTCGGCGGCGAATTGAAGGAGGTGGCGGACGGCGCGCGCAGCGATGCCGCGCTGGGCGAAAGCTGGCTGGATCTGCTGCACGCGCAGGGGGTGGACTACACCCTGGCCTGGCGGCGGCTGGCGGATGCTGCGGCCGGCAACGAGGCGCCGCTGCGCGCCCTGTTCGCCGCGCAACAGGGGCTGGAGCACTGGCTGGAGCGCTGGCGCGCACGTTGCGCCGCCGAGGATGCCGCCATGATGCACGATGGGCCGCCTGCCGAGTTGCGTGCCGAATTGCGTGCCCAGCGCATGCGCCGGGTCAATCCCTGGCTGATCGCGCGCAACCAGCGTGTCGAGGAAGCGTTGGAGGCCGCCTCGGAGCGCGGCGAATTGGCCCCATTCGAGCAGTTGCTGGTCGCGCTGCGGCGACCTTACGACGAGGACCCGGCGCTGGCGCGCTACGCCGAGCCGGCGTCGGGCGCCTTCATGGCGGACTTTCGCACTTATTGCGGTACCTGACGGCTCAGAGTGTGTGGAAACGCGAGAAGT
>DDXB01000056.1 GCA_002347405.1 Rhodocyclaceae bacterium UBA2271 | reverse complement strand
GTTGCACTTCGGACTTGAAACCGCCGTCTGTAATAGTCGGCGTGACCGAAGGGAATCCCTGTGGGACTGGCGGTACGGCGCCGTTTTTCATGGTGGCGGCTTCGGCTAGAATCAAGGCATGAAACTCCGCCGCCTGACCCTCACCGCCCTGACCCTTGCCCTGCTGGGGGGGGGTTATGCCGCCTATCGGTATTTTGCCGACCCGGTCGCCAGCACCGCCTATAAATTCGCCGCCGTCGAGCGCGGCCCGATCACGGCGTCGGTATCCGCAACCGGCACGCTCAGCCCGGTGGTGTCGGTACAGGTCAGTTCGCAGATCTCGGGGCAGATTCGCGAAATACTGGTCGACTACAACAGCGCGGTGAAGGCCGGCCAACTGCTCGCGCAACTGGCGCCGGAAACTTATGAGCACCGCGTGCGGCAGGCCGAGGCAGACCTTGAGGCGGCGCGCGCCACGGTGTCCGTGCAGCAGGCCGAGTTGTATCGCGCCAAGATCAATCTCATGGATGCCGAGCGCGATTACGCGCGCAAGAAAACCCTGGTGGACAAGAATTTCATTTCGCCGGCCGAACTCGACAAGGCGCAAACCCTGCTCGAAGCGGCGCGCGCCCAGCAGCGCGTTGTCGAGGCGCAGGGAAGAAATAGCGAGGCGCTCGTCAAGCAGCGCGGCGCGCAACTCGGACAGGCCCAGGTCGATCTTGGTCGCACCGAAATTCGCGCTCCGGCCGATGGCATCGTCATCAAGCGCAGCGTTGAACCGGGCCAGACCGTGGCGGCCAGCCTGCAGGCGCCGGAAATGTTCGTCATCGCCAGGAACCTTGCCGACATGCGGGTCGAAACCGCCATCGACGAAGCCGATGTCGGCCGGCTCAAGACTGGCCAGGAGGCGACGTTTACCGTCGATGCCTTCCCCGGCAAACGCTTCAAGGGCACTGTTACCCAGGTGCGCAAGTCGGCACTGGTCGTGTCGAATGTCGTCTCCTACACCGTCATCATCGATGCCGCCAACCCCGATCTGATCCTGCTGCCCGGCATGACGGCCAATGTGCGCATCACCACCGCCCATAAGGACAGCGTGTTGAAGATCGCCAATGCCGCGCTGCGCTTCCGCCCGCCCCGCGATGAAAAGTCGGCGCCGGCAGCACGGCAGCCGGGGGGTAGCGGCATGGGCAAAGGCGGCGGCCGAGCCGACACCAGCGGGAAACTCTGGATGCTTGGCAAGGATGGCAAGCCGACGCTCATCGAGGTCAAGACCGGCATCAACGATGGCACCCAGACCGAACTGCTCGACGGCGATCTGGCCGAGGGCCGCGAATTCATTGTCGGCACGGCTGCAGCCGAAAAGCCGAAGCTGGCGACCCCACGGATGTTCTGATGGATCGCGAAGTCACGCGCGCACTCGCGTCCGCAATTCCAGCTCCGGCGTTTTTTCAGCGTCAATTTGTCCTAAAAACCTCGGTTCGCACCACGGAGAGCACAGAGGACACGGAGCAACGGCGCAAGCACACAAAATTCAGGCACACCCAACGGGCGTCATGCTCTTATTTCGTAACGCCCTGTTTTTTCTCCGTGATCACCGTGTCCTCCGTGGTGAACTGCTTTTTCTAGATTTATTCGAAAGAGATGAACGCGCCACTGATCCGCACCGTCGCTCTCGCCAAGGACTACCTGCTCGGCGACACGCGCGTGCCGGCCTTGCAGGGTGTGTCGCTGGAAATTACGCGCGGCGAATTCGTCGCCGTGATGGGTCCGTCGGGCTCGGGCAAGTCCACCTTCATGAATCTGCTGGGCTGTCTCGACCATCCCAGTGGCGGCGAATACTGGCTGGATGGCGAGGCCGTCGCACGCCTGTCGGATGACGCGCTGGCGGGCTTGCGCAACCGGCGCATCGGCTTCATCTTTCAGCATTTCAATCTGTTGCCGCGCACCTCGGCGCTCGACAATGTCGCCCTGCCCCTGCTGTATCGCGGGCTGGCGCTGGCTGACCGCCATGCCCGCGCCGCGCAGCGACTCGCCCAGGTCGGGCTTTCCGAGCGCATGGATCATCACCCGGCGCAACTGTCGGGCGGCCAGCAGCAGCGGGTCGCCATTGCCCGGGCGCTGGCCAACGACCCGGCACTGGTGCTGGCCGACGAGCCGACCGGCGCACTCGACTCGCGCACCGGCATCGAGATCATGGCGCTGCTGCAGACCCTCAATCGCGACGGCATCACCATCGTTGTCGTGACGCACGAACACAACATCGCCGCCTACGCCAGCCGCATCATCAGCTTTCTTGACGGCCGGGTGATCGATGATCGGCCCAACACGCCGCATGATGCCAGCGCCGACCTGGCCGCCCTGCCGAACCTGGCCGCAGCATGAACTTCTACGTCACCCTGCTGATCGCGTTAAAAGCGCTGCGCGTCAATCTGCTACGCTCGGCACTGACCATGCTCGGCATCATCATCGGCGTGGCCGCCGTGATCATCATGATCGCCGTCGGCAGCGGCGCCCAGGAGAAGGTCGAATCGCAGATAAAAAGTCTCGGCTCGAATCTGCTCATTGTTTTTTCTGCCTCGGCATCCCAGGGCGGCGCCCGCTCAGCGGCCGGTGCCACCCACACCATCAGCGAGGATGACGCCTACGCCATCGCCCGCGAATTGCCCGAGTATCTCGTCGGCACCGCGCCCACGCTGCGCGGCAGCGGCCAGGTAGTCGCCGGCAACAGCAACTGGTCGACAACATTTTTTGGCGTCACGCCCGACTACTTCGAGGTGCGCGCATGGACGCTGGCCGATGGCCGCTATTTCGATCCGGCGGAAATCAACGGCGCGGCAAAAGTCGCGATCATCGGCCAGACGGTCGCCACCAGCCTGTTCGGCGATGAAAGTCCGATCGACCAGGTGATCCGCATCCGCAACGTGCCACTGACCGTCATCGGCGTGCTGGCCGGCAAGGGGCAGAACCTGTCCGGCAGCGACCAGGACGATGTTGTACTGATGCCGATCAGCACCGCCCGCAACCGCGTGCTGGGTGCCACGGTGCTGGCCAAGTCGCGTTCGGTCGGTTCGATCAGCATCAAGGCGCGCGATGGCGTCGACCTGAAAATCGCCGAGGAGAAGGTGCGCGATCTGCTGCGCCAGCGGCACCGCCTGCAACCGGGCCAGGAAGACGACTTCAACCTGCGCAACCTCACCGAAATCCTGCAGGCGCGCGAGGACTCGTCGCGGGTGATGGCCATGCTGCTGGCCGCGGTGGCCTCAGTTTCGCTGCTGGTCGGCGGCATCGGCATCATGAACATCATGCTGGTGTCGGTCACCGAGCGCACGCGCGAAATCGGGCTGCGCCGCGCGGTCGGCGCGAAATCGGGCGACATCCTGCGCCAGTTCCTCATCGAAGCCATCACCCTCTCGCTGATCGGCGGGTTGATCGGCGTGCTGCTGGGTAGCCTGGGCGCGGAACTGATCGGCGCACTGGCCGACTGGCCGATCAAGCTGTCGCCCTACGCCACGACGCTGGCGGTGAGTTTCGCCGCCGCCATCGGGATATTCTTCGGTTACTATCCGGCAAGGCAGGCCGCGCGCCTGTCGCCCATTGAAGCGCTACGCCACGAATAACCCCTACCCACCCCCATGGCCGAAGAAATCGAACTCAAGCTCGCCCTGCCCGAAGATGCGCAACGCAATTTCCTGCGTCATCCCCTCCTCCAGCAGGCCGCTCGCAAGCAGTCCTACCGGCTGACCAACCTGTATTACGACACCCCGGCGCGCGAACTGCGCCAGCGCGGCATCGCCTTGCGGCTGCGCGAACATGGCGGGTTCTGGCTGCAATCCGTCAAGTGCGCCGGCCAGCGCGCCGGCGGCATATCGGCCCGTCCGGAATGGGAAACGCCCTACGCCGGGCATTTCGACTTCACCGCGATCGACGACCCGGTGGTGCGCGACTGGCTTTCCCGGCCGAAGCTGCTGGCGCGGATCGCCCCCGTCTTCGAAACCAATTTTCAGCGCACCGCCTGGACTTTCGAACTGCCCCGCGGCACGCGCATCGAACTCGCCCTCGACCGCGGCTGGATCGTCGCCAACGGCCAGCGCCAGGCAATCTCGGAAATCGAGATCGAACTCCTCGCCGGCGAAGCCATGCAGTTGTTCGTCATGGCGCAGACCCTCGCCCAGCGCATCCCGCTCGCCCCCGCGCCGCAGTCGAAGGCCGATCGCGGCTACCGGCTGTTCCAGCAGATTCCCGTCGCGCCCGTCAAGGCCGTGCCGATTCCGCTGGCGGCCAGCGCGGCGCCGGCGGACGCCTTCCGCGCCATTGCGCTGGCCTGCCTCGACCACCTGCAGCAAAACCATCTGGGCGCCCTGGCCTGCGACAGCGCCGACCCCGAATACATCCACCAGATGCGCATCAGCACGCGCCGCTTGCGTGCAGCGCTGCGGCTGTTCGGACCGCAACTGCCCGACGGCCTCGCTGCGGCACTCTTG
The DNA here is from genome assembly GCA_002347405.1 of Rhodocyclaceae bacterium UBA2271. Taxonomy (GTDB): domain Bacteria; phylum Pseudomonadota; class Gammaproteobacteria; order Burkholderiales; family Rhodocyclaceae; genus Sulfuricystis. Next base: position 35,157 of record DDXB01000056.1, on the reverse strand, counting down.
CCACCGCTCTCCGAACTGATGGCGGTGCTCGGTCCGGCCCGCGATCTCGACGTATTGCTCGCCGAGATCGCCGCGCCGGTGCTGACCGCACTCCCCGACGAACCGCGCCTCGCCGCGCTGGTCGGCATCATCACCGAACGGCGCTTCGTCGCCCGCCAAGAAGCCATGCGCTTCATGCGTTCGCCACGCTATGGCAGCATCATCCTGCAGACCCTGGCGACTTTACACGGACAACCAGAAGCCATAGCAGACACAAACGTCGGCGTGACCGAAGGGAATCCCCTTTTCGGGACTGGCGGGACAAAGTGCCCCGCAGCGGGTATGAAATGCCCCGCAGCGGGTACGGCGCAGACCTTGCTCGAATTTGCGCAAAACCGCCTGCGCCGCCTGCGCAAGAAGGTGTTGGCTCTCGTTAAACAGACCCGCGTCGACAATCCGCCATCCCTTCACGCACTGCGCATTGACATCAAACGCCTGCGTTACGCGCTCGAATTTTTTACCCCGCTGGCATCACCCAAAGCCCTGCGACGCATGCTTTTGCACCTGACTCGCCTGCAAGACGCCCTGGGGCAGATCAACGACCTCGCCAGTGCCGGCGAACTGCTGATGAGCTGTGCCGACGATGACCCACGCCTGCGCGAAGCCGTCACCCTGATCGGCGGCTGGCATGGGCCGCGCCACCATAAATTGCTGAAAGCCGTGCCGGCCGGACTCAAGCAACTGGGCCGGCTGCGCCTGCCGAAACTGGCTGGCGCAGCAGACAAATCACGGAGCAAATAACGATGGACCTGATTCTCTGGCGCCACGCCGAAGCCGAAGACGGTGGTTTCGACATGGCCGATGCCGAGCGCTGTCTCACCGCGCGCGGCGAAAAACAGGCACGCGACATGGCCAAATGGCTGAAGCCACGGCTGCCGAAAAAACTGAAAATACTGGTCAGCCCCGCCGCGCGCACCCAGCAAACCGCCCACGCCCTGGCGCTGCCTTTCGAGATCGAGCCACGGATTGCCTGCGGCGCGGATGTCGCCGACCTCATCGATGCTGCCCGCCTCTCGGCCAGCGGCGCGGCGGCCTATCCCGGCGCGGTCATGCTGGTCGGCCACCAACCCACGCTCGGCCAGCTCGCCGCCCGACTGCTCGCCGGCGTCGATGCCGACTGGAGCATCAAGAAAGGCGCCATCTGGTGGTTTTCCCGACAAAGCCGCGCCGACGGCGATCAGGCCATGTTGCGGGCAGTGATGAATCCGGAGATGTTGCGCTGAACTGGCCAGCCGCGGACGTTAATAGCCCTCTCAGTCTTGACGCTTACCGATAAGCGGTATATTCTGCACGCATGATCAAATCGTTTCACTGCGTCGAAGCGCAAACCTTGTTTGCGGGGATGCGCGTCGCACGGTTCGCCAATATCGCGGCAGTGGCCGAGCGGAAGTTACAGCAGATCGATAGCGCGGCAAACTTGGCCGCTTTGCGTTCGCCACCGGGCAATCGGCTGGAGGCGTTAAAGGGTGGCCGGTCTGGTCAACACAGCATCCGCATCAATGACCAGTGGCGCGTGTGCTTTCGCTTTGAAGGCGGAAATGCGTTTGATGTGGAAATTGTGGATTACCACTAGGAGAGTGAAATGACAAACCCGACCAATGGAATGCGCCCGATTCATCCGGGCGAGGTGTTGCGCGAAGACTACCTCAAGCCGCTGGGCATGAGTGCCAATGCGCTTTCTATTGCACTCCATGTGCCACCCAGCAGGATCAACGATATCGTGCTTGAACGGCGCGGCGTGACGGTGGATACCGCCATGCGCCTAGTGCGCTATTTTGGCGGAGACGTGACCAGCTGGCTGAATTTGCAGATCGCCTACGACATCAAGGTTGCCGAGGCAACCAAAAAGCAGGAGATCGAGCGCGAGATCGAACCTCAAGCCGTGTAAAACACAGCGCAGCAAAAAAACTCCGCCGGAGCGGGGGTTCGTGTTGCGGAGGCCAAACCGATTAAACCGCACTCCCCTATTTATTTCCAGCCGTGAGAATCACGATCTGGCCGTATTGCGGGCGGTGATGAATCCCGAAATGCTGCGCTGACTCGGCTTCGACATAGACAGGTCAAGGCAAAAGCAGCGCATTGCCGGTCAGCCCATGACAGTCACCCATTTACCCACTATTTTCTTATCGATCTATACTTCGTTGCCTAACTGAAGGATGGATGCCATGAACACACTCACACTTTCTCCCAAGTTCCAGCTCGTGATACCCAAGCACATTCGCGAAGCAATGAAGCTCAAGGCTGGCACTCCCATGCAAGTCGTTCAATACGGTGACCGCATCGAGTTCATCCCTGTCCGGCCGATGCAAGCGGCCCGTGGCATGCTTAAAGGCATGGACACCGACTTCGACCGGGAAAACGATCGCCCATGAACATCGTGGACACATCCGGCTGGCTGGAATACTTCGCGGACTCTCCGCTTGCCGAGAATTACGCCGCCGCCATCGAGAATACCGATGAACTGCTGGTGCCCAGCATCGTGCTGTACGAAGTCTTCAAGAAAATCACCCTCGCGTACGACGAAAACAAGGCATTTCAGGCCATCGCCCAACTCAAGCAGGGGCAAGTGCTCGATGTGAATGAAGCCGTTGCCTTGTATGCCGGGAAAATCAGTATCGAAAAACAACTGCCCATGGCCGATGCGCTGATCTACGCCACCGCCATCCTGCACAACGCCACGATCCTTACCCAGGATGCCCATTTCGAAGGATTGCCGCAAGTGAAGTATTTCGTGAAAACATTGCCTGGCGGCACGTGATCCGTTCAAGCAAACCGCACACCCACTCGCACTACCGCTATCTACCGTTTCTTATTTTTTATTGATTTCAGGGATTCGCGCTCAACCACGCCGGAATGTCACGTTGCCCATGACCTGCTCATCCATGCCCGAAGGATTTGAGGGCGTCGGGTAATGATATGTTCATTGTGCTCATTCGCGCACACTAGTTGGGCGAATTTGGTAAGAATTGTCGCAGCGCTTGGACGAAAAAACCCCCGCCGGAGCGGGGGTTCGTGTTGCGGAGGGCAAACCGATTAAACCGTGGCCCCCTATTAAACTTTTTAACGACAGCTGGCCGGCATGTACTTCGCCGGGGTGCCTGTGCAAGCCCAAGTAATTTGCTCGCCAGGGTTAGCCGGGAAAGCCGGCGTCAAGGTGGCGACAGCAGCACCAGCAGTTGCCGTCATGGTAGTGACGATGATGCCAGTTGCGTCTGCACAAGTCTGGCTGGCCAGGTTAACAGTGGCAGCCGGGGGAACAAACCCGGCGCAAAGAGTAACCGTAGCCGGGTCGCTCGTATAATTTTCGGTGACGAGGTTCTTAACTGCGCCAGCTTGGATCAGACCTTCGGAAACTCGGGCGCGAATGGTGTAATCCTGATACGCCGGCAACGCCACGGCAGCCAAAATACCAATAATCGCGACAACGATCATCAGTTCGATAAGGGTAAAGCCCTGTTGAATCTTACGCATGGTATCTCTCCTTAAGGTAAAGCACTTCAATCGTGCTGGTAAAGACTGAGCAACAGTCGTGCCAGCTTCACAAAAAGAACTCCTTTTACTGCCGATTTCTGCGCCAGACATGGCACATACCCGTAATTTGCCGCATCTGACAACAGGTTTACTAAACACAGACCCTCGCCGCGAACACGCTAATGCCCTTTCCCGACCTGCCAATCTGGCAATTCTAAATGCCATTGCCTGCGTCCCGCGTCAGAATGTGCCAATTTTTGTCACTCGCTGACCCATTTGGCGCCGTCCCGCCAGCGCCGACTTTCTAGCCCACCTGATCAATCTGCGCCGGATCGAGGAAATCCGCAGCGTAGCGCAGATGCACGCCCTGTCTGATAAACACCTCGAACAACTCGGAGTCGATGTGGCCGTTCTTGCTGAATTTTTTCATGATGTCGATGGCTTGCGACAGTTTCATGCCTGACTTGTAGGGCCGGTCCTTGGCGGTGAGCGCCTCGAAGATGTCGGCGATGCCCATCATGCGTGCCTGCAGCGACATTTGTTCGCGGGTCAGGCCGCGCGGGTAGCCCTTGCCATCCATGCGTTCGTGGTGGCCGCCGGCATATTCGGGCACGCGTTGCAGATGCTTCGGCCACGGCAGCGCCTCGAGCATTTTGTTGGTGGCGACGATGTGGTGGTTGATGGTCTCGCGTTCCTTCGCGGTGAGGGTGCCGGAACGAATGGCAAGGTTTTCGATTTCCTCGGCCGACAGAAAATCGGCATCGACGCCGACCGGGTTGCGCCACGTCCGGGTCGTGCCGATGTCGCGAACGCGCTGCTGGTCGGCCTGGCTCATGATTTCGCTGCCGATGTTGGCACGATGCAGGAAGGCCCGTTCTTCGTCGAGCACACCCATTTCCTTGAGGCAATCGGCCCAACAGGCGGTTTCGGCAGCACGATCCGTGCTGGTTCGCAATTCGAGTTGCTTGCGCAAAGCCGCTATCTGGACATCGCGCTTGAGCACTTCAAAGCGGGTATCGACGAGGTCGATGCGATCAAAAAGGGTTTGCAGTTTGGTGGCTTTGTCCACCACATGTACGGGGGTGGTCACCTTGCCGCAGTCGTGCAGCAACCCGGCAATCTTCAATTCATAGAGGTCGCTCTCGGACATCGTGAAATCGGCGAATGGCCCTGCATGCGTCGCATTGACCGCCTCGGCAATCATCATGGTCAGGGCGGGTACCCGCTGACAGTGGCCGCCGGTGTAAGGCGATTTTTCGTCGATGGCGAGGTTGATGAGCTTGATGAATGACTCGAACAGCGCCTCCAGCTGAGATATCAGCAAACGGTTGGACAAGGCGATGGCGGCCTGTGAGGCCAGCGATTCGGCCAGATGCTGTGCAGCCAGCGAAAACGGAATGACCGCACCGGTTTCGGGATTGATCGCGTTGATCAGTTGCAGGACACCGATGATTTCGTGTTCATGATTCTTCATTGGCACGGTAAGAAACGAACACGACCGGTAGCCGCTGCGTGCGTCGAACTTGCGGGTCCCGGAAAAGTCGAACCCGGCCTCGCTGTAGGCGTCGGCAATGTTGACGGTTCTATCGTTGAGCGCGGCAAAGACAGCGACCATCGAGTTGTTGGGGACGCCTTGTTCGTCCTGCAACGGCAGGTCGGGATAATTGATCGGATTGCCGGAGGTGCCACCCAGCGCAATGCCGAGGCTGTCGTTCCGCACAATCTCGAAGCACAGCGCCTGGCGGGCGTCCGTCATGCGGTAGAGCGTACCGCCATCGGCATGGGTGATGGCCTTGGCCGCCAGCAGGATTTTTTCCAGCAAGCGGTCGATATCCCGTTCGCTCGAAAGCGCGGCGCCTATCTCGTTGAGCTGCTCCAACCGGAGGAACAGGCTGTCGTGCGAGTCATCAGCGCCCATGCCATTCCCTCCCGGTAATTTATTTGATACAGACCGCTCGCACCTGCTTCATGTCGGTCATGCCCTGCAGTACTTTTTCCATGCCATCCTGCTTGAGGGTGCGCATGCCATCCTCAAGAGCCTGCGCGACGAGCAGTGCGACGCGGGAATGCTCCTGAACCAGTTTTTTCACCGCATCGGTGCCGATCATCAGTTCATGCAGGCCCATCCGCCCCTTGTAACCCGAGCCGCCACAGGCTTCGCAGTCCCCTTTTTCCTTGGGACGGTAGAGCGTGAACTCGCCCTTGTCGTTGGCATACTTTTTCACCCATTCCTGATACACCGCGTCAAAGGCTGCCTTGCCGTCGCGCTTGAAGGTTTCGGTGTTCGCCAGTTCCTCGCAGTACTCGGCGAGAAAATGCTGCATTTCCTCAGGACTGGCGGTGTAAGCCTCCTTGCACTTGCACAGCCGCTTGGCCAGGCGTTGGGCCAGGATGCCGAGCAGGGCATCGGAGAAGTTGAACGGGTCCATGCCCATGTCGAGCAGGCGTACGATAGATTCAGGCGCGCTGTTGGTGTGCAGCGTAGCGAATACCAGGTGGCCGGTAAGCGAGGCCTCGATGCCGATGCCGGTGGTTTCGGCATCGCGCATCTCGCCCACCATGATGATGTCGGGGTCGGCGCGCAGGAAGGCTTTCATGATGACCGGAAAGTCGAGGCCGGCCTTCTTGTTGATCTGCACCTGGCGCAGGCCCTTCTGGGTGATTTCGACCGGGTCTTCGGCGGTCCAGATCTTGGTATCGACGTTGTTGAGAAACTTGAGCACCGAGTGCAGCGTCGTCGTCTTGCCGGAACCGGTCGGACCGCAGACGAAGAACAGGCCATACGGCTTGGAAACCGCGGTTTTCAGACGATCCAGATTGTGCGGCAACAGACCCAGCTTCTCCATGGGTATCGGTTCACCGGCCGCCAGGATACGCATCACCACATCCTCGACGCTACCGGCGGTGGGCAAGGTCGCCACCCGCAGTTCGATGTCGAGGGGGCCGAATTTCTTGAACTTGATCTTGCCGTCCTGCGGCCGGCGTTTCTCGGAAATATCCAGATCGCACATGATCTTGATACGCGCAACCAAGGCCTGGCGGAAACTCGACGGAATCTCGATGTACTTCGACAGCGAACCGTCCTTGCGCAGGCGGATCAGCACCCGGTCCTTGCCCATGCCCGGTTCGATGTGGATATCCGATGCGCCTTGCTGGTAGGCGTCGATGATGACCTTATTGACCAGCTTGACCAGTTCGTTATCGGCAGCAGCGGAGACATCATCGCCGCTTTCGACTTCAATTTCACCCTCGTCCATTGCCGACAGCAGGTCACCGACATTGGTATCGTCGGTGAAGCCACCGCCACCAAAAAACTGATCAACCGTCTGCTTGAATTCGCGATTCGTGGTGACCCGGTAGGCGATCTTGCTGCGGGCAAAAATGTTGTTGACGATGCGCGAGCTCTTGACCTGCTCGGGATCCATGCAAAGAATGATGATGCCCTCGGGGGTTTCGTCTACGGGCAGCCAGAGATTCTGCTCGACGTATTCGCGCCGCAAGTTCTTCATCAGGTCGAGCGGCTTGATGCGGTCAGGCTTGAAGGGTTCGTAGGGCACCCCGAAGAACTTAGCCAGCGCCGCACCGATCACCCCTATCTTGACCTGGAATTCACTGACCAGCGCCTCTTCGACATCAATACTTTTCTTGCGCGCCGTGCGCGTGGCGAGTTCCATTTCCTGGGTGGAAACAACTGCGTCCAGCACCAGATGGTCATATTTGGTCTTGATCGACTGCGCCGGCTTGCTGCGCTGGGCAAAGGCAATTGCCAGCGTTTCGCACAAACCCTTGACGCCCTCCTCGGCCACCGCGGCAAAAGGAACACCGGCCTTGTTGTTGATGATCTGGACAACGCCCAGCAGATCATTGGTCTGGACGTCGGTGATGGGGGCGACCAGCATTTGTTTGGTGCGGTAGCCTGTGCGCTTGTCCACCTCTTGCAGAAAGCGCATGTCGGGATTGATTTTCCGCAGTTCGGCCTCGTCGTAGACATCACGGATGTTGATGATCTTTTTCGCCAGGGCCACATACCCGGCAATGCTCTGATCGGCAATCGGCAGCTTCAGGTCACGGAAGGAATTGAGTCCGGTCTTGACCTTGGAAATGATCGAAATCTTGTCCTCGCTGAGCGAATAAACAGTGAGGCGGTCGGCATTGAACAAGGCGCAGACATCCTGCGACAGTTCCAGCATGATCTCGTCGATGTTCGCGGTCGCATGGATTTTGTTGGTGACCGCCTGCAGGTTCTTGAAAAAAGCCAGACGACTGCCGAGGTCCCCGGCGCTGACGGGATCACTGCTGGTCTGTTTGGTCGATCCGGGATTCAATACCGCACTCATGGTGTCGCCGCTCTTTCGGAATGCATGGAATTCAGCCCATCCGCCAGCAGGCTGGCGGAAAAGCCGCGTTGCGACAGCAGGAACGCCGCCGCCGAACTACGCCGACCAGTCTGGCAATACGTCACATACTCCCTGTCGGCAGGCAGATTGGGCAGGGCATCGCGCAACTCGTTCAAAGGGATGTTGAGCGCGCCGGGAAGTCCGTCGTGCTGGTACTCGGCAGGGAAACGGACATCCAGCCACACTGCTCCTGCCATTACCCGCCGCCGGGCTTCTTCTGCCGCCAGACGTTGCAGCAGGGGTTCCCGCAGCAAATTGACGAAGTCGGCATTGGCGAGGCGCTGCAGTACACCATCCGTTGCCATCGTCACCGTGGCATTGCGCACGGTTTCGGCAATCAGGGCTTCCTCCCCGAACGCGTCCCCGGCATGCAGTTCTGCCAGTTCAACCCGTGCGCCGGTCACTTCGCGGGTCACCTGGGCCCGCCCGCGCTCGATGACGTAATAATAGTCGCCCGGATCGCTCTGGCGCACGATGACTTCACCGCGCTTGACGACTTGCCGCTTGAAGCAGGCCAACAGACTGTCAATGTGCGCTGCCGGCAAACTTGCAAAAGCGCCCACCGTCAACTGCCGCGCATCGAAGATGCCGGGCAGTGCCCGCCATTCCGTCGCAGCGCCATCGGACTGCGCCGGCATCGCGGGTGCCGCCTGATGCCAGGTGACCAGAATATCCAGGACATTGGCGTCGAACCACAATAGCTCGACATCGGTAATTGCTCGCGCGCGCAGCGGATCCATGCCACTGCGATTGAGGGGAGAAAGCGCGTCATCCCACCCACCGACGAGGATTTTCATACCGCCGGACGGATAATCGAGTTTCAACTCGCCTTTGAGGAGGTAAACCGTCTTGTGCTGCCACTCAAAATCAAGCGGGTGCGGACTGGGTATGAAGCTCTCGACTCTGGCCAGGGATGCAAGCTGACGCAGAAAGTCTTGGCCCAGCCCGGCCAGGGGCGACAGTCGCGCCAATGTTTCGGGTAATACCGGCAATGCGCTCATAGCTCGAACACCTGATTGTTTTGTAACATGCGCGGCCTGAATTCGCCGATGCTTTCTTCGATTTCCTGCATGGTCAATTCGATCTGGCCAGGCTTGAGGTGGGTAATGAATATCTCCGGTCTGGATTGCAGATAGCGCAACTCCTCCAGCAACATGCTGGGACACAGGTGGCAGGATTCTTCCGCCAGTTTGCGTTCACGATTGGAAAAGGCGGTTTCGATGATCAGGGTCTTCAGATCACCGATTGCATTCACGGCCTGCCAAAACGCCGGGCAGGGTCCGGTATCACCGGAAAACACCAGGCTGGCGCGCCCCGAGTCGAGTTGGTAGCCGACTGCAGGAACGGTATGGGCAACTGGCAGAGGCACGATCCGTCGCCCGCGCAACTCGACGGCTTGCCCGACTTCAATCGACTCAAAGCGCAGACAAGGCTTTTCCGGTGAAGGAATTTCAGTGAAATCCGGCCAGATCGCCCAGTTGAAGATGTGCGTACGCAATATTTCCTCGACGGATGGCGTCGCATGAATGATCAGGGGACGATTGCGCATGTCGCCCACGGTATCGATCAGCAGGGGCAGACAGGCGATGTGGTCCATATGGCTATGGGTCAGGAAGATATGATCGACCTGCGCGAGCTCGGCAATGGAAAGATCGGCCACCCCAGTCCCGCAATCGATCAAAATGTCGTTGTCGACCAGGATCGAGGTGGTGCGCAAGTGGCGGCCGCCAATCCCGCCACTGCAGCCGAGGATACGAATTTTCATGCTATTCAGTCTCTATGATCGCGAACCCACCACTCGTCTGGCGGATCCAGGCAGTCAAGTGTAATTCGCTCATCGGACGTATCATATAAATAATACGGCCGCAGGGGCAGACACCCGCGCGGCACCAGATCCCTTTCCGATTCAGCCCGCATCAGGCCTTGAGGGAAAACTCCATTTTCACGCCGGCCAGTTCGAGGACGTCATGATCCTTGAGTTCATGCGCCTGGGTATGAATGGCCATGCCATTCACCAGCGGGTATCGGGCGCCTTCGACATGGGTCAGAAAATAACCGATCGGGCGGCGCGCAATGACTGCCACCTGAACCCCCGGCTTGCCTAGTGTGGTGAGTGATTTGGTCAGTTCCAGCCGTCTGCCGATGTTGCTGCCGGTCAGGATCTGGATCGCGCCGAATGGCAGCGCGGGGGCCGCCGGCACAGCAGCAGGAGCAGTCTGGATCGGCGGAGCCATGACCGCCGGAACAGCGCCACCAGCCGGTTTCGCTGCCGCTGGTTCGTTTGCCTTCCTCAACATGTCGGGGCGCAACACCATGGTCTTTTCGAAATCGGCCTGCGTGGCGCTTTGCGCCGCCTCATTGATGTATTTGAGACGGTACTTGCCCAGTTCGATGACATCATTGTTTTGCAGGAAATGCTTCTTTATCTGCTGGCCATTGACGAAGGTGCCATTGGTGCTGTTGAGGTCCTCCAGGAATGAATCGTTGAGGATGCTCACGATCACGGCATGCTCGCCCGAGACTGCCAGATTATCGATCTGGATGTCGTTGTGCGCCTTGCGCCCGAGCGTGGTGCGCTCCTTGTTCAAGGGAATCTCCTTGAGCACCAGATTGTCCATGCTGAGTATGAGCTTAGCCATCTTGAGCGTCCTTCAAAACACCATCGTTAACCGAACCAAGACTGCACGCGTCGCCACCAGCCTGCCCCATGTGAACCATGGGGCGCCGGAAAGGCTTCCTTTATCTTGACGAGAATAACCGAAACGTTGTCACGACCGCCATTGTCATTCGCCTGTTGCACCAGTTGCATTGCACAGAGCGGCAGATTTACCGACAGTGTCGATAACGTCAGGGCAATCTCCTCATCCTCCATCATATCGTTGAGGCCATCCGAGCAGAGCAGATAAACATCGCCAGGAAGTACATCGTATTCATTCAACTCGACGTCCGCAGTCGGCTCGACACCCAGCGCACGCGTCACCAGATTTTTGTTAAGCGAGAAGCGTGCCTGCTCAGAAGTGAGCATGCCGTTGTCGATCTGTTCCTGCAACAGGGAATGGTCGCGCGTCAGTTGCTTCAGTTCTTCCCCGCGCAGACGATACAGCCTGGAATCACCGATGTGCGCTACCGCCAGATGATCATCATAGAACTGGGCGGCGACCAGTGTGGTGCCCATTCCCGTGTATTGGGACTGACTTTGCGCTGCCTGGTAAATTGCCGCATTGGTGCGCGCAACCACATCAATCAGTGCTTGCCGAGCCCAGACCTGTCCGCTCTCAAGAAGATCGCCGGGCGCTCTGGTGTCAAACTGGTGTGCAAGCTCACTACCCACAACTGTCGTGGCCATACCGCTGGCAACCTCGCCGGCATTGTAGCCACCCATGCCATCCGCCAGTACGGCAAGACCCAACTTTTGATTGACCAGCACCGAATCCTCGTTGAGCGGGCGAACCTGACCGGGATCGCTGCAGAAGGCCATTTCGATCGCCGCGGAAAGATCGATTAATACCATCGCAGGCAAACACGTACCCGCCGATGGGCACCCCAGTCGTTCGTTTTCAATTTGCCAACCACCGTGTTCGATACGCCTCCCGTAAAGCAGTTCCACATCCCACGCTCAAACCTCAAGCAGAAACAGTGTGATATGCCTCATTCTTACAGCCAGACATTAAGTCAGTCAATGCTTTTTCACGTAGCGGACACTAAAAGCGTTCTCAATAGGGCAATTCCGCACCAAGTCCCTGCTGCTGTGCCAGTTTGAGCAGGCGCACGCCGACTGCCAGATCCTGGATGGCCATGCCTTGCGATTCGAACAACGTGATTGCTTCGGCATCCGGTCGTCCCGGGCGAATGCCGGTAATCAACTCGCCCAGCTCGACAAGCTGGCCTTCGGCAAGCCGTCCCTTTTCCAGCGCCGGCAACAGGTCGCCCGCCTCGCGCAGGGCAGTTGGCCGACTATCGACACACACCACGGCCGCGCGGGCAACGGTCTTTTCGTCAATCTCGCGCCGGATCAGGGCATTCGAGCCGGCAGCATTGATGTGCGTACCGGCCGCCAGCCATTCGCCATTGAACAATGGCGTGACCGCCGCAGTAATGGTGACTACGATATCGCTATCGCGCACCGCAGCTTCCGCGCTATCGACCGGCTCGACTTCGACACCGAAACGTTTTGAAAAGTCGGCGCTGGCGAGACGGCGCTTCTCGGCATCGCGCGCAAACAATTTGACTTGCCGGATCGGCCTGACCCGACACAGCGCCTCCAGCTGGCTTTGTGCCTGCCAGCCGGCGCCAATCAACCCGACCACCGCGCTTTCCGGACGGGATAGAACTTTTGCGGCCACGCCACCGGCGGCGCCGGTGCGCATCATCCCCAGGAAATCGGCCTCGATTGCCGCCAGCGGTGTGCCGGTCGCCGCGTCGAACAGATGCACCATGAAGCGCTGGCCCGCACGCGCAATCGTGTAAGCCTTATAGCCGATCACTCCTTCGTCAAGCAGCGCGCCTTGCAGGATGTGCAGCGACGATGTCGGCGTCCGGGTGCGCTGGCGGGCAATGTCGATGGCGCGATTGTGGCCATGGGCGGCATGCGCTGCCGTTACGGCTTCCAGCGCCAGATCCATGGTCAGCAACTGGCGCACATCGGCTTCGGATAAAAACAGCGCCATTGAATGCTCCCTATCAATACGTCGAAAAAAGGCGGGCCGCAGCCCGCCTTGCCTTCGCGCGGAAACGACTACAGCAGCGACTTCAGCAGCTTGCCCATTTCCGACGGATTGCGTGTCACGGTAAAGCCGCACTCCTCCATGATGGCCAGCTTGGCTTCGGCCGTGTCGGCACCACCCGAGATCAGCGCGCCGGCATGTCCCATGCGCTTGCCAGCCGGGGCGGTGACGCCGGCGATGAAACCGACGATCGGCTTCTTCATGTGGTCCTTGCACCAGCGCGCGGCCTCCGCTTCGTCCGGTCCGCCGATCTCGCCAATCATGATGACCGCATCGGTGTCGGGATCGTCGTTGAACATGCGCATGATGTCGATGTGCTTGATACCGTTGATCGGATCGCCACCAATGCCGATTGCCGACGACTGGCCAAGGCCCAGTTCGGTGACCTGGGCAACAGCCTCATAGGTCAGTGTGCCGGAGCGGGAAACCACGCCAATGCGGCCCTTGCGGTGGATATGGCCAGGCATGATGCCGATCTTGACCTCGTCAGGGGTTATCAGGCCGGGGCAGTTGGGGCCGAGCAGCAGTGTCTTCTTGCCGCCCCTGGCTTCCTTCTGCCGCATCTTGTTGCGCACCATGAGCATGTCGCGCACCGGAATGCCCTCGGTAATGCAGATCACCAGATCGAGATCGGCTTCGCAGGCTTCCCAGATCGCATCCGCGGCGCCGGCGGGCGGGACATAGATGACTGAAACCGTCGCACCACTGGCCGCCCGGGCATCTTTGACCGAGGCGAAAATCGGCACGTCGAAAACTTTTTCGCCAGCCTTCTTCGGATGCACGCCGGCCACGAAGCAATTTTTGCCGTTGGCGTACTCCATGCACTTCTCGGTATGGAACTGGCCGGTCTTGCCGGTAATGCCCTGAGTAATGATCTTGGTGTCTTTGTTGATCAGAATCGACATGTTGATTTCCTCACTTCACGGCGGCAACAATTTTTGTCGCCGCATCCGCCATGGTGTCGGCAGCAATGATCGGCAGACCCGATTCGGCCAGAATTTTCTTGCCGATATCTTCGTTGGTGCCTTTCATGCGCACCACTAATGGAACCGAGAGGTGAACCTCGCGGGCGGCACTAACAATGCCGGTAGCGATGGTGTCGCACTTCATGATGCCGCCGAAGATGTTCACCAGAATGCCCTTGACCTTGGGATTCTTCAGCATGATCTTGAACGCCTCGGTCACCTTCTCGGTCGTCGCGCCGCCACCGACGTCGAGGAAGTTGGCGGGCTCGGCACCGAACAGCTTGATCGTATCCATCGTCGCCATGGCCAGTCCAGCGCCATTCACCAGACAGCCGATGTTGCCATCAAGGGAGATGTAGGCGAGGTCGAACTTCGATGCCTCGACTTCGTCGACATCTTCCTCGTCAAGATCGCGATAGGCAACGATCTCGGGCTGACGGTAGAGCGCGTTGGAGTCGAAATTAAACTTGGCATCGAGCGCCTTGATGTTGCCGTTGCCTTCCAAAATCAGCGGGTTGATCTCCGCTAGCGAGGCATCGGTTTCCATGTAGCAGGTGTAGAGCTTTTTGAAAGTGTCGATGGCCTGGGCCTGCGAGGCTGCCGGGACGCCGATGCCATCCGCCAGTTGCTTGGCTTGCGCGTCGGTGAGGCCGACGAGCGGATCGACAAAGACCTTGATGATTTTCTCGGGCGTCTTGTGGGCGACTTCCTCGATGTCCATGCCGCCTTCGGAAGAGGCCATCATCGCGACCTGCTGCGTGGCGCGGTCGGTCAGTGCCGCAACGTAGTATTCCTTCTTGATGTCGGCGCCGTCCTCAACCAGCAGGCGCCGCACCTGCTGGCCTTGCGGGCCGGTCTGGTGCGTCTTCAACTGCATGCCGAGAATCGCGCTGGCGTGCTGGCGAACTTCGTCAAGCGATTTCGCCAGCTTGACGCCACCGCCCTTGCCGCGGCCACCGGCGTGAATCTGGGCCTTCACCACCCAGATCTTGCCGCCCAACTGTTCTGCAGCCTTGACGGCTTCATCGACGGAAAAACAGGGGATGCCGCGCGGGGTGGCAACGCCGAATTTCCGCAGTATTTCCTTGCCCTGATACTCGTGGATCTTCATAAAACGTCCTTGTCGGGAAAATAGATATCAAACCATGGCCCGCACAGAACAGGCCATGGTGCTTAACTGATGATCGATGATACAGGCACCAGCCGCAGCCTGGCAGCAGCGCGACCGCCAGCCGGGCTGCTTTGTAGTGTGCCCGGCTGGCGGAGAAAGCGATCAGCTGCGGGCCAGCCGCTCAGCCACTTTTTTCTTGAACTGCACGGCCTGCTGGGGATCCATTTGCGAACCCAGGGCTGACAGGGCCTCATCAAGGGATTTCGCTGTCGCAAGCGTCTCTTCGCAAAGCAGGGACGCAATCGGCCCCAAGAACTCCACGAGTTCCTGCTCGATCAGCGCTTTCGTCTCCCTGTTCAGTGCACCGCCCGGGGCTGCCGCCGCGCGGGGCGCCGCAGCGGATGCGCGGCTGACAGCGCCGCCGATGGGATCAATATAGCCGGCCTCGAACAGCCGCTCCAGCGTCGCCTCGACATCGCGGAAAATGGCGGCATCCTTCAGCAGGGTTTCGACGTTGCGCTTGCCGTCGACCATGATCAGGATATGCCGGTCATTCATGGAGATTTCACGCGAATTGGTCTTGATCGCGTCTTGCCCCTTGGCCGATTTCACAAATACTGCAGACTTTTCCATAGCCAATCACCTCGCAGTAGAGTGGGCAGTCACTCTCAAGAAGCGGAAAGTTTTCTGATCCGGTCCATGGCGATCTTGATGCTGGCGGACATGCGCTCGAGCGCCCGCGCCAGGTCGCCGATCTCGTCCTTGCGTTCGGTACCCGCAATCTTTTCCTCGATCTTGCCGCGGCTGATCTCGGCAGCGGCATGCGTGAGCAGCTCGATCGGCTTGGTGATGCTGCGGCTCAACTGCCATGCCAGCGCCAGCCCGACAAGCAGGGAGACCAGACCGATGCCCAGAATCTGCAGCAGCGTGTTCCGATAGCTGGTCGCATAGTAGGATCGGTCAATAAGGATTTCCGCAACCGCAATCGGTTTCCCGGAAAAGTCCGGCACCGACTTGGCCATCACCGACCAGTCCTGGCCATCGATTTTCACCTGGGCGGTAATCACCTGCCCTCCGAGGGCGGCGGCAATTTGCTCCGGGCTCAGCGTGGTCTTGCCGGGAATCGTTGTGGCGAAGATCTTGAAGTCCGAAGCGGGACGGATGTGCAGGGCGGCGGGCGCCTTGAACTGGGAAGAGAAGGAATCGAAGAAGCCCTGGCCGAAGGTCACGCCGATCTCGGCCGAACCCACGTGGCGGCCCTCGTGAGAAACCGGGATGACGCCGCGCAAGCCGATGCCGGCCACGCCGCTTTCGAGACCGCTTTGCGCCTGCACCAACTCATTGGTCTTGACAACAGTGGCGCGGAACCCCGACAGGTCATCGCCGAATTTTGCCAGGTCATGCAGCCGCAGGAATGAGGTGGCGGGCGACAAATGAAACTGGAACTGACTGATGTTGTAATTCTTCTTCAGCGCATCGAAAACGGGTGAAGTCAGCGCCTGCAGTTGTGCACGATCCCGGTTGGCAAAAGCTTCGGTAACGCCCTTGGCATTCACCACGGAGGTAATGGTCACCAGGGCAGAAGCAGAAGCGTCGCGGACGCTGGCCTGCAAGGTGGCATGCAGTTCATCGAGCTGGCGCGCTTCGGCACGTGCACTAACGTTACCCAGTTGCCCCAAAACCGCTGGCAGCATCACCAGCACGACGACCAGCAACGTTAATGCAATACCAATCGCCAGACGAACCGAAATGCGAATATTGGAAAACATGTGCCCTCCTGTATCGACATCGAAAAAACAAATCCTAGCATGGCTTTGTTGCCTGCAAGGAAAACCCGACCCTACTTAGTATCGATATCGATATCGCTGTTGCATCCAGCGATCATCGACTTGCTGATTCCCACTCTCATTGATCCACCAGCCAGTCAATACTCGATGGCGGCAAGTAATGTTGCTGCACCTGCGAGAAATAGAAGCGGTTGGCAACGAAGGCAGCGTCGATCATGCTGCAACTGGCGGCCGGATTGGCGCCGCTGGCATGGAAATCCGAGAAGCCGGCCGGCTGATTGATCAGCGCTGCCCCGGTCAGGTTGAGCGAGAGCGATACCCCTGCACGCAGGGCGACATCTTCGGCAAATTGCTGGACATGGGGCCGTGTCGCATGCACCAGAAAGTTAAGTGCTCCCTTGTCGCGCATGGTGGTTTCTGCCAAGGCCAGGCTGGTCGCCGTGTTCGCGGTAGTAACGACGATGGCGATCGGACCAAAACGTTCTTCCATGAAGAATTCGCGTTGCTCGGCCGCAGCACTGAGCAGCAGGGGGGTATGAATGCGCGCTGCCGGCCATTGCGGATGGGCGAGCGCAGCGGAATGGCGCAATACCTCCGCCGTTGCTTCGGCCAGTTCGCTGACCGCCGCGATGCGGGCAACCGTTGCCAGCGACTGAATGGCCCCCAGCACTTCGGCAGCGCGGGCCGGCTCTGCGACAAACTTGCCCAGTGCCATGGCCAGGTCGCGCCCGAACTGTTCGGGATCGACCAGGCCGTCGGGTGTCTCGATGCCTTCGCGGCTGACGAAAATGACCCGCGGTGTCGTGCGCAACTGGCCGGAATCGAGACAAAGCGACAACACCAGATTCTTGAGCAGCGCCTGGTAGTCGTAACTGGAGTCGACCAGCACGCAGTTGACGCCGCCGGTTTCCAGGAAGAGGCGGGCCTGGCGTGCATTGGCGCGCAGCCAGTCGCCCATGTCGGGCGCGCCGGCATAGTCGATCAGGCGGATGTCCGGGCGGCGCGCGATATCACGCAATACCGGGGTATCGTCGGGATCGCCGACCAGCAAAGTGATCAGGTTGGAATCGAAGCCCGACTCCTTGAGCACCTGGCGCGTGATAGCCACGGTTAATGCCAGCGGCAGCACGGCGGTCGGGTGCGGCTTGACGATCACCGGATTGCCCGTGGACAGGCTCGCGAAGATCGCGGGGTAGGCGTGCCAGGTGGGTTGGGTGGCGCAGCCGATGACCAGCGATACACCCAGCGGGGCGACCATGTAGCGCTTCTCCAGACGCTGGCTGATATTGCGCTGCCACGCCGCCTGGGCGGGAATCTGCGTCATCACCCGATAGGCCCAGGCCAGGGCTTCCAGCCCGCGCGCCTGCGCCCGCGGGCCGCCAGTGAGGAAAGCAAGCCCCAGGCTCTGGCCGGTGGTATGCATCAGCGCATAAGCCATTTCGGCGCTGCCGGCATTCAGGCGGGCAAGGACTTCAAGGCAGACACCCGTGCGCGTCTCGATGCCGGCACGCACCCAGGGCAGCATGGCCGCCTTGGCCGCGGCAATCAGCCCCTCAGGGCTGCAGCGTGGATAGGATATGTTCAGCGGCAGGCCATAGGGTGAGACTTCGCCACCACAGCGCCCGTCCACGCCGGGCTGGTCGAGATAGAACTGGGCATTGCGATAGGCCTCGAACGCCGCCAGACCATCCTCCAATGCCATCTCGCCATAGCTGCGCGGATTCTCGGCATAGGGTGACCAGTGGGTACGGCAGGCAATCGCGGCCTGGGCGTGGTCCAGCAGTGCGCGATGGTTGTCGAACAGCGATTGCGACATGGCGGTCCCCGGCTTTTGCTGCGTGATAGAGTTCGCAGGCTTATTGTATTGTTGTATTGACTGTTGTGCTGCCACCTTTTTTAGCCATCAACTCCGGGAGGTGAAAACATGAATGCGACCGTTCCATTCAGCGCACCGGCAGCGCCAGCCCGGCCATGACAACCCATTCTCCTGTCGAACTGGCCACGCTGGGTGGCGGCTGCTTCTGGTGCGTCGAGGCGGCACTCAAACTGCTCGACGGGGTGATCGCAATCACCTCCGGCTATAGTGGCGGCGCGGTCGAAAAGCCGACTTATCAACAAATTTGCAACGGCGATACCGGGCATGCGGAGGTGGTGCGTGTCGAATTCGATCCGTCCACCATCGACTATGGCACCCTGCTCACGGCTTTTTTCACCATACATGATCCAACGACGTTGAACCGTCAGGGTAATGATATCGGCAGTCAGTACCGCTCCGTAGTGTTCACTCATTCGCCGCAACAGGCTGACGTGGCACAAACCCTGATCAAGGAACTCAACGCTGCGCACATCTGGCCCGATCCGATCGTGACCGCCGTCCTGCCAGCGCCGACTTTCTGGCCCGCCGAGGAATATCACCAGGATTATTTTGCCCGCAATCCCACGCAGGGCTATTGCCAGGCTGTTGTCGCACCCAAGGTAACGAAGTTGCGCAAACGTTTTACTGCACGGCTAAAGCCCGGCTGAGGACGCCAATTCTCGCTGTGTTCAGCGGATTGCCGTGAGCATGGGCCGGCAGAATGCTCGCATCTGGCATTTCCGTCCGGGGTTTCATTGTCTTGACCAAGCCTGCGCACTATTTGAGAACCGCTGTCCTGACCTGCCTGGTCATGGCATGGCCGCAACTCGTTGCCGCCCAGGAGCAGGCAACTGCCGTTCCGGCACAAGTCAAGGTCAGCAGCACGGTGCCTGTCGAACTGGACGACCCGTTGCGGGTGTGGTTCAAGGAACAGGACAGCGTACTCGACGACATCCTGGTGCGGCTGTCTCGCATCGAGGCATTGGTCCGGGACATCCACCGCCTGGTGCAGCAGTTCCAAATTCCAGCGGCGCCCGCGGCAGCCATTGCGCAAGCCGCGCCAACCCCTGACACAGTTCCCGCAGCCAGCAAACTCGAGGCAACAATGGACATCCCGGCTCTGCTGGAGAACCGGGATGTCCAACTGGCTGGCGCCGGACTCCTGCTGCTTTTGCTCCTGCTGCTCTGGTCGCATCGCCGCAAGGCGGCCAGGCTACGTGAGTTGCAAACCGGGGAAGTCAAGCCCATGGCAGCGGCCATGCCGCCCCCCGCGCCACCGCAGCCCGCTGCAGCAATAAGCAACCCGGCACCGACAGCCGAACCCCTGACCGACCTGAGCTTTTCGGAGCAAACCAAGGTCATACCACCCGCTATAACTAGCCATGACAACGGAACGGCACAATCAAGCGATCAGGCACTGGAGCTTGCCGAGATCATGCTTGCCATGGGCCTGGGACAGGGTGCCGCGCAAACACTGACCGAGCAAATCCAGAAGGAGCCCAAACCGGCACTGCGCAACTGGTTGAAGTTGCTGGAAATCTATCGCCAGAATGGGCAACAGGATGAGTTCGAGCGTTCAGCCGAAGAGCTGCGGCAGGTTTTTAACGTCCTGCCCGAGGACTGGCAGGTTCAGTCCGAGATGCAGCGCAGCATCGAAGACTATCCGCACATCGCCGTACGCTTGTCGGAATTGTGGGGCAAGCCTGCCTGTGCCAGCTATCTCGGCAACTTGATCAACGACAATCGCGACGGCGTCCGTACCGGCTTCCCGCAATCAGTGGCGGAGGAACTGCTCCTGCTCATGGCAATGCTGAATGACGAAGGAACCGTAGAACAGGCCGCCGCAGCGATCAAAGCCGGCAAGCGCGCCTGACTGATCGGCACGGACGGTTAGTAAAGCGGCTACACGGGGTTGTCGAGTTCGACATAATCGCAGACCAAATCGAAGCGCTCGGCCAGATGCCGCCCCAGCGCCATCACACCATAACGCTCGGTGGCATGATGCCCGGCGGCAAGATACGGCACACCCGACTCTCGCGCCAGATGCACGGTATTTTCTGATATCTCGCCGCTGACATACAGATCGGCGCCCGCCAGAATGGCCTGTTCGAAATAGCCCTGCGCACCACCGCTGCACCACGCCAGCTTCTTCACGAGACGCCGGCCATCGCCGACCAGGAGTGGGGTTCGGCCCAGGACCCGACCGATCTGCGTTACCAGATCATCCGCGACAGTCGGCGCTGGCGGGACGCCGACAAAGCCGATTTCCTGTTCGGCAAACCGCCCAGTCGTCATCCAGCCAAGCCGGTCAGCCAATTGGGCATTGTTACCGTATTCCCCGTGCGCATCGAGCGGTAAATGGTAGGCGAACAGGTTGATGTCCTGTGCCAGCAGAGTCTGCATGCGGCGCTTGCGAAATCCGGTCACCCGGCCATCCTCGTTCTTCCAGAACCAGCCGTGATGCACCAGGATCGCATCGGCCGAACGTTCCAGTGCCGCATCGATCAATGCCTGGCTGGCGGTAACGCCACAAACGATGCGGCGCACATCGGCGCGGCCTTCCACTTGCAGCCCGTTTGGGCAATAATCCCGATATCGCGCCGCCTCCAGCAAGCCGTCCAGATAGGCGCCCAGATCATCACGCAGCATCTTTCCACTCCTTCCCGCCAGGTTCATTCATCCATGCATCGATTGTGGCTCATTTTTGCCCAGGCCGTGACAGTCAGCATCGCCACACTGTTCGTGATCCAGACCCTCAAGCCGGAATGGCTGCCGGCGCGCCCGCTGGACCTGGCCGGCCCCACGGTAATTTCCGTCCAGCAGGCTGCTCCCGCTGGCGAGGCACGCAGTGTTGCCACCTACGCCGATGCCGCTCAGGCAGCCCTTCCGGCGGTCGTGCACATCTTCACCAGTCAGGAAGTGCGGCGCCATCCGTTCATCAACGACCCGGTGTTCCGCCACTTTTTCGGCGACCGCTTCGGGCCGGATAGCCAGCGCCAGTCAGGATTGGGTAGCGGTGTCGTCGTTTCGGCCGACGGTCTGGTGCTGACCAACAACCATGTCGTCGAGTCGGCCGACGAAATCGAAGTCGCCTTTCACGATGGCCGCAAGACCAAGGCCCAACTGGTTGGCGCCGATCCCGAATCCGATCTGGCCGTGCTGAAGATCATTGTCGAAAGCCCGCTCTCGCCAATCACCCTCGCACCCGCCGAGTCGTTGCGCATCGGCGACGTGGTGCTTGCCATCGGCAACCCGTTCGGAGTGGGCCAGACGGTCACCTCGGGCATCGTTTCGGCATTGGGCCGCACGCATCTCGGGATCAATACTTTCGAAAACTTCATTCAGACCGATGCCGCCATCAACCCGGGCAATTCCGGCGGCGCCCTGGTCGACAGCAACGGTCGCCTGGTCGGCATCAACACCGCCATTTATTCGCAAAGTGGCGGCTCGATGGGCATCGGTTTCGCCATTCCGGTGTCGTTGGCAAAAAGCGTGATGGAGCAGATCATCAAGACCGGCTCGGTAACGCGCGGCTGGATTGGCGTCGAAGTTCAGGACATGACCCCGGATCTGGCCGAATCATTCGGCGTCAAGCTTGGGCAGGGCGCCCTGATCGCCGGCGTGATGCGCAACAGCCCGGCCGACAAGGCCGGCATCAAGCCGGGCGACGTGCTGCTGGCGGTCGGCAACCAACCGGTCAAGGATGCGCAGGTGATGCTCGATCTGATCGCTGCACTTCCCCCCGGAGAACCGGCACGCTTCACCTTGAGCCGCGCGGGCAAAGCGCAGGAAGTAACCGTGACCATCGGCAAGCGACCGAAGCCGCCGCGCTAGGGTCCTCCCCTTTGCCCCTCCTCGCGGGGGGTTCTTAATGGCTCGCTGGGCTCGTCTGTTACGGGGCACTCCGATCAACTGTCGGTGCGGGGGTTGCGCCTGGCGGCGCGTGCCGTCTCGGCTTGGGGCGGCCCGGCGGCGAGACTGCGGGGGGGCTCCCCTTGCGGGGTGGCCACCAGAAAGTGCTTATTCGGGTGGCGTCTGGGAATAGCTTCCATCAGCGGCGCGGTCGGATTTGCCGATCAGCTGCGCCATGAGAATGCCGAGTTCGTAAAGCAGCCACATCGGCACCGCCAGCATGAATTGGGAAAGCACGTCGGGCGGGGTAAAGATGGCGCCGACCACGAAGGCGCCGACAATGAAGTAGGGGCGGATCTCCTTCAATTTTTCCACGGTCACCAGGCCCACCCGCACCAGCACGATCACCACCACCGGCACCTCGAAAGTGACGCCAAAAGCCATGAAGGTCGTCAGGACGAAGGAGAGATATTTCTCGATGTCCGTCATCACCGCCACGCCTTCCGGAGCGAATGCGTTGATGAAGGTGAACACCGTCGGGAAAACAATGAAATAGGCAAATGCCATACCAATGAAGAACAGCACGACACTGGCAAACAAGAGCGGCACGGCAAGTTTTTTCTCGTGGGCATACAGGCCCGGCGCGACGAAGGACCAGGCCTGATACAGCACATAGGGCAGCGCGATCAGGAAGGAAACCATCATGGTCACCTTGATCGGCACGAAAAAGGCACCGACCACATCGGTGGCGATCATGTGGCCGCCCTCGGGCAGCGCGGCGAGCATGGGTGCCGCCAACAAGGTGTAGATGTCCCGTGCCCAATGGACGAGGCCGAGGAAAATCACCAGCATCACCACCAGGACGCGGATCAACCGGTCACGCAATTCGACCAGATGAGAAATAAAACTTTCTTCGCGCGCTTCCATCAGACGGCGGGCGGGGTGCGGGTAGGCGGCTCGCTGGGTGCGTTCTCAGCCGAAATTGCAGGGGTTTCGCCGGCAGCTGCTTCGCCGGCCGTGGTTTCGCTGGGGGGCATGATCGATTGATGCAGCGAGGTTTCAGTCTCTTTCATCTGCTCATTGACCCGGCTTTCCATGTCGTGCGCCTGCGCAGCTATGTCGGCTTGCAATTTTTTCAGCTCATCGAGCTGCATTTCGCGCTTGATATCTGCCTTGACGTCACCGACGTAACGCTGCAACCGACCGAGCAAATGGCCAACCGTACGCGCCACCTTGGGCATGCGCTCGGGTCCGATGACGATCAGCCCCACCAGGGCGATCAGCATCAATTCGGTAAAACCGATGTCGAACACGACGGGTTATTCGATCATGGAACGGGGTTCTGGGAAGCTCGCAAAGGGGCCTGCCCCCTTGCCAACAGCCTGGGCTGTGTCAGCCATACAGGGGCCATCACCGCTCTGCGTGGTATGGCCCCCCGGCCAACCTATGATTTTGTCTGCTCCTTGCGGGCTTCACCTTCGACAGTGGTCCCTGTAGTGGTTCCCGCCTGATCCTCGACCTGTTTTTTGGCCGCGGCGCCGGTATCCATGCCTTCCTTGAAGTCCTTGACTGCACCACCCAGATCCTGGCCGATGTTGCGCAGCTTCTTGGTGCCGAACACCAGCATGACGATGACCAGAACGACCAACCAATGCCAAATACTCCATGCACCCATCAGATTCTCCTCAAATTATTTGTTGCGCGGCAGCATGTGGCCCAGTTGATCGGGCCCGCCAACGATATGAACGTGAAGATGATACACCTCTTGTCTTCCAACCCGCCCCGTGTTGATGATGGTGCGAAAACCGTCGGGCAGACCCTGAGCTTTCGCCAATTCGCCCAGCTTGGCAAACAGTTTGCCCAGCACCGGCGCATGGCTGGCGTCGGTCTCGGCCAATGAAGCGATGTGCTGCTTGGGCACCACCATGAAATGCACTGGGGCCATCGGATTGATATCGTGGAAGGCGAACAGATCGTCGTCTTCATAGACTTTCTTGCAGGGAATTTCACCGGCAATAATCTTGCAGAATATACAGTCGCTCATGTCACTTTTCCCGGCTGGCTTTCTCGTCGATCCCGGAAATTCCCTCGCGGCGCCGGAACTCGACCATGATGTCATCGACACCGATGTCGAAATGAGTGAGCAGCACAAGGCTATGGAACCACAGGTCGCAGGTTTCCCGTACCAGATGCAAGCGATCACTGTCCTTCGCCGCCATGATGACTTCGGCAGCCTCTTCGGCCACCTTCTTGCACATGGTATCGGTGCCCTTCGCATACAGGCTGGCAACATAAGAGGAACCAGGTGCCGCACCCTTGCGTTCGATCAGGGTTTCCTGAATGCGGCGAATAACTTCGAGATCGATCATTTGTATATTTCCTTGGGATCTTTCAAGACCGGTTCAACATCCTGCCAGCAATCTTTTTCCAGTTTGTGGAAAAAACAGCTGCGGCGTCCGGTGTGACAGGAGATGCCACCGACCTGCTCGATCTTGAGCAGTACGACATCACTATCGCAATCGGTGCGAATTTCGAGAACCGTCTGCGTGTGGCCGGATTCTTCGCCCTTGTGCCACAGTTTCCGGCGTGATCGCGACCAGTAAACCGCATGTCCAAGCTCGGCCGTCTTCGCCAGCGCTTCGCGATTCATCCAGGCAAACATCAGCACTTCGCCAGTTTTCGCATCCTGAGCGATCGCCGGTATCAGGCCCTGTTCGTCCCATTTCACTTCATTCAGCCACTTGGTCATAAGCGTACTTCGATTCCCTGTGCGCGCATAAATTCCTTGGCCTGTCGGACGGTGTATTCGCCGTAATGGAAAATGCTGGCGGCCAGCACGGCATCGGCACGCCCCTTTGTCACGCCGTCGGCCAAGTGTTGCAGGTTGCCGACCCCACCGCTGGCGATCACCGGAATGGCTACAGCCTCGGCCACCGCCCGCGTCAAACTGAGGTCAAAGCCGTTCTTGGTACCATCGCGATCCATGCTGGTCAGCAGTATTTCACCTGCGCCCAACTCCGCCACCTTGCGGGCCCAGTCAATGGCGTCAAGGTTAGTATTGTTGCGCCCGCCATGGGTGAAAACCTCCCATTTGCCGGGGCTGGTCTGTTTGGCGTCGATGGCAACGACAATGCACTGGCTGCCCACCTTGGCAGCAGCATCGGCAACCAGTTGCGGATTCTGCACGGCGGCGGTATTCATGCCGACCTTGTCGGCTCCGGCATTCAGCAGGCGACGGACATCCTCGACCTTGCGTACCCCCCCGCCGACCGTCAAGGGAATGAACACTTCGGAGGCGACTGCCTCGACGATATGCAGGATGATGTCACGGGCGTCGGAACTGGCCGTGATATCGAGAAAGGTGATCTCGTCGGCACCCTGCTCGTCATAGCGACGCGCGATCTCGACCGGATCGCCGGCATCGCGCAGGGCGACAAAATTGACACCCTTGACGACCCGTCCGGCATTGACATCGAGGCAGGGAATGATGCGTTTGGCAAGCATAGTTGACAGGCAGGGATGTTATTGGCTGCTGGCGCACTTGTCCGCTTCGGTCTGTGCCATGCGGAAATCCAGCTTGCCTTCGTAAATCGCACGTCCGGTGATGGCGCCCATGATGCCCTCGTCAGCGACGGCGCACAGCGCCTTGACATCATCCAGGCTGGCGATGCCGCCGCTGGCAATTACCGGGATCCGCAATGCCTGCGCGAGTTTCACGGTAGCCTCGACATTCACGCCGGACAGCATGCCATCGCGGCCGATATCGGTATAGATGATGCCTTCGACACCGTAGTCCTCGAATTTCTTTGCCAGGTCGATGACGTCATGGCCAGTCATTTTCGACCAGCCATCGACTGCCACCTTGCCGTCCTTGGCATCCAGCCCAACAATGATATGACCGGGGAAGGCGGTACAGGCATCGTGCAGGAAGCCTGGATTCTTGACCGCCGCCGTGCCAATGATGATGTAGGTGATGCCGTCGTCGAGACAGCGCTCGATAGTGTCGAGGTCGCGAATCCCGCCACCCAGTTGCACCGGAATTTCCTCGCCGACCTCTTGCAGAATCGCCTTGATCGCCGGCTCATTCTTTGGCTTGCCGGCAAAGGCCCCGTTCAGGTCAACCAGATGCAGGCGGCGCGCGCCCTGCTCGATCCAGTGGCGCGCCATGGCGCCGGGGTTTTCGGAAAACACCGTGGCATCGTCCATCGCACCTTGTTTGAGGCGGACACAATGCCCATCTTTCAAGTCAATCGCGGGAATTATCAGCATGGGAGTCAATATTCGATCGGGATACGAAGTTTCAGAGAAGACATACTGCCGGCATTGCCGGGCGTCATGCCGTAACCAAAATCAGGGTTGCCAGCGCATGAAGTTACCGAGCAAGCGGAGGCCGGCAGCCGCGCTTTTTTCCGGATGGAACTGGACGGCAAATATGTTAGCGCGTGCCACGGCACTGGTAAAGGGAATGCCGTAGAGCGTCGAACCGGCAATCACGTCGTTGGCGGCCGGTTCGACGTAATAACTATGCACGAAATAGAAGCGTGCGCCGTCGGCAACACCGCTCCAGAGCGGATGACTGATGGCCTGATGCACTTCATTCCAGCCCATGTGCGGCACCTTGAGTCGCACGCCGGCTTCATCATGCATTGCCTCTTCCGGAAAATGTCGCACCTGCCCGGGGAAAACGCCCAGACCGGCGACATCGCCTTCGTCACTATGATCAAACAGCATCTGCAGGCCGATGCAGATGCCCAGGAAAGGTTTTTTTGCAGCGGCAAGCTTGACCGCCGCGTCAAGACCGCGCGCCCTGAGTTCGCGCATGCAATCGGGCATTGCACCCTGACCGGGCACAATGACCCGGTCGGCGGCAGAGAGGGCGGCCGGGTCGGCGGTAACCACCACCTGGTGGTCGGGAGCAACATGCTCGACGGCCTTGGCCACCGAACGCAGATTGCCCATGCCGTAATCGACGATCGCGACAGTTTTCATCTGGAATTCATAAAAGAGTTGTTACGGTGCCGCCAATCCGGTTAGAGGCTGCCCTTTGTCGAAGGTACGACATCGCCGATGCGCGGATCGGCCGTAATGGCCATGCGCAGGGCCCGGGCAAACGCCTTGAAGACGGTTTCGGCCTGATGGTGCGCGTTGTCACCCCGCAGATTGTCGATGTGTACCGTGATGCCGGCATGATTGACGATGGCCTGGAAGAATTCGCGGAACAGGTCGACATCGAACTCGCCAATGCGCGCACGGGCGAAAACGACATTGAAAGACAAACCGGGCCGACCGGAAAGGTCGACCACGACGCGCGACATCGCCTCATCGAGCGGCACATAGGCATGCCCGTAGCGGGTCAGGCCTTTCTTGTCGCCCAGGGCCTGGGCCAGCGCCTGGCCCAGCGTGATGCCGACATCCTCGACGGTGTGATGCGCGTCGATATGCAGGTCGCCACGGGCATCGACCTGCAAGTCGATCAAGCCATGCCGGGCAATCTGATCGAGCATGTGATCGAAGAAACCGATACCGGTCGCCAGTTGCGACTTGCCGGTACCGGCCAGGTCAAGCTTGACGCGGACCTGCGTTTCCAGCGTGGTTCGATTTACGTCTGCGGTGCGGAGCGAAGTAGCCATCGGAGGTTGCGACTGAGTTAGCAAACAAGCCCATGATACCATTTCGTTCCGCTTGCAACCCTTACCGCCAAACCCTTGCCATGAGCCGATTCTGGAGCGCAACCGTCCGTGCCTTGCAGCCCTATGTACCGGGCGAACAACCCAAACTGCCCAATCTCGTCAAGCTCAATACCAACGAGAATCCGTATGGTCCGAGCCCACTTGCCCTGGAAGCTTTGCGCGGTGAGATCAACGATTCTTTGCGACTGTATCCAGACCCGGAAAGTACCCGGCTACGCGAGGCCATCGCTGCCTTTTTCGGCAAGCTCGCTCCCAATCAAATCTTTATCGGCAATGGCTCGGACGAGGTGCTGGCGCACGCCTTTCTGGCCCTGCTGAAACATGACTTGCCGATTCTGTTTCCCGATATCACCTACAGTTTCTACCCGGTCTATTGCCGGCTCTACGACATCGAGTATCAGACCGTCCCGCTTGACGACAACTTCGCCCTGCGGGTGGCCGATTATTCCCGGCCCAACGGCGGCATCATCTTTCCCAATCCGAATGCCCCGACCGGGATCGCCCTGCCGCTCGCCGGCATAGAAGCACTGCTCAAGGCCAATCCGGATGCGGTGGTGATTGTCGACGAAGCCTACATCGACTTCGGTGGTGAATCGGCGGTGGCGCTGGTCAATCAGTACCCTAACCTGTTGGTGGTGCATACCTTTTCCAAGTCGCGTTCGCTCGCCGGGCTGCGCGTCGGGTTTGCCGTCGGCCATGTCGATTTGATCGATGCCCTGCAGCGCGTCAAGAACAGTTTCAACTCCTATCCGCTCGACCGTCTGGCCAGCGTCGGCGCCACCGCCGCCATCGAGGATCGCGAATGGTTCGAGCGTACCCGGCAGGCAGTGATCCGCACCCGCACTGCGCTGACACGCGACCTGGAATCGCTGGGATTTGAGGTACTGCCTTCGGCGGCCAATTTCGTCTTCGCCCGCCATCCAAAACACGACGCCGAAAAGTCGGCGCTGGCGCTACGGCAACGCGGCATCATCGTGCGGCACTTCAAGCTGCCGCGCATCGAACAGTTCCTGCGCATCACCGTGGGAACCGACGAACAGTGCGCGGCGCTGGTGGCCGCTCTGCGGGAAATCCTTAAGGCTTGATTCGGAGTTCTGCCGCGCGGGCGTGCGCCGTCAAGCCTTCGCCGTGTGCAAGGGTGGCGGCGATGGGGCCGAGCGTCTGGGCACCGGCTGCCGAGACCTCGATGATGCTCGAGCGCTTCTGGAAGTCATAAACGCCCAGCGGCGACGAGAAGCGCGCGCTGCGCGCGGTCGGCAACACATGGTTCGGGCCGGCGCAGTAGTCACCGAGCGATTCGGAAGCGTAGTGGCCCATGAAGATCGCGCCGGCATGGCGAATCTTGTCGACCAGCGCGCGTGGATTCTCGACCGATAACTCCAGATGCTCGGGGGCGATGCGGTTGGCGATGGTGCAGGCCTCGGCCAGATCGGTGACATGGATCAGGGCACCGCGCCCACCGAGCGACGCGGCAATCACTTCGCGGCGCGGCATGGTCGGCAACAGTTTTTCGATGCTGGCCGCCACGCGGTCAAGGTAAGCCGCATCGGGACAGAGCAGGATAGCCTGCGCCAGTTCGTCGTGCTCGGCCTGGGCAAACAGGTCGATGGCGGTCCAGTCCGGGTCGCCGGAGCCATCGGCGATCACCAGCACCTCGGAAGGCCCGGCCACCATGTCGATGCCGACCGTGCCGAAAACCCGGCGCTTCGCGCTGGCAACATAGGCATTGCCCGGACCGACGATCTTGTCGACCTGGGGAATGGTCTGGGTGCCATAGGCCAGCGCCGCCACGGCCTGGGCACCACCGATGGTGAACACCCGGTCAACGCCGGCGAGGTGCGCAGCCGCCAGCACCAGCGCATTTTTCACGCCCCCCGGCGTGGGCACCACCATGATGAGTTCCTTGACCCCCGCCACCTTGGCCGGGATGGCGTTCATCAGCACCGAGCTGGGGTAGGCGGCCTTGCCGCCCGGCACATACAGCCCGACGCGATCAAGCGCGGTGACCTTCTGCCCCAGGCGCGTGCCGTCGGCTTCGGTGTACTCCCACGACTCGATTTTTTGCCGCTCATGGTAAATGCGGATGCGCTCGGCAGCCTGCCGCAGGGCCTCGCGCTGTTCGTGCGGCAGATTGGCATGGGCGACAGCAAGTTCTGCCAGCGGCAGTTCGAGTTCGGCCATGGTTGTGACAGTGAGCCTGTCGAAACGCTGCGTGTATTCGAGTACGGCAGCATCGCCCAGGCGGCGCACATTCGCCAGCACTTCGGCAACCGTGCGCTCGATGGCTTCATCCGTCGAATTATCGAAGGCAAGCAACGCGTCGAGCGTCGACAGGAATTCTGGTTCGCGGGAAGACAGGCGACGGATGCTCGGACTCATTGGCTAGCGCTCACTGGATGGCTGTTTCTATGGCGTCGATGACGGGCTGCAAGGTACCCCGTTTCATTTTCAAACTGGCCTGATTGACAATCAGGCGCGAGGAAATCGGCATGATGTCCTCGACCTCGACGAGATTATTGGCGCGCAAGGTACCGCCGCTGGAAACCAGGTCAACAATGGCATCGGCCAGGCCGGCCAGCGGCGCCAGTTCCATCGAGCCGTAAAGCTTGATCAGGTCGACATGCACGCCCTTGGCGGCAAAGTGCTCGCGGGCGGTATTGATGTATTTGGTGGCGACGCGCAGGCGGGCGCCGCGGCGCACTGCGGCGGCGTAATCGAAGCCGGCGGGCGTGGCCACGCACATGCGGCATTTGGCAATTTTCAGGTCGAGCGGCTGATAGAGGCCGGTACCGCCATGCTCGATCAGCACGTCCTTGCCGGCGATGCCGAGATCGGCGGCGCCATACTGCACATAGGTCGGCACATCGGAAGCGCGCACGATGACGACGCGCACATCCGGGCGGCTGGTGCCGATGATGAGCTTGCGCGAATCTTCGGGATTTTCAAGGGCCACGATGCCCGCAGCAGCCAGCAGCGGCAGGGTTTCCTCGAAGATGCGGCCCTTCGATAGAGCGATGGTAATCATGGTTTCATTTTACCCGCCGCACACGCGCACCGAGCGCCGCGAGCTTGGTTTCCATCTGTTCGTAACCGCGATCGAGATGGTAGATGCGATCGACGATGGTCTCGCCCTGCGCCGCCAGACCGGCGATCACCAGACTGGCCGAAGCGCGCAAATCGGTGGCCATCACGATGGCGCCGTCGAGTTTGCCCACGCCAGTGACGAAAGCCGTGTTGCCATCGATCTTGATGTCGGCACCCAGCCGGATCAGTTCCACCGCATGCATGAAGCGGTTCTCGAAAATCGTCTCGCGCATGATGGCCGTGCCGTCGGCGACCGTGTTGATGGCCATGAACTGCGCCTGCATGTCGGTGGGGAAAGCCGGATAGGGTGCGGTGCGGATGCTCACCGCTTTCAGGCGGGGCGGGGCTTTCAGGCTGATGGCAGTGCGTTCCAGACCGATCTCGCAGCCGGTATCCATCAGCTTGTCGATCACTACGTCAAGATAACTGCTCGACGTGTTGGTGAGCCGGACGGCGCCGCCGGTGGCGGCTGCGGCACACAGATAGGTGCCGGTCTCGATGCGGTCGGGCATGATGCGGTGCGTCGTGCCGGAAAGTCGATCGACGCCCCGGATGCGGATGACGTCGGTGCCCGCGCCGGAAATGCGCGCGCCCATGGCGATCAGGCAGTTGGCCAGATCCACCACTTCAGGCTCGCGCGCGGCGTTTTCGATCACCGATTCGCCGTCGGCCAGGCACGCCGCCATCATCAGGTTTTCGGTGCCGGTCACGGTCACCATGTCGGTGAACAGACGGGCGCCTTTCAGTTTGCCGCCAGCCGCGGTGGTACGTGCGTGGACATAGCCCTGCTCAACGGTGATTTCCGCGCCCATCGCCTGCAGGCCGCGAATATGCTGGTCAACCGGCCGCGCGCCGATGGCGCAACCGCCGGGCAGCGACACCCGCGCCTCACCACAGCGCGCCGTCAGCGGTCCCAGCACCAGCACCGAAGCCCGCATCGTTTTGACCAGTTCATACGGTGCAACCGGATTATCGAGTCCGGAGGCATTCAAGGTAACCGACGCCGTACCCGCTTCGGGGCATTTCATCCCGCCAGCGCCGACTTTCTCGCGACTGACCTTGACCCCCATCTGCACCAGCAACTTCAACATCGTGTCGATGTCGTTCAGGTCCGGCACATTGGTCAGCGTCAATGGCTCGCGGGTCAGCAGCGCCGCGCAGAGCAGCGGCAAGGCGGCGTTCTTGGCGCCCGAAATGGCGATTTCGCCCTTGAGCGGGGTACCGCCTTCGATCAGCAGCTTATCCACGGGATGCGGCTTCCTCGGGTGTCAGGCATTGCATCGACAGCGCGTGCAAGATCTCCGAGTCGAAGTGGTCTTTCAGCACGGCGTTGACGCGCTGCTGGCGCTGGACACGACTCAAGCCGGCAAAGAGCGGGCTGACAATCAGCGCTTCGAAGTGCCGGCCATCGCCGTCCACGGCAAGATGACTGCATTCAAGTCCAGCGGCAATCCAGTCCTCGATTTGTTTTGGGGTAAGCATTTATCAACTCCTTAATTTATATCCACTTTTCAACATCGCCAGCGTCAGCCCGGCGAGCAAGACAAAACTTGTGCCCGTCACCATGAGGCTCAACCAGGGTGAAACGTCCGAAATGCCGAAAAAGCCGTAGCGAAAACCGTCGATCATATAGAACACCGGATTCCAGTGCGAGAGTGCTTGCCAGAAAGGCGGCAATGAATGAATCGAATAGAAGACGCCCGACAGGAAGGTGAGCGGAACAATGATGAAATTCTGGAAAGCCGCCAACTGGTCGTAATGGTCTGCCCAGACACCGGCAATGATACCCAGTGTGCCAAGTATTGCGCCGCCCAGCAGGGCAAAGACGATGATCCACAACGGCGCGACCAGAAGCGGCGTATCCCAGAACAGCGTCACCAGCAGTACACCAAGCCCGACGACCAGACCCCGGATCACTGCGGCCAGCACATAGGCCAGCCAGAATTCGCCATAGGAGAGCGGCGGCAGCAGCATAAAAATGATGTTGCCCGTCACCTTCGATTGAATCAGCGAGGAAGAACTGTTGGCGAAGGCATTCTGCAATATCGCCATCATGACCAGCCCTGGCACCAGAAATGCAGCATAGCCGATCGAGTCATAGACCCGCACGTGACCTGCAAGCACGTGGGAAAAGATCAGCAGATACATGAGCGCGGTCAATACCGGGGCCGCGATGGTCTGGAAGCTGACCTTCCAGAAACGCAGCACCTCCTTGTAAAGCAGCGTACGAAAACCCGTCATCATGCGTCCCGCTGCATCACGGCAAGAAACGCCTCTTCGAGTTCCGGCTGGCCGATGTTGATCTCGCTGATGGGGCATCCAGCTTCACGCAACGTCGCCAGCAAGGCCTCCACCTCGGCAAAATCAGCGAAGGACAGTACCCAGCTCCCCGCCTCTTCTACTGCGCGCGCGCGCAGCGCCACCGGCAATTCGCCGCCCGCGGCCAGCCGCAGACGCAGCCGATGCACGGAAAATTGCCGCAGCAGGTTCGCCGTGGTGTCGAGCGCAACGATGCGGCCCTGTTTCAGCATGGCAATCCGCTCACAGTAGCTTTCCGCTTCCTCGAGATAGTGGGTCGTCAGCACGATGGTATGGCCCTCCCCGTTCAGCCGGCGAATGAAATGCCACAAGGTCTGTCGCAACTCGACATCGACACCCGCCGTCGGCTCATCGAGCACGATCACCGGCGGCCGGTGCACCAGCGCCTGTGCCACCAGCACGCGGCGCTTCATGCCACCTGACAGCGTACGCATGCTGGCAGCGGCCTTGTCGCCCAGATCGAGTGCCTCGATCACTTCCTCTATCCACGCATTGTTGTTGCGGATGCCGAAGTAGCCTGACTGCATGCGCAAGGTCTCGCGCACCGTGAAGAAAGGGTCGAACACCAATTCCTGCGGCACGACACCCAGTAGGCGACGCGCAGATCGGTAAGCAGACTGCACATCATGTCCCATTACCTGAAGCGAGCCGGAATCGACGCGCACCAAACCGGCCAGAGCGGAAATCAACGTGGTTTTGCCAGCGCCATTCGGGCCCAGCAAGCCGAAAAATTCGCCTTGGGCAATTTCAAGATCGATGCCCGCCAGCGCCAGTGTCGCGCCAAAGCGCTTGGTGACGGAACTGATGCGAATGGCAGGATGCATGGCGGACGCGCGCGGCGCCCCCCCAATACCCGGGGTCAAGACAGCGGCAGCAACTCGGTGGTGCCGTAGACCTCGGCGAGACTGACCAGGCTGACGGGGGGACTTGACACCCGCAACGCCTTGCCCTGTGCGCTTGCGGCACGCTGCCAGCCGAACAGGACAGCCAGACCGGAAGAATCGACATCAGCCACCGCCGCCAGGTCAAATACTGACTCCGCCCCGGACCCAGCTTCGGTTATCGCGGCCACTCCATCAGCCAACAACGATGACGCGGTTTCCAGCGTCATGTTTCCCGAGACAACCAAATGGCCCTCGGCACGCTGAATTTGCTGGTTCATTTCGCCTTGCTGGAAGTGTCGGTAGTCTTGTTTTTTTCCTGCAAGGTACGAATCAGACCATCAATGCCACCGGCGCGAATTTCCTGGGCAAACGAACTGCGGTAGTTGGTCACCAGACTGATGCCACTCACCTCGATGTCGTAGACCTTCCAGGATTTCCCATTTCTCTCAAGATAGTAATCAAGCTGGACGGGTTTTCCGCCGGTCTGCCTGATTTCAGTACGGACCCTGACGTCGGTGTCCGTTGCCGCCATCTTGAATGGCTTGAAGGAAATCTCCTGATCGCGGAATTCGGTGAGCGCTTTGGAATAGGTGCGCACCAGCAGATCACGGAACTCCCCGGACAAGATACTGAGTTGTTCCGGTGTCGCCTGACGCCCTTCGCGCCCCAGCGACAACTGGGTCATGCGCTGAAAATTGAAGTGCGGCAACACCTTGGCCTCAACCAATCCCAAGGTTTTTTTCGTGTTGCCGGCCTGGATATCCTTGTCCTTGCGAACAATTTCCAGCACTTCGTTCGTCACGTTCCTGACCAGCACATCGGGTGCGGTATCAGGTGCCGCGTTGGTGGCTGCAGAACTCCCTGCAAACAGGCACGCCGCCAACAATCCAATCAAATACTTCATCGTGTCTCTCTCGTCAGCAAATTACAAAAAATCAGTCCAGCGCTTCACGTGGCGCATTGCCGTCATAAACCAGAC
>DDXB01000051.1 GCA_002347405.1 Rhodocyclaceae bacterium UBA2271 | reverse complement strand
CGACGCGTGCCGGTTCCTACGTCACCTTGCGCGAGTTGCGCGAAGAAGTCGGCAACGATGCCTGCCGCTTCTTCTACCTGCTGCGCAAGCAGGACCAGTCGCTCGACTTCGACCTTGACCTGGCCAAGAGCCAGTCGAACGACAACCCGGTCTACTATGTTCAATATGCCCATGCCCGCGTCTGTTCGGTGCTGGCGCAGTGGGGCGGCGACAGCCGTACGCTGGCCACCGCCGACCTCGCGCTGCTGGCCAGCGAACGCGAACTCGCCCTGGCTGCCAAGCTGGCGGCTTTCCCGGAACTGATCGACAGCGCCGCGCACGACTACGCACCACACGCCGTCGCCTTCTGGCTGCGCGAACTGGCGGCGGAATTCCATGCCTGGTACAACGCCGAGCGGCTGCTGGTCGATGATGCGGCGCAGAAACAGGCGCGTCTCGCGCTGGCCGTGGCGGTGCGCCAGGTCATCCGCAATGGTCTGCGCCTTCTTGGGGTTTCCGCCCCGGACTCCATGTAATGTTTATGAAAATGAAAACCACGATAGACAAAAGTCGGTGTGACCGAAGGGAATCCCCTTTTCGGGACCGTCAACACGGCAACTTCCGCGGCAAGATGCGCGGCGGCACGCTTCTCGGTATCGCTCTCGGGCTGGTTATCGGCGTGTTGATTTCCTTCGGCGTGGTCTGGTATCTGAACAAGACCCCACTGCCGTTTGTCGATCGTGTAGTCAAGCCGGAACCGAAGGAAAGCGTTGCCGGTACGACCGGAACGCAGACACCCACCGCCCTGCCGGGCAAGCCGGGTGACAAGCCGATGGAACGCAAGTTCGATTTCTACGAAATCCTCGAAGGCAAAAAAACCGCCACGCCCGATGGTCCAGCGCCGGCCGTGCCGATGGCCGCCCCAGCGGCTCCGGCACCACAGCCAGCCGCGACCGCAGCCAATCAGGGCCTGTTCCTGCAGGTCGGCGCCTTCCAGAAAGCCGCTGACGCAGAAAATCTCAAGGCGCGACTGGCAATGCAGGGTTTCGAAGCGTCCATCCTTGAAGCCGACGTGCCGGATAAGGGCACGCTGTACCGCGTGCGGATCGGCCCCTACCCAAATCCGGAAGAAATGAACCGCGCGCGCAGTCAGTTGTCTCAAAACGGCATCCCGGCCACGGTGGTCCGGGGCAAAGAATAGTATTGCCACATCCCCCCGTCCCCCTTCTTGAAGAAGGGGGTGACGGTTGTTCGCGGGCCGCGCCCGCTCCATGTTTTGGCCGTTCCTCCTTGGGGCGGCCCTGCGGAGGAACCATCCATGAAATTCACGAATACCCTGCTGGCGATATTGACAATGAGTTTTCTGGCCGCCACCCCGGCGCTGGCCGCCGAATTGGTCGAGGGCAAGCAGTTTTCCCGCCTGCCGACGCCGCAAGCGACTGATAAGGGCGGCAAGGTCGAGGCCGTCGAATTCTTTTCCTATGGCTGCCCGCATTGTGGCGACTTCGAGCCGCTGCTGAAATCCTGGGTGAAAACCTTGCCCGGCGACGTGAATTTCAAGAAGGTGCCGGTCATCTTCAACGACAATTCGATCCCCGGCGCACGTATCTTTTACACCCTTGAAGCGATGGGCCTGCTCGAGAAACTGAATGACGCCGTATTCCATGCCGTGCTCAAGGAGCGGGTCAACCTGAACAAGGAGCCAATCCTGTTCGACTGGGTGGCCAAGCAGGGTGTCGACCGCCAGAAATTTGCCGATACCTACAAATCGTTCACGGTCGAAACCAATGTCAGGCGTGCCGCAGAAATGACCCGCGGCTACGGCGTCGACGGCGTGCCGGTGATCATCGTCGGCGGCAAATACAAGCCGATCAACATCAAATCCTTCGGCGAGAAATTGCAGATCGTCGACGGCCTGATCGCCAAGAACCGCGCCGAAATCAAAAAGTAAGATTCTGAAACAAGCACTGCGCGTCTTTATCACCGGCGCTTCGTCGGGCATCGGCGCGGCGCTGGCGCGGCGCTACGCCGCCCGCGGCGCCGTCCTCGGCCTGGCGGCGCGGCGCGCATCTTCCCTGCAGGCTTTGGCGGCCGAACTCGGCACCCCCTGCCACTGCTATCCGCTCGATGTCACCGATGCGGCCGCGCTGGCGGCGGCGGGAGCGGATTTCATTGCCCGCGCCGGGGTTCCCGACATCGTCATCGCCAATGCCGGCGTCTCGGTCGGCACGCTGACCGAGGAGGCCGCCGACCTGCCGGCCTTCCGCCGCGTCTTCGACACCAACGTCATGGGCATGGTGCATACCTTCCAGCCCTTTGTCGTCGCCATGCGCGTTGCTGGTCGTGGCCGGCTGGTCGGCATCGCTTCGGTGGCCGGCATTCGCGGCTTGCCGGGCGCCGGCGCCTATTCGGCATCGAAGGCGGCGGCCATCACCTATCTGGAAAGCCTGCGCGTCGAATTGCGCGGCAGCGGCGTCAAGGTCGTGACGCTGGCGCCCGGCTACATCGCCACGCCGATGACCGAGCAGAATCCCTATCCCATGCCCTTCCTGATGCCGGTCGAACAGGCCGCGAACAGCATGGTCGCCGCCATCGATCGTGGCGACCGCTTCGCCGTGATGCCCTGGCAGATGGGTATCGTGGCACGGCTGCTGCGGCTGTTGCCGCGGTCCCTGTATGACGCGCTGGCCGTGCGCGCCGGTCGCAAGCCGCGCGGGGTTCCGCTAGAGTAAGCGGTTACTGCGCCAGCTTCAGGCGCACCGCCTGTGCTGCCAGCCCCAGCCATTCGTGTGTCGCATACCAGCCGGCGAAGGCCGCTGCCGGGCCGGGCGTCAGGTCGGAAGACCAGTCGAAGTCGGCATCATTGAACAAGGCGGCGGTCGGCGCGGGGATCACCGCGATGCCTTGTGCCTTGAACTCGTTGAGCGCCCGCCGCATGTGTGCCGCATGGGTGACCAGCACGATGCGGCGGATGCCGGCGGCTTCGAGAAGCTGCGCGGAAAAACGTGCATTCTCCTGGGTGTCCCTGGAGCGGATCTCGACCCAGCGTGGCGTGACAGCAAAGTCTTTTTGCAGGCTGTCCGCCATGAGTTCCGCTTCGGCGGCGTCGCCGTGGCGGACAATGCCGCCACTCACCAGCACCGGCAAATCGCTGCCACGCGCCAGGCGCGCGCCATAGCGGAGTCGCTCCAGAGTGAGATGATTCGGCGCCGCACCACCATATTCGGCCAGATGGCGCCGCTGTCCGCCGCCAAGAATGACAATCGCCTCTCCGGCAGCCAGATCCTGCGCCTGCAATACCGGCAGGCTTTCGAGGGGGTGCGCCAGAAGCTTCACGCCGGCGGGCGTGGTCAGCAGCAGCGCCAGCAACAGCCCGCTCCAGGCCAGTGCCCGCCCCAGGCGCGGCCGCCGGCGCAACAGCAGCAGCCCCGCGCCGATCCAGAGCAGCGGCAGCAGTGGCGGCAGCAGGATGACCGACAAGAATTTTTTCAGGAGAAACGCCAGATCCATGTGCAGGGAATTTGCAATTGGTAGTGTGCTGAAAACTGCATTATCCTGAAAAGGAGTCTTCTGACGAACAATCGTGGAAGGGAAATCGCATGAAAGCACGCATCGATAGCATTACAACGGCTTCTTTACAATTCGGCGGCGGCGCGTTATGTGCCCTGATCGCCATGACATTCCTGGGTTTTTACCCCATCTCCGCGGATGCGGAGTCCATCCCGCCGGTCTCGCCCTATCTCGGCGAAATCCGCCGCGATAGCAGCGGCAAGCTGATTGCGGCACCCGACAAGGCACCCGTTGCCGATGCGGCCGGCCAGCCGGCAAGCGGGGCAGCACGCATCCTGCGGGTCGGTCCGCAACAGGCATTGCGCAGCATTGCGGTAGCAGCGGCGCAGGCACGGGATGGTGACACAGTGGAGATCGAGGCCGGAGACTACACCGGCGATGTGGCCGTATGGACACAGAACAAGCTGACCATCAGAGGCGTTGGTGGCCATGCACGCCTGATTGCCGCCGGTGCCAGCGCTGAAAAAAAAGGCATCTGGGTTGTACGCGGAGGTGACATTACCGTGGAGAACATCGAATTTCGTGGTGCCCGCGTGCCAGACAGGAACGGTGCGGGAATTCGCTTAGAAAAGGGTCGCCTGAGCATCCGCAACTGCCGCTTTCTTGACAACGAAAACGGCATTCTTACCGGGGGGGGCAATGCCGAGCTCGAAATCGAGAATAGCGAATTCGGCAACAACGGTTATGGAGACGGCTATAGCCACAATCTTTACGTCGGGGGAATCCGCAGTCTTCGTGTCACCGGCAGCTATTTTCATCACGCCAAGGCCGGTCATCTGCTCAAGAGTCGCGCCGCCGAGAATCACATCCTCTATAACCGCCTCACCGACGAAAGCGGAGGCCGCGCAAGCTATGAACTGGAGTTCCCAAACGGGGGCACTGCCTATGTGATCGGCAACATCATCCAGCAGAGCGCCACGACGGAAAACTCCAATATCGTTTCATATGGCGCAGAGGGCTACAAATCGCCGAAGAACGAACTCTATCTGATCAACAACACGCTCATCAACGATCGACCGGAAGGCGGCAGCTTCCTCACTGTCAGGCCCGGCGCCCAGTTCGTCAAGGCCTACAACAACCTGCTGCTGGGCCGGCGGCAGCTCAATACCGGCATCGATGGCGAATTCATCAACAACCCGAACGTCGACGCCGGCAGCTTTGTCCTGGCCGAGCGGCACGACTACCGGGTCAGGCGCGAAAGCCCGCTGCAGCGAAGCTACCGGTCCCCCGGCACCGCCAGCAGCGGCATGGACCTCGCCCCGACGCATGAATACGTGCATCCGGCGTCCACCCGGCCATTGAGCGCCGCCCCCACGCTGCCAGGTGCGCGCCAGACGCTGCAGCCCGACAAGGCGCCGTGAAACTGAGTCAGGTGCGGCGGGTCAGCCAGACGAGGAGGCAGAAACAGCCGAAAATCATCGCTGCCGCCCCGGCCTGCAGCAAGGTACCGGCCTGAAATCCGCCAATCCAGTATTCGCCACGCAGGCGAAACGCTACGCTGACTATGCAGAGCAGGGCGCCTGCGACGCCGGCAATTCGTCCCAGCCAAAGCAAGAGATTCATTTTTCGTAATCCCGACATGCCGCAAGCGAATGGGAGCACTCCGCGAGGCCGGCAAAGACAAGAGAACATCCAAGGTAACCGCGCCCCATTTGTTTCTCCCGGGGAGCGGCACCCGTATCAAGTTGCCCGAACAGCATGAAGACTGAAATCATCGCTGACTATACAAGCACTTCCACCACGTGCGGATGGCCAAGAAAATTCTGTGGGCTGGCAGTGGCGCCATAAGCACCTGACTGGTAGATCACCACCAGGTCACCGTGTTGGGCAATTGCCAGTTCCATGCGGTCGGCCAGCAGATCCAGGGGGGTGCAGAGCGGGCCGACCACCGAGGCAATTTCCGTTTCGGTTGCGCCCATGCGGTTGCCAATGGCGACCGGATAATTCTTGCGGATCACCTGGCCAAAATTACCCGAGGCGGCCAGATGATGATTCAGGCCTCCATCAACCACGAGGAAGACTTGTCCGCGCGAAACCTTGCGGTCGACTACGCGGGTCACGTAGATTCCGGCTTCGCCCACCAGATAACGTCCCAACTCGATCACCAATTCGGCCGCGGGCATCTCCGTGCGCGCGCGTTGCGCAAGTGCCGCGAGATTGGCGCCGATGGACAAGAGGTCAAGTCGCTGCTCGCCCGGGAAGTACGGAATGCCAAAGCCCCCCCCCAGGTTCAGGGAGCGAATGGGTGTCGGGGCATGCTCGGTCAGGCGCAGCGCCAGTTCGTAGGACTTGTTCTGTGCTTCGACAATGGCCTCGGCCTTGAGATTCTGCGAACCGGCGAAGAGATGAAAACCCTCGCAAGACAAGCCAAGGCGACTAATCTCGCCAAGCAATTCAGGCACCTGTTCGGCGTCCACGCCGAACTGCTTTGGCCCGCCACCCATCTTCATGCCGGATGATTTGAGCTCGAAGTCCGGATTTACGCGCACGGCAACGCGGACCGGCAGGCCGAGATCCTGTGAAATGCCCGCAAGTTCAGTGACTTCACGAAGTGACTCGAGATTGATCAGAATGCCGGCAGCAACGGCCTGCGTCAGCTCGGCCCGGCTCTTGCCGGGGCCGGCAAAGCTGATCTCCCGCGGGTCGGCGCCGGCATCGAGGGCAAGCTTCAATTCGCCGCCCGAAGCGACATCGATGCCATCGACCAGGCCAGCCATGTGGCAGACCAGCGCCGGCATCGGATTGGCCTTCATGGCGTAATGCAACTTGATGGTCGTGGGCAGGGCGGCGCGCAACTCGGCTACGCGCATTTCCAGCAGGGCGCGGTCGTAGGCATAGAATGGCGTACGTCCGACGCGTGCTACAAGTTGTGTCAGCGGCATGCCGCCAACGATCAATTCGCCGTGGGCGGCCGGGATCTGCATCATCGGCGCATGAACTGGAGCGGCATTATTCGGCATATGAACCCTTGACACGAAGCGGTTCCGGCATTGCACCACGCCAGACCGTATTTACCTAGCAGGACGCGGAAATTCTAGCAGCATCGCTGCGTTGCCATGGCGGGCCGACCCGGCAGGGATCCGGAGTAGCCAGAATGCATGTTGGCCGGTATCGTTGAATCCAGGACACCACGGAACAAACAGGCGTGAAACCAAGCATACCCACAATGATTTATTCCACGCTGCTGGCACTGCTTGCCCTGGCAGCGGGAATGTTCATTGCCGGACATCATCCGCTGGCCCCGCTGGTCGCCATGATCGGTTGCGGCATCGCCATGCTGCTTTGCGCACTCATTCCCCATGCCTGGCTGTTTCTGTTGCCAGCCTTGCTGCCGGTTGTCGACCTGGCACCGTGGACCGGTTGGATCACCTTCGAGGAATTCGACATTCTCGCGCTGGGTGCGGCAGCCGGTGCCTGGCTGCGGCACGGCTGGTTATCCTCGACCAACCGTGGCGCGCGCCCCTCGTTGCTACTCCTTGGCCTCGTCGCTCTTTTTCTGCCCGGCCTGGCATGGGCATTCGTGCGTGCGACGCAGGAAGCGGGGGGCTTCGTATTCGGCTGGTTCCAGGCTTACGACGGTGCCATGAACGGTGTACGGCTGGCCAAGGGTTTTCTTCTCGCCGCGTTGTTTGCGCCCCTGCTCGGACGCGCCATGTCGAGCCGGGAGGAAAGCGGTATCGCCATGCTCGCCTGGGGCATGGCGCTCGGCCTGGCGCTGGCTGCATTGGCAGCCACCTGGGAGCGGCTGGCCTTCCCCGGGCTGCTCAATTTCTCTGCCGACTACCGCACCACGGCACTGTTTTGGGAGATGCATGTCGGCGGTGCGGCGCTTGACGGCTATCTGGTGCTCACGCTGCCATTCGCTGTCCTGTTACTGCTGCGGGCCCATGACCTCAAGCAACTGTTGCCCATCTCGGTAATCATGGCGCTGGGAACCTATGCCAGCCTGACTACCTTCTCGCGCGGTGTTTATCTTGCTGCACTTTTGTCAATGGCTGTAATGGCACTCCTGTTGATCATGAGAGATCCGGCTGAGCCGACACAACCGCGTCGTTCCAGGCTAGCCGAGGGTTTTCTCGTTCTGGTCTGGAGCGTAGCCAGCCTCGGGCTGGCCTATCTGACTTTCCGCAGCGGGGGCTACCGCACCCTGGCTGCCGTGCTGGGTTGTCTGGCTGTCCATGTGATGACGGGCACCCTTGCCCGTCATGCATCAAGCCGCACATGGAGCGTCGCGATCGCTGCTGCTGTGCTGCTGGCCGCAAGCATCCTGATCACCGGCTGGCTGATCGGCAAGGGAGCTTACTTGGCCTATGGGGGAGTGTTGACGCTGGCGGTGGGTGCCATCCTGGCCAGACGCTTGTCAGGGGGACACCCCTGGACAGAACTCGCTCTTGCCGCTGCACTGGTGTTGCCGATCGCGGCAGCACAGGTGGCGGTGCATTGGGGTGGCTGGTCTGCTCTCGGCGATGCGGCGGTTCCGCTCGTGTTGATCATCGGGCTTGCCACCTGGAACATTGGCAGGGCCCGGCCGGTCTGGCCGACCGAGACGCGCAAGCGAGGCGTCGTATTGGCCGGCGTATTCGCCTTGTCGGCAGTGACGGCTGTATTCGGTGGCGGCACGTACATAGGTGATCGATTTTCGACAAGTGAACAAGACCTGGCCGGTCGCATGAAACACTGGCGCGCCGGGATCGATCTTTTGCAATCCAGGGATGACTGGCTGCTGGGCAAAGGACTCGGGCGCTTTCCCCCGGATTTCTTCTTCGGTGCCCCGGGCAACGAAATTCCCGGTAGTTATCGCCTGAGTGAAGAAGGGCAGAATGCCTTTCTTGCGCTTTCGGGGCCGCGCTACCAGATCGGTTATGGCGAGATACTCCGCGTATCCCAGCGCATCCACCTTGGCCCAGCGGGACTATATCGCGTCGAACTGGATGGCCGCGTGCCCGCCGATGCCAATTTGAGAGCGGAAATCTGTACCAAGCATCTGCTCTATGCCCAAGCGTGCGCCGGGAAAAACATCCGCCTGAAAAAAACGGCAGACGACTGGCAGCACCTGTCGTTCGAGCTGGACGGACGCAAGTTGTCGGATGGCCCCTGGTACGCTCCGCAGTTAGTTGTTTTCTCCATCGCGCTCGAAACCATGGGTGGCCGAATTGACGTAGACAACCTTGTCGTCACGGATCCGCATGGCCGCAGCGTGATCGCGAATGGCGACTTTTCGGCCGACATGGCCCGCTGGTTTTTCACCAGCGACCACCATCACATGCCCTGGCACATGAAAAGCATTTTCCTGCATGTGTTGTTCGAACAGGGTATTGTCGGCCTTGCCACTTTTACGTTGCTGATTCTTGCCGCGCTGTCCCGGTCACTGGTCGGGCGCAGGTCGCATCATCCGCTGGCTCCGGCGATCATTGCCAGCATCGTCGGCTTCCTGGTTGTCGGTTTGTTCGACAGTCTTCTGGATATTCCCCGCCTGGCATTCCTGTTTTTCCTGATACTGATGGTAGGCATCCAGGGGCGCAGAAAAAGCCAATGAATTGCCTCCCCGTCTCCTGACCGCAAGCTTGGGGGTTCTTCAGCAGCCGGTATGCTCAATCCACTCGGTGCTCAAGGTTTTGCGGTCGATCTTCCCGTTCGGGTTGCGTGGCAGCGGACCCTGGCGCACTTCGATACCCGCCGGAACCATGTAAGCCGGCATCCGGTTGCGGCATTCGGCCAGCAGTGTTTCCACGTCGAGCGTCCCGTCCGTCGGCGGGGTGGCGATGACCTGGATGGCCTGGCCGAGTGCTGGATGCTCGACGCCAAAGGCCACGCATTCGCCCACCAATTTGGTCTCGTAGAGAATCTCCTCGACCTCGGTCGGGCTCACCCGATAGCCCGAGGTCTTCATCATCTCGTCGCGACGACCGACGAAATAGAGGAAGCCGTCCTCGTCCATGCGCACTGTATCGCCGGAGAACACCGCCAGTTCGGGCAGCACCAACCCCGCCTCGCGGCCCGGCAGCGGCTTGTAGCGCTCGGCGGTTTTCCCCGGATCGTTCCAGTAGCCCATGCCGACCAGCGCGCCGCGATGCACCAGTTCGCCCGGTTCGTTGGGCGCACAGGGCGTGCCGTCCTCGCGCAGCACAAGAATTTCCGCGTTGGGAATCGCCTTGCCGATGGAATCGGGGCGGCGA
Source organism: Rhodocyclaceae bacterium UBA2271 (assembly GCA_002347405.1). Classification (GTDB taxonomy): domain Bacteria; phylum Pseudomonadota; class Gammaproteobacteria; order Burkholderiales; family Rhodocyclaceae; genus Sulfuricystis. The sequence continues at coordinate 55,786 of DDXB01000051.1, read as the reverse complement.
TCCACCTCCGCCGGTGGCAGGAATGTCGAGCGGAAAGCTTCCGTCAGGCCGTACATCAGGAAGGGCTGTGTCTTGGGCACCCGCGCGCGCAAGGTAGCCAGCGTTTCCTTCGGCATGCGCCCGCCGGTATTGGCGAAGTAGCGCAGATGCCCGGTGATGCTTGCCGGCCATTCCAGCTGGGCCAGCTGGATATACAGCGGCGGCACGGCCGTCAGTCCGGTGACTTTTTCACGCTCCAGTGCCTTCAGCACGTCGCGTGGCAGCAAGTAGTTGAGCAGCACCACCCGGGCGCCGACATGGAAAGCCGTGGTGATCTGGCTGAAGCCGGCATCGAAGGATAGCGGCAGCGCGGCCAGCAGGGTGTCTTCCGGCCGGTTTTTCAGATAGGTCGCGACGCTCTTGGCGCCGGCCACCATATTGCGGTGGGACAGTACGACACCCTTGGGCTTCCCGGTGCTGCCCGAGGTGTACAGGATGGCGACCATGTCGGTATCGATCACCCGGTGCCCGGCACGTTCCGGAGAGGCCAGCAGTTCGCTCCAGCGGCAATACGCCAGTGCCCCACCGGCCGGCAAGGCCTGCAACGAATCGAGAGTGGCATCGAGAATCGCCACCTGGCGCAGGTCGTGGCATGCGGCGAGCACGGGGTCCAGCAGTGCCAAACGCTCCGGCGACGTCACCAACACCCGGACATTGCAGTCGCGCAGGATGTAAGCGACCTGCTCGGGCTTCAGCAACGGGTTCAGCGGCACGAACACGCCACCCGCCGCCGGGGCGCCGAAGCTTGCGATGACCGTCTCGAATCGCTTTTCGAGGTAGATCGCCACCCGCTCGCCGCGTTGCAGGCCCAGGCTGATCAGGCCCCCGGCGAACCGCGTAACCGCATCCTGCAAATCGCCGTAACTCAGTGAATTCTTGCCATAAGTCAGTGCCACGGCATGCGGGGTGCGCTGCGCGGAAAGGGCAATCAGTTCATGAAGTAAGGTGGAATCAGGCATGACGAATAACTGAAGAAAGTCGGACAAGTCCAGCTGGCGACTATGACGATAAGAAGTATCGCACAGTCGCCGCCGCCTGTTTAATCCTATAATCGACGCTGATTCTGCAACAGACATCGGGAGTTCGCGTTGGACACAAAAACAGAAATCCTTGGGCTGCTCGACGAAATACTCAGCCTCAACGGTCGCGCCGTCAGCTTCGGCACGGACACCGCTTTGCTCGGCGCAATTCCCGAACTCGACTCCATGGCCGTTGTCGCGCTGATCACCGGCATGGAAGAGCGCTTCGGCTTCGTGGTCGATGACGACGAGATTGACGGGGCAACTTTCGCCACCGTCGGAACGCTGCTTGCGTTCGTCGAAGAGAAGCTGGCGGGCTGAGCTCGCCCAATCGGCCACCCATGGTGCCCGAAGTATTTTTCCTCCCGGTCGCCAACGGGCAACGCCTCTGCCTCTACTACGCGCCTGCTGGCGCGCAGCCCAAAGCCGCGCTGCTCTATCTGCATCCATTCGCCGAGGAAATGAACAAGTCCCGCCGCATGGCGGCCATGCAGGCGCGCCTGCTGGACGAGCATGGCTATGCCGTGCTGCAGGTCGATCTGCATGGCTGCGGCGATAGTTCCGGCGATTTCGGCGACGCCACCTGGCAAGGCTGGTTGCAGGATGTGCTGGATGCCCACGCCTGGCTGCGCAAGCGCTGTCAGGCGCCGTTGTGGCTATGGGGCCTGCGGGCCGGCTGTCTGCTCGCCGTGCATGCCGCGACCCGCCTGGACGAACCCGCCAATTTCCTGTTCTGGCAGCCGGTCGCCTCAGGCAAACAGTTCCTCCAGCAATTCCTCCGCCTCAAGGTCGCGGGCGAAATAATGACAGGCGAGAGCAAGGGCGTGATGGCCATGCTCAAACAACAACTCGCCAGCGGCCAGCCGGTGGAAATCGCTGGCTACACACTGTCCGCCGAACTGGCCAGCGGCCTGGAAGCCGCCGAGCTGTTGCCACCCGCGCCAGCCGGTCGCATGGTCTGGTTCGAACTTTCCGCGCGACCGGAAGCCACGCTCGCGCCAGCCTCTCTCAAGCGTATCGAGCAATGGCAGGCCGCCGGATTCCAGACCCACAGCGCCGTCCTGCCAGCGCCGACTTTCTGGCAGACCGTCGAAATCGAAGAAGCGCCCGCGCTGCTCGACGCTACCCTGGCGGCGCTCAACTCATGAACTGCGCCGAAGCAGCCATCCACTTCGACTGTGAGAACGAAACCCTGTTCGGCATTCTCGCGCGGCCGGAACAGGCTGCCGATGTCGGCATCGTCATCGTCGTCGGCGGGCCGCAAACCCGCGTCGGCAGTCATCGGCAATTCGTACTGCTGTCCCGCGCCCTGGCCGCCGCTGGTTATCCTACGCTGCGTTTCGATGTGCGCGGCATGGGCGACAGCACTGGCGACAAACGCGATTTCGAGGCCGTCACGCCCGACATCGCCGCCGCCATCGACGCCCTGCAAACCGCCTGTCCAGGCGCAACCAGGATCGTCCTCTGGGGCCTCTGCGATGCCGCCGCCGCAGCACTGCTCTACTGCGAGGAAACGCGCGACCCGCGCATCGTCGGTCTCTGCCTGCTGAACCCCTGGGTGCGCTCGCCTGCCTCGCTGGCAAAAATCCAGGTCAAGCACTACTACGGACAGCGCCTGCTGCAAGCGGAGTTCTGGCGCAAGCTGCTCACCGGCCGGCTGAACCCCATCCAGTCCCTTGCTGAGTTGCTGGGCAAACTGAGTCAGGCAACGGCGCAGACCGAACAGACCCTTGGTTTCCAGGAACGCATGGCGCGCGGCTGGCGGGATTTTCCGGGCCGGGTGCTGCTGATCCTCAGCGGCAACGACTACACTGCGAAAGAGTTTCTCGAATACACCGCCAGCGCCCAAAGCTGGCGCGGCCTGCTCGACCGTCCCAAGATCAAACAGGCCAACATCACGGCGGCTGACCATACGTTTTCTTCACAAGAATGGCGCAATTCCGTGGAGAATGCTTGTCTCGACTGGCTTAAGCAATATGACTAACGAAACGGCACCAACTCCGATCACTCCCCTCTGCCTCGGTCACCCGCGCTTCAATGACGGCGTTCTCGCTGCTGTCGCCGCGCGGGATGGCGTGCTTGCCGCGTGGCGGCAGGCCTTCCAGAAATATGGCACCGCTGCGCCCGCACACGTTGGCGGCGATTTCGCGGTTGTCCTGGAACTGGACGATGGCCGCAGCTTTCTCGCCATCGACCGCTTCGCCATCCAGACGCTCTGCTATCGCGTCACGGGTAATCAGTTGCGTTGCGCTGCCCGTGCCGACGCACTGGGCGCCACCGAACTCGATCCGCAGGCGATCTTCGACTACCTCTATTTCCATGTCATCCCATCGCCGCGCACCATTTTCAAGGATGTCTTCCGCCTGCCGCCGGGTCATTGCGCCCGGTTCGAGAATGGCAAGCTCAGTGTTGCGCCCTGGTGGCAGCCGCGGTTCGAAGAAGGTCGGGGTGAATCCTTCGCTGCCCTGCGCGACGAATTCCGCCAGATCGTCAAGGATGCCGTCACCGACCGGCTCGCCGCCGGCCCCGCCGGCTGCTACCTCTCCGGCGGCACCGACAGCTCCACCATTGCCGGCATGGTCACGCAGATCACAGGAAAGCCCGCCGACACCTACTCGATCGGCTTCGATGTCGCCGGCTACGACGAGATGGAATACGCGCGCATCGCTGTCAAGCATTTCGGCACGCGCCACCACGAGTACTACGTCACCCCTGACGATCTCGTCGCCGGCATGCCCGCCGTCGCTGCCAGCTATGACCAGCCCTTCGGCAATTCCTCCGCCGTGCCGGCCTTCTACTGCGCCCGCATGGCACAGCAGGATGGCTACGCGCACCTGCTCGCCGGCGACGGCGGCGACGAACTGTTTGGCGGCAACACACGCTACGCCAAGCAACGCGTCTTCGGCGTCTATGACCATATTCCCCGGTTCCTGCGCCAAGGCCTGATCGAACCCGCCTTCGCCGACAGCACCGTCTTCGACCGCGTGCCGCTGCTGAAAAAAGGCGCCAGCTACGTACGCCAGGCACGCGTGCCGATGCCCGACCGCATGCAGACTTACAACCTGCTGATGCGCATGGGCTTGGACCAGGTTTTCACCGCTGACTTTCGCGGCAAGATCGACGCCGACAACCCGGCGCACCACCAGCGTGCAACCTGGGACACTTGCCCCGCGTCCGCCTCACTCGTGAACAAGATGCTCGTCTACGACTGGCGCTACACCCTGGCCGAAAATGACCTGCCCAAGGTTGTCGGCTCGGCCCGGCTGGCCGGCATCGAGATCGGCTTCCCGCTGCTCGACGACCGCCTGCTCGATTTCTCGCTCAGGCTGCCCACGTCTTACAAACTAAAGGGACTCAAGCTGCGCTGGTTCTTCAAGGAAGCCCTGCGCGGTTTCCTTCCCGACGCAATCCTCGTCAAAAAGAAACATGGTTTCGGCCTGCCCTTCGGCCCCTGGGCCGTCAATCATCTCCCGCTTAACAAGCTTGCCACGGAATCGCTGCACGGCCTTGCCGACCGCGGCATCGTGCGGCATGAATTCATCGACACGCTGCTCAAGGAACACCTGCCCGCCCACCCCGGCTTCTACGGCGAACTGGTGTGGATCATGACGATGCTGGAACAGTGGTTGCGGGCGCAGCCGCAGAAACCGTAAGTGAGGCAAGCAAGAGTCGGCGCTGGCGGGATGAAATGCCCCGCATGGGGTACGGCGTGACAAACAAATAAAATGCCCTTTCGTTGCCGGATCCTCCCCACCCAGCTTCTGCTTCTGCTTCTCCTGGCACCCGGCCGCTTGCTCCCGCCCGGTCAATGGGGGCCCGCCGCATTCCAGACCATGCAATACTGATTACGCCGCTTTCTCAGACCCTCATCGCATGCCACTCGATACCCTGATCTTCGATGCTTCGGGTTGTGGTTTTCCCAAACCCCGCATTCCGCATCTGCCCATCCTGCCGGACTGCCTAAACATCGCGCCGGGCGAGCAGCCGGCCTGGGCGGGCGCGGCGCATTTTCGCCATTTCATTCGCGGCCGTTTCGCGTTGCGCGAAGCCTACCGGCTCGCCGGCATCGGTCCCGGCAGCACGCTGCTGGCGCCGGCCTACCACTGCCTCACCATGCTTGATCCGGCACTCGCACTGGATGGCGAGGTGGTTCTGTATCCGCTCCTGCACGACCTGTCGCCCGATCTGGCCGCGCTCGAGCGCCTCGTTGCCGCATCGGCGGCGCCGGCGAAAGCCGTTCTCGCCACGCACTTTTTCGGCATTTCACAGGATTTCGCCAAACTCGCCGCCTGGTGCGAAAAGCATGACATCGCCCTCGTCGAAGATTGTTCTCACATGCTGCTCACTACGCAATTCCGTGCCCCGGGTTGCGGAAGTCATGGCGACTACGTCATCAGCAGTCCTTACAAATTTGTTCCATCACCGGATGGCGGGTTACTCTATGCGCGCCACGCGGACATGCTGGCTGGCCTCGACTGTCGGCAACCCTCTCTGAAAGAGGAATTGCGCGGCATCGCTTACGCCCTCTCAATAGCCAAGGACTCTCATCAGGCCTCCCGTACCTGCGACATCAATCGTCTCGAACACGAATTCGCGGCGCTAAATGAAGAAGCAATTCCCAAAGGTCACCATGCTCGGGACTCATGCAGTTACTCGACTTATTACCGCCCGGCAAAAGAAAGGCTCGCTTCGCTGCGCGTCTCTAGATTCATTGAAAGGCACGCCAACACCACCGAAATCGCAGCACGCCGACGCCATAATTACCATCGATGGCTGGCTGGCGTGAGCGAATTGCCCCACTGCCGGCCGCTTTTCCCGGAATTGCCGGAAAATTGCATCCCCTACATGTTTCCTCTTTACCTCGAAATGCCCGATCCGCATTTTTACTACCTGATGAGACTCGGCGTGCCGGTGTGGCGCTGGGACAGCATCGCCGTATCGGATTGTTCGACGGCAAACGACTACCGCATGCACCTGCTGCACTTGCCTTGCCACCAGTCGCTGGATCAAAACCAAATGGACTGGATGATCGCGGCGGTGCGAAAAGTCGGCGCTGGCGGGACGGCACTAAACCACACCTGCCCATGAACTTTCTTGCCACTGCAAAGACCGCCATGAACCTTCTCGCCACTGCAAAGACCGTCAGGGAACTGACAGGAAAACCAATGAGCCAACAACTGCTCGAAGCCTTTGTGTCACGGCTGGGCAAGCAGCGTATCGGCATATCCGAATACTTCGAATACGGCCTCTGGGATCCGGAACTTAGCGCGAATGAGCGCGCGGAATTCATCGGCTGGCGCACCAGCGCCGAACTCGATCGCCGCTTCAACAGCGATTATTCACGCGTCCTGGCGAACGACAAGCTAATCAGCTATTTGCTTCTTCATTCGCTAGGCTTCCCAATACCTCTTCCTCTGGCGACTTTTTCCGCCAGCCGCCGACGGATCGCCAACGAGGCCACGCTCTGTACTCGCGACGATGTTCACCACTTCCTCGCTTCGACAGCCTATCCGGTCTTCGCCAAGCCCATCTCGGCCGGATATGGCCGCGGCGCTGCTGGTCTCGCCGGCTTCGACGGCACGCATGTTCATCTGTTGGATGGCACCTCGGTCGAGTTCGAGAAGTTCTTCGCCCCCTTCGAATTTCTTCCCTTTCAGGGCATGCTGTTTCAGGAGTGTGCAGCATCCCATCCGGCCATCCGAGAACTGACCGGCAGCACTGCCATTTGCTGCATACGGATGATCTGCCTAGTCACACGGCACGAAACCGTTATCCATACCGCTTTCTTCAAGGTCGTCACCGGCCGCAACATGCTCGACAACTTTTCTCATGGCGACTATGGCAACCTGCTGGCCACCATCGACACTGAACATGGCGTCATTACCCATGCCATTCGTCGCATGGGGCCTGAAGGCGCCATCGAGCAACATCCCGACACAGGCAAAACGTTGATTGGCTTCCGATTGCCGAACTGGAATGAGGCCGTTGCGATGGTCAGGGAAGCCTCGCACCATTTCCCGGGACTGGGGATCCAGAACTGGGACGTGGCCCTGACGCCTACCGGGCCGGTGTTGATTGAACTGAATACGGAATCCGAACTGGCCGTGCCGCAGGCGATCAACCGGCGCGGCATGATGGACGACCGCCTGCGACACGCCCTGCGCATCCTCGATGAAGAGCGGCAGGCCGCGACAAATTCCGCACTTTCGGGATGGCACGCATAGCCTGATGAGCTGGTATCTCAAGCCCGCAGGCGAACATTTCTCCGCCTTCGCTGCCGAATGGGATCGCCTCAACGCCGAGCTTTACGGAGGCCACCCTCTTTTCGACAGCCGCTTCGTTGGTCCGCTTCTCGAATATTTCGGCAAAGGAGACGAACAGCTCTGCATACACCGCACGGCCGATGCCCCAGACGGCGCCCTGATCCTGAAGCCTTCGGGCTGGGGCCGCTGGACGTTGTTCCAGCCCGGCCAGGCGCAACTCGGCACGCTGGTGCTCAAGGACGCCCGCCTCCTGGAAACCTTGTTTGCAGCGCTGCCCGGTTTCGTCTGGTCGATCGAATTGCTCGCGCTCGACCCCGACTACGCCCCCGCATGGGGTGAAATGCAGTTGCCGCGCATCGTCGCGGTGCACACGCTGACGATGGCGGCAGACACAACAGGCCGTTTCGACGCCTATTGGCAAGCACGGCCAAACCAGCTTAGGAAAAACCTGCGCCGCTACCGGCGCCGCAGCGATGAGCAGTATGCCGGCAGGCAATTTGCCGTAATTACTGATTCGGGACAAATCGCGGCAGCCGTAGCACGTTACGGCGAAATCGAATCGACAGGCTGGAAAGGCAAGACCGGCACGGCGGTCAGCCCTGCTAACACCCAGGGCAGATTCTACGAACAAGTACTGCGCGACTTTTCCGCCACCGACCAAGCCAGCGTCCTGGAACTGTACTTGGGCGGCAAGCTGGCCGCCTCGCGGCTGATTGTCCGGAACGATCGCATGGCGATCATTCTCAAGACGACGTATGACGAAGCCTTGGCCGACATTGCCCCGGGACGCCAGCACCTATACGAAACGCTGCAAGCCACCGCCACCGAACCGCTGGCACGTACCGTCGAGTTCTACACGAATGTCACGCGCGACCAGACCGACTGGGCAACATCGCTGAGATATATCTGCCACCATCAACTCTTTCGCAACAAGCTCGTGGCAGGCGTCTATCAGTTGATCAACGCGCTCAGACCCGGGCGTCGTCCAGTCATTCCCGAAGACAAGATCAAATTCCCGGCTACGGAGATTTCTTCCTGCGCCTCGATCGACGCCCTGCCACCGGCAACGGCGAGCCTCTTTGGTTCCGCCGCAACCGCCAGCTTCGATGCCTCGGCCGACTGGTTCGCTAATCTCCAGCAAACCGTCTTCCCGGACGATGACGGCGTCCGTTTCCAGGTCGGCATGTTCTGGGGAATGCCACGGGCGATCCTGCCACTGCGCCGGGTCGATAAAGGACGGCTACGCGAAATCCAGTCGCTCGGCCACTTCTACACCTCGCTCTACACCCCGGTTCTCGGCGCGCAAGCCACCGAGATCGACTTGGCCGCGGTGCTGGAACAGGCCGGCCAGGATCACGGCAACGCACATGCCATGCGCTTCGCCCCGCTGGACCGGGAGTCGCCCAAATACGAAATCCTGCTGACCGCGCTGCGCAGCGCGGGCTGGGTTCCCTTCCGCTTCTACTGCTTCGGCAACTGGTTCCTGCGCGTGGACGGCGGCTGGCAGGACTATCTGGCCCGGCGCGACGGGGAACTGCGCGGACTGCTGAAGCGCAAGGGCAAGAAGTTTCTTGCCGCCGGCGGCCGCATGGAAATCGTCACCGACAGCATGACCGCCGAATCCGCCATCCGGGACTACTGCTCCGTCTATGCAAAAAGCTGGAAGAAACCCGAGCCCTATCCGCATTTCATTCCCGGCTTGATTCGCGGGCTCGCCGCGAAAGGGTGGCTGCGCCTGGGCATTGCCCGAATCGCCGGTCAACCAGTCGCCGCGCAGATCTGGATCGTCGCCCACGGCAAGGCGAGCATTTTCAAGCTGGCTTACGACGAAGCCTTCGCCCATCTGGCGCCAGGCACCCTGCTGACGGCCCATCTCATGCAACATGCGATCGACGTGGACCGGGTGCGGGAAGTGGATTACCTGATCGGCGACGACCCCTACAAGGCCGACTGGATGAGCCACCGGCGCGAGCGCTGGGGCATCGTCGCCTACAATCCGCGAACAGTAATAGGAGCCACTCTCCTGCTGCGGGAAACATTGGGGCATTACTGGAGCCGGATGCTAAAACGAGTTCCAGTGCGTCCCGCCAAGTGATGGGCTTGTCATCTTGACGACTCTCTGGTCATTGGGATAATCGGCGCAGGAAACGCCGCATGGTTTCGTCAAGCAAACCTTTCCTGTAGAGCATTTGTGTGAGGTCGCCGCCTCCAGTACCGAAGAGATTAACCTCCAATGCCACCGGACCTGTGTTGGTCAAAGCAATATCCCACTGCTGAAAACGCAATTTCGGCAACACCCGCGACGTTGCCAAGGCGAATTTCTTGACCTCTTGCCAATCCGGAATGGCCATGTCGCGGAGACGGGCGCCGCTGTCGGGGTGCACATCGATCTCGCGCAAATCCAGCCCCACGCCATTGATTACCCGAATCACACGTCCCGATTCGGCATCGATTGCCGCCGCCAGGTTGTCCGACGTCCCTGAGTTGAAGTTGTCGCTGTAATTGCGTCCCGTGGGAATTTTCCAGAATGCCCGATGAATCAGTGGCCCCTCCTCCTCATCGATCAAGACCATGATTCTCAGGCTCGAAGGGATGTGACCGAGAGTTGATGTCAGCCGCTGATCATGGTCAAGAGGTACCTGAAACAGGTAGCCGAGATGTTCGACATCGTGAAACACTTGCCCAAAGGATGACACCGGTATCCGTGTGCCATCGTTCAGCACGACCGCGTCATCGCCACCCTCATAACCCTTGGCAAGCAAGGCACCGCGGCCAAACCCCGAGGCGGATGGCTTGGAAAAGAATGGATAGTTGGCTGATTCGCGCAGCCAGGCATGCAGATCGGCTTCGCTGCTCAGGCAGGCAGCACCCGAAAGAATCCGCTTGCGTCCGGGAAGATAGATCGCCCGGGTTTCCGGCACCCGAATGCCGCTATCGCGAAACAAGGCATACATCAGTACCTTGTCTAGACCAAGGCAATGCCAGCGCGGATCGTTCAGAGCGTCGAGCATTGCCTCCGCCTGCCAACCGACAAACCGCCGTTTCTCTTCCTCGGCAATCTCGGGATCGAAAAGGCGATAGGCATAATAGTCACCCGGACCAATACGCCCTGGCCCACGCCGTAATCTGACCATTTCCGCAAACTGGTGAAACACGGAGACGCCAAAGCGACGCTCGACGGCTCTCGCCTGGCCCACATATTCGATAATCTTTTTTGCGACCGACATCCACGTTTCCTTGGCAGCCTGACCATGGTCTTGTTGCGACATTCAACCGCCATTGACGGGGCAGGAATGCGTACTTGCGTTATTGGCAGGAGAAAAGGCCGCTGCGGTTAGTCAATGTCAAATATCTCTGCCTGACAGCTTCAATGGCCTCCACGCCTGGACAGGGCCATCTATAGAATCCGGCCACCAGATGAATGATCGGCTTTCGACATCCCATTGCATGCGGTTGTACATCATGCTTCTCGGTCTGCCCCCTGGAGATGACAGGGTACCGCTCACGAACGCATGTTCCGTCAGCGTCCAGGTGCCGGTAAGGTAATCGTGGTGTGTCACCGCACCCGCTGGCGGGGCCAATTTCCAGTACTTGTTCGACCCGTTCTCGCCGTTGATGATGTACAAGCACGCATCCTCCGGGCAATACGACCAGCCGAGATACCTGTTGTTGCCCTGACTCGTGAGCGGCCATGAGGACGCCACGTTGATGGTCAGTTCGGTACATGCAAAGTGACCCGTCCCGACAATCGCATCGAACGGCGTGGCGAAAAACCGATACCTGATCCACCCATCCCTGGTACCCCATGAAGATGTTCCATTCGCATCGACATGCGCCGGAACGATATGCAGCCTTGAGGCTTTGTGGAGCAATTGCCCGCCGCCGTCCGTGGTGTAGAAGCAGGACGCGGACGCGTTTCGCGTAATCCATGTTCGCCTATCGACATCCAGGACACGATATATGTTCGTCGTGTTTCCGCCGTTGCCGAAATAAACCACCTTGCGCGTCTGCCCATCAAAAACCGGGCTACCCAATGGGGATGGGGGGCGCTGGTTAAGCCTGCTCCATGTCTGCGTGTCGTAATCGAACACATGGCCGCCAAAATTCCCGGCGTTTGCCAGAACCCCGGTATATGCCCCACAGAGCAATAATGCGCCTTTGCTGTTTCCGATGACGCTTGCAGGAAGATGAACCATGCCGGCGCGCGTGTGCGTTGGCACTGGCTGAATCTTCCCTGGCCTGCCGTAACCGGAGGGCCATCCAGACCAGCTACCGTCCAAATCTCCCCAGTCGTAATCATACTGTTCAGGCGGATAACAGCCTTCCATCTGCCCGCGAGTCGGCGGATGCGAGTACCCCTTGTCACGAATGCACTTGAACGCATCGAACGGCAGGGGCCTGTCCAGCCACTTCCAGCGCAGGTCGTTCAGGTCGAAACAATAGGGTGCTGGGACGTTGATGGAAGAATGTCCGGCTCCATACATGACGATCTGTCGCGTGTCCGTGTTGAACGAAGAGCCGCAGTAACCGTAATTCGTGTGCCAGCCGTAGGAAGCAATCCCGGCGTTGTAAGGCGAGAGGCTTGGCGCATTCGGGTTCCATGATTGATACGCCGGGCTGATTTCGGCCAGAGTCGCCCCTCGTCCGCGCGGGTGCTTGCCGGCTGGGTAGCCAATGCTGACGATGCGACCCGCGGATGGCGCCCAGCCAGGAATCATGCCGCGGTCCGACATGCGTTCTGGCTGTGCACCACTCAGTCCCGGTCGCAATAACGGTAAAGCGGCTATGACCCCCATTATTCGGCGACGGGTTAAGTCGGGACAGGTTCTCATCGCGTCAACAATTAAATCACCTTGCATGGAACGGGCGGGAAGGGAACACATTGCCGCGTCGGCCGGTGCGATCTAGTGAGAATGATCGATTGATGGTTCGCCCGACCCATGACAAGCGAAGAGGAAGCCTTCCTTCTGCAATCTGTTGATGATCAATTGGGCAGATTCCAGCGGCGTGCAATCGCGGGTATCGATGACCAGCTCGGCGTGTTCCGGTGTTTCATAGGGATCGCTGATCCCGGTGAATTCCTTGATCAGCCCGGCCCGAGCCTTGGCATACAGCCCTTTGCGGTCGCGCGTCTCGCATGTCTCCAGTGGCGTGGCCACATGGATCTCGAAAAAGCCGCCCAGTCCCTCCACCATCTGCCGCACTCGCCTTCGAGTCTCGCGATAGGGCGCGATGGGCGCGCAGATGGCAATGCCGCCATGCTTGGTGATTTCACTGGCCACGAAACCAATGCGCAGGATATTCAGGTCCCGGTGTTGCCGGGAAAAGCCAAGCTCCGAAGACAGGTTTTTGCGGACGATATCGCCATCGAGCAAAGTGACGGTTCGCTCGCCGATCTCCAGCAACTTGGCGAGCAGCACGCGGGCAATGGTCGATTTCCCGGCTCCCGACAGTCCGGTAAAAAACACCGTGACGCCCTGACGTCCACGCACCGGGTGACTGCGGCGCAACTCGGCAAGGACTTCCGGAAACGAAACCCACGCAGGAATATCGGCGCCCGCTCGAATCCTGGTGACAAGGTCATCGGTAGCGCGATCCCCATCACCCTCCGGGTCGCCGATCAACGGCAGAAAGGCATCGAGATTAGCATCTCGCACGAACCGCGGCAAATCAACCAGTTCGACGCCGATCTGCTTCAGCGTCGCCTGAACGGGCGCGCGGTCGGACGGACTCATTTCCCCCCACCACTCCGGCTCGACCAGCAAATGCGTGGCGCCTGCGTTGTGCGCCAACATCGCCCGCCAGATGACCTCGCTGGCGCCGTGCGACAGCGGCGGCATGGGCAGCAGGGTCATCAACGCGCCACGGTCGGACAGATAGCGAAGGGAATGCTCTATGCAGCGGACGCGGGTGTAATGATCGAGCGTAACGGTTTGTTCCTCCGTCGCCAGCACCTGCACAAGCACGCCTGCCTGGGCCAGGCGAGCGGCATGCGCGATGCGCGCCGCCTCGGCACGATGAATCAGCCGCGCTGGCTGACAGGCAAGGATCCGGCGCCAGCCATGACGCCCATACTGCTTATGCAACTCGTCGGCGGTCAGGCGCAACACCGGGAAATCATAATGAACCGGCATTTCTACGCCATCGATACGCCCGGCGATAAAAGTGCTGGCCCCATGCGAGACAGTTCCGCCCGCAGGCGCGGCAAGGTCGGTCGCCGGCTCGCTACCACGCCAAACGTCGCTTACCGTCAATATCGCTAGCAGAATGCCCTCCGGATCACGAAGAGCAAGGCGCTCGCCAGCATTTACCGTCGTTCCGAACGCTTCTTCCACCGCGAGCGATGGGACAGGCAAACCTCCGTGCGCAACCGCAAGCAACTGCCGGAACATCCGCAAGCCAGCCTCGCTGTCGGGATAACCCCGCAACAGCCCGTAATAGCCCGCCATCAGCAACTCCAGATGCGCCAGTTGCGACCCGGACAAATCCAGGCTCCTGTAGGCCCGCGCCGCCTGCTTCGCGGCTTCCTGCTTGTCCATCGACAGCATGACCGGCTCCATCAGGACCCACCCTCTCCAGAAACAGCACAAGGTTCCGGCAACACGGTGTAAATGGCATCGAGCAGCCCAAGCGGAATTCGATAGTCGGCCACGATCTTGCGGCTGCCGAGATCGACGGCCAGTACCGAACACTCCTCGACAGGGCGCCCGCGATCGAGCAGGTGACGGATCCAGGCCAGCTTTTCCTGGCGCTTCGTCTGCCGCAAACGGGTAAACCCGACATAAGCGATCGCACCATCGAGATACAAGCCGCGGCACCAGCCGCGCAGGCCCACGAAGCCCGGCAGTTCCGACAAGTCCACCACATCTACAACCGTACGGCGGGCCGCATCGGCGATCACCACCGCGCCGTCCACTGTCGTAAAGTAGATTTTGCCGTCGTGTGTCACACCGTCATGGACGCTGATCGAACGTCGCTTGCCGCTCACATCGATGCGTTGCGCCACATCGCGCAAATTGACGGCATCCTCCTGTGTGCAGCGTGTTACCCAAGGCTCCCCGTCAATCCAGAAAACGTAATTGGGATGACAATCGTGGGGTCGGGTCGAATATACCTTGCGGTAATCGGTATCCGGTGAAAACCGATGCCACGTCGGCTTGCCTTCGGCATTGATGTACTCGATGACGCTGCCATCGTCCTTGTCCAGAACGGCCACCATGTCCAATCCGGTCGAGGTGACGTAAAGCCGGTCGCCGCGCACCGCGACCGAGTGGATATTGTGAAAAGCCGGATGGGAATAGGTTTTTTCCAGATGCAGCGAGGGATAGGCATAGCAGCGTATTTCCGTATCCATCGAAAGCCACAGCCGATCCTTCTCGACAGCGCCGACGGTGAACTCCAGATTGGGGTGTTGAGCGGGGGTGTTCTCGTTGCCGGCATCAACCGAAATCAGTGTTTCGATTGCATGAGTCGCCGTGTCGAGGCGCAGCAAGCGGGCACACCCATAATATTTACCCTCGCCGAGTTCGAATCCATTCGGGCGCAACACGCCCCCCGTAATCAGCAATTTCTTGTTCATCATTTCATACCATTGCCTGGATTGTGAATATGCCCGAAAGTAGTCCCTTGAACCCTTGGTCGCCCATGCTGGCTATATCGTCGCTTTCCGATAATTGCGGCATAATTGTCGCACTGTATGGTATTTGATTGAAGCGCCTGTTGCGAAAAGCCCATTCAATTGCACTCACCACCCGAAGCCACCCCAACTCAATGACCCCGCGCATTCACAGCCTGTTGCTCGCCCTGATGGCCTGTCTGATGGCAACTCCGGCCATTGCCAACAAGCCCCAAAACATCACCAAGGCCGAAATGGCCCTGATACCTACATATTGCCCGGATACCATGGGCTTTGGCTATGGCGATGCCCATTACAACACCTCGCCCCGTGCGCCCCGTTGGGTATCGATGCTGGGCAAGGATTTCTGGCACCTTCACCATTATTGCTGGGCGCTCATCAATCTCAACCGGGCCAACCGCCACGGGATTCCCAAATTGCAGCGCAAGGGGCTGCTCGAATCCGTCATGTCGGACTACCAATACGTACTAAATCGGGCAGATCCCGAGTTCCTGTTGTTGCCTGAAATTCTCACCCGTGCCGGCGAAGCGGAACTGATGCTCGCCCGGCCGGAACGCGCTGGCGAAGCCTTTGCCAGAGCGCGGCAACTCAAACCCGATTACTGGCCTGCCTACTCGCACTGGATCGAATACCTGATCGGCAAAGGGCGGCGCGGCGAAGCGAAAGAGCTTGCCCAGGAAGGGCTGGAAATTTCACCCAGTTCGAAGACGCTTCAGGAGCAGTACCGACTGCTCGGCGGGAACCCGGCGCTTATCGTGCCCAGACCCCCACCTGCGTCCCCGGAAACAACCGAAGCCGCGCCCCCGGCGACAACATCCGCCGATTGATGACGCACTCCCCTCGCGGACAAGCACAACCGCCACCCGCGTCGCATAGCCAAGACCGATCGACAGGACTGCTCCTTTGAGTTCTGTTCGCCGCTCCCTGTGGTACTCCTTTGCCGACAACCATGTCGGCATGCTGCTCCAGCTGGCGAGTTCGCTTGTCATCGCCCGCCTGCTCACCCCCGGCGAAATCGGCATCTTCGCGGTCGCCGCGGTTTTCGCCGCCCTGGCAAGTACATTTCGCGATTTCGGGGTCGTCGAATACCTGATTCAAGCGAAAGAGCTTACGCCGGGAAGAATCCGTGCCGCCTTCGGGGTCAACCTGATGGTGTCTTGGTTCATCGCCGCCGTCATGTTCCTTGCCAGCGATGCCGTCGCTGCCTTCTACAGTCAACCAGGGGTTGGCAGCGTGATGCGCGTGCAGGCCTTGAACTTCGTCCTGATACCTTTTGGCGCCATTACCATGGCCTACCATCGGCGCAACATGAACTATCGGCCGCTATTCATCGCTGGCCTGTTATCGAACCTCACCGGACTCGGCGTCGTACTGGTGGCGGTCTTGGCAGGGCATAGTTACATGAGCATGGCCTGGTCCTCGCTTGCCGGGGTTGCTGTTTTTGTACTGGTTTCATTCTTCTATCGGCCCGCCGAACTGCCACGCTGGCCTTCCCTTGCTGGAATCGGGGAGGTATTCCATTTCGGCAAGTATGCAGTCGGCATCTACTTCCTCGGGCAACTGGGCAAGAGCGCGCCGGAAGCCGTCATCGGCCGGGTGCTCGATATGTCGTCAGTGGCTTATTTCGGCCGGGCCGACGGACTCGTCGAAATCTTCCGACGGGCCATTCTGAACGCTGTCGGGAAGGTGTGTCTGCCATTTTTTTCAGAGGCCACCCGATCCGGCAAACCGCTTCACGGAGCCTACATACGCGCAGTCGAATTGCTGATCGGCATCGGCTGGCCTTTCCTGCTTTGCGTCGGAATTGCGGCCGAGGGGATCATCCGCTTCCTGTATGGCCCGCAATGGGCGGTTTCAGTACCCCTGGCACACATACTTTGTGCTGCGGGAATCATTCGACTGCCCTACGCGCTGGCCACGGAGGCAATGATCGCCGCGGGGCGTATCGAACGCAGTCATCAACTGGTATGGTTGAACCAGACGGTCCTGATTGCATGCCTGGGATTGATCATTCCCTTTGGCTTGACGGGTGCATGCTGGGGCTTATTACTCGCCGCCGTACTTGGTTCCCTCATGACACATATGCACTTGCGTAGCGTGATCAAACTGGAAATGGCTGCGATCCTGCGGGTCTGCTTGTCTGCCGGCGGCGTGGCGCTGGTTACGTCACTGCCCTTGGTCGGTCTCGCCGCTTTCATCGATCAGAGTGCCAGCTTTATGTGGTTTGTGCCGCTAGCCGGGTTAACCTCGCTGTTAGCCTGGGCCATGGCGCTGAAAGTCTCCAAGCACCCCATACTGTCTGAAATCAGGCGCCTCAAGGCCAAACCACCCATTACGTCCCAGGATGGTTAGGCTGGCCTTGCCGTTACCGAAGGCGCACAAGTCAACCCGGCGTCGGCGACTTTCGCGCGACCAGAACGGTGTATGGCGTCATTACATGGCCGAGCAGCCGTAATGGAGGCAGATTGCGTAACATCATCAATACCAACTGCGCGGCTTTCCCTTTGTCGCTGACGTCCACCAGATCGAATCGATCCAGGCATGCGAAACCGCGCGGTTCAAGATAAGCGCGCAAGCCATAAACACTGAACCAATTGACGGCTGGATACTTGGCATAGTTCGCAAGATCGGGGCGGTCGGTCACGGCCCGGCGCTCGTAGTAACGCTTGAGAAACGGCGGGTACCAGCTATAGCAAGGCAAGTTGAACTCCTGCTGCACGGGACATAACCAATTGCTGGTGCTGAGATACAGGACGCCGCCCGGTCGCAACACCCGCACCGCTTCGTCGAGGCAGGCTTGCCATTCCACGACGTGTTCCAGCAGCTCCGGCATGATACAGACATCAAAGCCGCCGTCCGGAAAGGGAAGGTGGGTCGCCGAACCCACTTCGAATTTCGCTGGCAAACCCGCCTCTGTGGCGCGTTGCCTGGCCAGTTCGATCAAGGGCGCATTGATGTCGATGCCGCAATAGCGATGCTCTTTTTCCAGCCAGAAACAGGCCTGGGCGCCGGCATTGCAGCCGATGTCGAGTACATCCAGCGGCTTTGCTGCATGGCCGCCCTGAGCCAGGGCCCGCAACAGCGCGTCGCGAATGCCGCAAAAGCGCGCCAACGATGCCGGGCTGACGCTGTGCTGTTCGTAATGATTGTAGAAATCCGGATGCGTTCCGGTATCCCACTGGCTTTCGGCGGAACCTTGATCTTCTTTATTCAGCATATCGCCATCGCTTTTCCCGACCAGGCATTGAGCAACATACGTGCCCCCCATTTCGGCATAGTCAGATCCCATGGTGTGAAGCGTGGTAACTGGAAACCATCGCTGATCGAGTTGGCCACGCCAGGAGACGTACTGACAGCCAGTTCAAAGCCGAGTTCGCCCATCATGGCGACATGGCGCGTCGCATAGTCTCGCTGCGGCCGGCCGTTCGGATAGGCAAACACCTTCACGGGTTTGTCGGTGAGTTCCTCCAGCCGTTCCTTACCGGAACGAATTTCCGCGCGGGCCTCTGCGTCGCACAGTGTGGTCAATATGGCATGCGAAACGGTATGTCCGCCGATTTCCACGCCGCGCCGTGACAGTTCGCCGACTTGGGGTGAAGTGAGCATGATGTCGCGCGGCAACTCACCGCAGCCGCACAACTCGACCAGCCGCGCTACGTCCGTTTCGCGCCGGTCGGGTGGCCGATACTTGAGTTCTTCCAGGACTGCCCCGATCGCTGCGCGCCGCTTCTCCTGCGTGCCGAGCGCATGTCGGCCCAGGCCGATCTCTTCAAGATCGAGCGCATCCCCGGAGGCAGCGCCGAGCGCATCGATGGCCGCATCATTGAACATGCGTCCACCGTCGAGATAGCCGCTTGCGATGAAGACGGTGGCAGGCAAGCCGTATTTTTCGAGGATGGGCAAGGCCACCGTGAGGTTGTCGGCGTAGCCATCGTCGAAGGTGATGCAGCAGGCGCGACGCGGCAGGGTGCCCGCGCGCAGGCGGCGGAATGCCTCGCGTAGCGGCAGCACACTGAAATGCCTGGCCAGGTAGCGCATCTGCTGGTCGAAGCGTGTGGCATCCGGCTCGCCCGCGCGAAGTGGGTCGGGCACGGGCAGGACGCGGTGGTAGATCAGGATGCTCAGCACCGGGCGCACCGGCCAGGCCAGCAGGGGCAGTCCGGCAATCATGCCAAAACCCCCTTGGGCACCAGCGCCTTTGCCTCGAGTTCCTGCCGCACCAGTCGCCGCAGTACGATGAGAATGGCTACGATGTAATAAGGCAGGTCGAAATAGGTCAGACTGAGGAAGGCGCCGCCTACCGCATAGCCGACAAGACTGACCTGACACATCGCTGCAAGATCGTATGCCCACAACAGTTCCTGTTTGCTTTTTGTCGTGCGCATAATCCAACTGCCATTTAGCCAAGCAAACCAGAACACCAGCAGAAAAAGTGCTAGTCCCATGAAGCCGTGCTCACCCAAGACCTGAAAGTAAATGCTGTGCGCCACCTTAATGTTTGTTGGGTCTGGCGCGTAGCGTTGGAATACCTCTGCCGAGTCGAGAACGAACCCGCCACCGATCGGAAAACGATCCACGGCAACATTCCAGGCTACCCACCATGCGTTGATACGCCCCATCGCCGATGCATCTTGCTGGTAGTTCAAGATGGAGGTCATGCGTTCTGTCCAGCTTTCGGGCATCGAGTACCACGCGATAGGCAATGCAAGCAGAATAAACAATCCGATGAGACCCTTCTTGCGGCTCTTGACAAACAAAAACATCGACATCGCCGCAAGTGCGATGAAGGCGCCACGGGACTGCGATCCGATCGTGGCGACCACGCAAAGCACCAAGGCAACCACACAACCGCGGCTGACCCATCGGTTGTCGCTGTGCAGTTGCAGATAGCGGAAAAGTGGCACGGTTATGATTAACGCTAATGCAAGAGCGTTGTTATCGGCGATGAAACTTTGCGCAGGTCCCCAGACACGATGTGCGCCGGAGGTCAGGATCGTGAACAAACCACCTTTGATGCCGAAAAATCCAATCGATAACGCCAGTGCCCAGGTCAGCCAGTGGAGTTGACGGCGATCTGTTACCAGCAACAGGGATACCAGCACCATCAACTGGACCTTGAAGGCGCGCTCCCAGTAAAACCATTCTTTGTCCGGGTGGAAGGCAAACAGCGGCGACACCCCCAACCATAAAACGAACAAGACCAGCATGATGGCAACCCGATCAGCGGGAAAGCTGGCCAGCTTCTTGGCGTGCATGACCATGCCCGCCAATGTGCAAATCGCGATAATCTGCGCAAATGGCATGCTGAAGGCAAAGCCCCAGGTAAACCGGTGCGGGTTCATGATGCTTAGCCATACCCAGAATAACAGCCCGATAAACGGATTGCGCAGGACGAAGGGAATCGAGCCGAAAACTAAGGCGGTGAGAATCAGGTCACGCATTGCGGATCAGCAGCGTCCCAGTAATTGACTGAAGAGCGACAACTGACCTGCCGTGGTGGCATCCCAGCTGAAACACTCGGCATGTGCTCGCGTGGCGCGCCGGTCCGGGCCGGCTTTGCGCAGTCGCATAACCGTGTCGGCAATGTCGGCGGGGCCGGAAGCGTCGAGCAGCACACCCGCTTCCGGCACGGTGACGATTTCCGGAATGCCGCCGACGCGGGTGGCGATTACCGGCGTGCCGCAGGCCATCGCCTCGAGCAGCACATTCGGCCAGCCCTCCCGTTCGGAGAGGAGCACCAGAGCATCCGCGGCGGAATACAGCCAGCGCAGCTCGGACTGGGAAAGCACCCCCAGAAAACGCACGCGGTCGGCGACACCCAGTTTCATCGCGAGTTCCTTGAAGTCTTGTTCATTCGGCCCCCGGCCCGCAATCAGCAATTCGACGTCCGGCAACGTTGGCAAGGCTTCTATGACGCGCTGATGTCCCTTGCTCGGGATCAGGTTGCCGACGCAAGCCAACACATGCCGGCCACAATGATACTTTGCGCGGGCTGCTTCCCGGTCTTCAGGATGAAACAAGGTCAGATCAACGCCGTTGCGCAGCACGGAGATTTTTTCCGCCGTCCCGCCAACGCCGACTATTGAATCTTTGAGCGCAGCACTCACCGCGATCATTGCCGCGCATTCTTTCGCCGCTTGCAGGATCATCTTTCGCGACTTTTCGTATCGGGGAATAAGGTTGATGTCGGTACCGCGCGCGGTGATGACCACCGGTTTGTTCAGCACCTTGCCGATAATGGTAGCAGCCACGCCGTCCGGGTAGAAGTAGTGGGCGTCGATGAGGTCGAAGTCGTAGCCGCTGGCGATGAGCCGTTTGGCGGCGGCGAGGCCGGCGCGGGCGAGAAAGTGCGGTGCGCTGTTCATGCCGATTTTGGGCAGCAGCAGGTAGCGCGGGTGTTCGACCCGGATGCCGTTGCGCTCTTCGTGGCGCGGCACGGCGGCGTGTTTTGCATATTCGCCGAAGCGCGGATGACTGAACGGGAACCAGGGCACGGGGGCGACGACGCGGGTCTCGACTTCGCCGCTCGCCAGCAGGTGGCGCAGCCGCGTTTCGACGAAGATGCCGTGGCTCGGCCGCACGCTGCTGGGATAGAGGGTGGAGAAGAGGAGCGTGCGGATCATGTGTCAAGTAAGGCCGTGCGGTGCGACGGGGGGGTACCAGCGCCGACTATTTACTGCGCTCTGGATCAGTTCGTCGGCGATAAAGCGCTCCTCGTCGATACCCGCCGTGAAGTGCACGATCGGCTCAATGGCATCGAGAATGTCTGCCAGATACAGCCGGTCACTCCGCATGGATTATTTCGGCGTCGAGCAGTATCTGGTCACGGATGTGACGGTTAAGGCCGTTGCGCGTCAGCAGGTCGACAGGACGACCGAATATTCCGGCCAGTTCGTCACGCATTTTTTGCAGCGCCACGAGTCCGACCCGCGCATTCGGGGCGAGATCAATCAGAACGTCGATATCGCTGTCATGACTGAAGTCACCCCGGACCGCAGAGCCGAAAATGGCAAGCTCGCGCACGGCATGGGCACGACAGAAGTCGCGTATTGCAGCTTGGGGGATGGTCACTTGCGGATTCATATGGCTGGCCGTGCAAAAGTGGCTTGTCTCATCTCAACCTCGGAATGTGCAGAATAACGTAGTTCATGTGTGTTTGCGCCTGCATTGACCAAGCATTTCCAGCGCTCTAGCGGCGCAGGTTTTATGGACCCCTCCGATGCCGTGACTCGGCCGCACGCTGTACGGGTAGAGGGTGGAAAAGAGGAGGGTTCGGATCATGCGATCGATTATATGGGGGGTAAGGTCATCATCATGCGAAGGCATCCAAACGATCAGCCATTGAGCCGAGTCCATTCAGGATGGCACTTGCTACCTGATCAGGAAAGTTCCGTGGCAGGCTTGCCGAAACCAGGTTGATGACTTTCGGTGTCGTGGCCAGGACTTCCTCAACAATTGTCTTGCCAGCAACTCCGATGCCGCAGGCCCTGGCTGTGGAATCGAAATGCCGTCGCTGCAGTTCGCACCACTTGTAGTGCCGATTCTTGCCGGTCAGCGCCATGGCCATTTTGATCTTCTTCTCCTGCAGCAGTCCGGGTGCGTTGCCCATGACCGGGTAGGCGGAAAGTACATCGTAGCAAGGGGTCAATCGATACCCCCCTCCGGGTTCCAGGAAAATACTGAAGTTCTTGGCGTGGCCATCGATGGCGCAAAGTAGCCAGAAAACCACTTGCGTCTTGAAGAAATGTGACCGGTCAGCCTCGGCATGGGACGAGCCGAGCAACAGGTCCATGATGGATTCGACGCCCGGACCAGCACTTTTTTCATATTTCATGTCCGCGGGCAGTCCTTTCGCCTGGCACAGGTCTTCTTGGGGCAAGCGCATGAGCCACGTTCCATCACGCGCTAGCTGACGATCAAACCGCGCCACGACGAGCACCTGTTGTGAGCCAAACACCGCCGGCCAGCATTGGGCTGTCTTGATGCCATAAGCCTCCAGGAGGTTGGCACATAGCCATTCATTGGCGACCGACATGGTCAGGTCAATGCCGTGATCGCCATGGCGCCCAATGGGCAGCTTCAGGATATGGGTCGTTGGCGTTGCGCCAAGGGGTTTCAGCCATTTGCCATCGAGAAACAAAAGTGCGGTTTTTTCCTGTGCGCCGGCGATGGATATCCGGAAATTCTCATCGTCGCCAAACTGCGGGTGTCCGAAGACTGGGGTATTGATCAGGATCTGCTCGATATCGTCATCAGCCAAAGGCGCGGCATCGATACGCCGAATGTCTTCCGGGCTCTGCCCATCAGGAAGCAGTTGCAAGGCGCCGACGCAGTCACGGCCAATCTCTGTCAGCAGATCGAACGCCGATTGCGATGCCGCTGAAAAACGCTGCTGGATGCGGGCGCGCATCTTGTCGTTATCCGGCAGCAGGTTGTCAAAGTAGTTCCTGACAACATCGCCCCTGTAGCGCCCCCCCGCACCACTCATGGGCATCGATAGTGAAATTGCACGGCCATAAGGCGAGGCAACCCAACTTCGCGCGTATTCGAACTCGTGTCCGCCTTGGGTAATCGTCCAGCGGCCGACGAACTCACCATTCATCCAGACGCCGAGGGTATGTGACTTTGATCGACGACCCATGACTACCACTCCGGACCATCTGACTGGCGCGTGACCGCACGCTCTTGTATAACCAATTCCAGATTAAGCGCCGATAACAATCGGAACAGACTTTCCAGCGTACTGCCCGCGGAGTGTTGCTCCAATGCAGAGATGGTCTTGGGAAGCAGGCCCACGCCTTCCCCGGCAATTTTCTGGGTAATCCCCTTCATTTTGCGGTGAGCTCTCAATACCTGGGAAAGCTGCCGAGATGTTCTGATGACATCACCCATACCCCCTCCCTTTACCGTGTATTCGTAATTCACCCCCTAAGGGTATGGAATCAGTATATACCTTATAAGGGTTATTTCAAGAATATACCCTATGGGGGTCAATCGTGCCGCATCGAAAGTCCACTGCGGCCAGTCAGTCCGGTCCCGAACGTAGGCAGCCATTATTCCTTCGCAGCGCGAGTAACTCATACACGCGCCTGTAGTTGGCGACGCTGTTGCGCCAGTTGCGCACCGTCTCGACGAATTGTCGTCCGGCGGTGCGATAGGCCGGCCAGCGCTCGCGCTGGTCGAGCATTTCCTCAAGCGCGGTTGCCAATGCAGTCACACTGCCGGCGGCGAACATGCGGCCAGTCTCGCCGTCGCGAATCAGTTCCTTGTGGCCGCCGACATCGGAGGCGACAAAAACCCGGCCCTGCGCCATCGCTTCGAGTGGCTTCAAGGGCGTGACCAGTTCGGTGAGGCGCATGGAATGGCGCGGGTAGGCCAGCAGGTCGATGAGGTCGTAATAGCGGCTGACTTCGCTGTGCGGCACGCGGCCGGTGAAGATGACCTTGTCGGCAATGCCGAGCCGCTGGGCCTGGGCCTTGAGGTTGGCTTCCTGCGGGCCACCACCGACCAGCAGCACACGCAGTTGCGGGCGGTGGGCAAGTAGGTCGACCGCGGCGTCGAGCAGCAGGTCGAGCCCTTCGTAGGCGTAGAAAGAACCGACGAAGCCGATGACGGTGGCGCCGTCCAGCGAGAGCCGACTTTTGAGCGCGGCATCAGGCTCGCCGGAAAGCTGGAAGCCTTCAATATCCACGGCATTGGGGATGACCGTGACCTTGTCGGCGAGAATGCCGCGCCCGACGATGTCCTTGCGCAGGCCTTCGCAGATGGTGAAGGCATGATCGACATGGCGTAACACCCAGGTTTCGAGTGCCCGCGTCAGCTTGTAGCGCAAGCTGCCTTCACGGGTGGTGCCGTGGTCGACGGCGGCGTCTTCCCAAAAGGCGCGGATTTCATACACCACCGGGATGCCGAGGCGACGCCCGACACGAATCGCCGGGATGGCGTTCAGCACCGGCGAGTGCGCGTGCAGGATGTCGGGGCGCAGCTCGCGGGCGAGCTGTTCGAGCCGGACTCCGGTGGCCTTGATCTGGCGCAGTTCGTTGATGACCGGCGGACCGGATTTCGGCACCGCACTGCGATAGAAGCGCAAGCCATCGACATCGTCGAAATCGGCTGCCACCTTGCCCTGCTTGGGCGAGGTAAGGTGGAATGTCTCCCAGCCCAGCGCGCGCTGCTCGCGCAGGATGGCGGCGGTGCGGAAGGTGTAGCCGCTGTGCAGGGGGATTGAGTGATCGAGGATGTGCAGAATGCGCATAAGATAATTTCAGCGCAGATACGCGGCAAGAATTCTGACGATCCGTTCCGCCGCCCGGCCATCCCACAGATGTGGCCGTTGCCCCTGTTTGCCCTCGCCGCGCATTGCCTTGCGCGCTTCGGCGATGATGCGGGCGGGGTCGGTGCCGACGAGGACGTTGGTGCCTTCTTCGACCGTCACCGGCCGCTCGGTGTTCTCGCGGATGGTGATGCACGGCACGCCGAGTGCCGTGGTTTCTTCTTGCAGGCCGCCGCTGTCGGTCAGTACCACTACGGCATCCTTCCAGACATTGAGGAAGGACATGTAGGCTTGCGGCCCGATAAGGCTGATGTTCGGTCCGAGGTCGATGCCGAATTTCTCCAGGTTCCCGCGCGTCCGGGGATGCACCGGGAAAAGCAGGGGAAGTTCGGCGGCAATTTCCCTGAGCGCGCCGCCAATCCGCGCCATCATCTCTGCGCTGTCGACGTTGCTCGGGCGGTGCAGCGTGATCACGCCATAGCGCGGGTTTTGTTGTTTGAAGGCGGAAGTCTCGAACCCGGCAACGGACTGCGCCAGCTTTTCTGCCTGGTAGAGCACGTTGTCGACCATCACGTGGCCGACGTAGTGGATCGCGTTGTCGGCCTTGCCTTCGCGGCGCAGATGCTCGACGCCGCTCGGCTCGGTGACGAAGAACCAGTCGGTGATGCTGTCGGTGACGAGGCGGTTGATCTCTTCGGGCATCGACCTATCGCCACTGCGCAGGCCGGCTTCGACGTGCGCGACGGGGATGTGCAGCTTCTTGGCGACGATGGAGCAGGCCAGCGTGGAATTGACGTCGCCGACGACCAGCACGGCGTCGGGCTTGTGGGCCTGGCAGAGTTCCTCGAAGGCCATCATGATCTTGGCGGTTTGCTGCGCATGGCTGCCACCGCCGGCGCCCATGAAGACATCCGGCGCGGGGATGCCCAGTTCCTCGAAGAACACCTCGTTCATCTCGCGGTCGTAGTGCTGGCCGGTATGGATGATCTTGAAAGCCAGTCCGCCGTGCGCCTGCAGGGCGCGCACGATGGGGGCTATTTTCATGAAATTGGGCCGCGCGCCGGCAACCAGATATACGATGGGCATATGCGTTATTATCTAAGGTTCGACGTTGTTTCTGAGAAAGGCATCGAACATCAGCAGCACCCAGATCGGCGTGCTGTGGTCGCGGCTGCCGGATTCGTGCTGTTCGACGATCTGGCGGATGGCGTCGCGGTTGAACCAGCCGGTTTCGAGCAGCGGGCCGCCGAGCAGGTCGTCGCGCACGCGCTGGCGCAGGGGGCCGCGAAACCAGCGCGCCAGCGGCACGGCAAAGCCCATCTTCGGGCGATACATGATGTCGCGCGGCAGGTGCGGTTCCATGGCTTTTTTCAGCAGGAACTTGCTTTCCGCGCCGCGCATCTTGAATGAGGTGGGCAGCGTGGCCAGCCATTCGACCAGCGGGTGATCCATCAGCGGCTCGCGCACTTCGAGCGAGTGCGCCATGCTGGCGCGGTCGACCTTGGTATTGATGTCGCCGATGAGATAGGTGTGCAGGTCAATGTACTGGATGAGCGCCAGCGGGTCGTCGGTGCCGGCCCGCGCCGCGTGGCGTTCGAACACCTGTTGCGCGCTGTAGCCGCCGAGTTGCGCCTTGAAGGCGTCGCTGAAAATCTGGTTGCGCTGCCCGTTGCGAATGACCGAAACACTGTGGAAGTAGGCTTCGACGGAGTTGCGCGCCAGCGCTTCGAAGGTGGTCTTGGCGCGGAAGACGCGTGGCGCCCAGTCGGCTTTCGGGTAGAGCCGGCCGAGGGTGCCGAAGAGCGGCCGCCGCAGGCCGAGCGGCAGCGCGGCGCGCATCTTCTCTTCCATCAGGTGCAGCCAATAGCGGCGATAGCCGCCGAAGCTCTCGTCGCCGCCATCGCCCGAGAGCGCGACGGTGACGTGCTTGCGCGCCAGCTGGCAGACCCGGTAGGTGGGGATGGCCGAGCTGTCGGCATAGGGCTCGTCGTAGAGTTTTGCCAGGGTTTCGATGAGGTCGAAGTCGTCGCTCTCGACCCGATCGACGAAATGCCGGGTCTGGTAGCGGTCGGCGACTTTCTGCGCGAAGGCGGCCTCGTCGTAGGCCGGGTCGGCGAATGAGATGGAACAGGTGTTGACCGGCTCGTTCGACAGGCCCGCCATCATCGCCACCACGGCGCTCGAATCGACGCCGCCGGAAAGGAAGGCGCCGAGCGGCACTTCGGAAATCATGCGCAGGCGGATCGATTCGGTGAGCCGTTTTTCAAGTTCGTGGCAGGCCTCTTCGACGCTGATCCGCGCGTCGAGCGTGAAGCGCACGTCCCAGTATTCGCGTGGATTGAGCGATTGCAGCGCCGTCCCGCCACGACCGACTTTCAGCGTGCAGGCCGGCGGCAGTTTTTTCGCCTGGCGAAAGATGCAGCGCGGCTCGGCGACATAGCCGAGGGCGAAGTATTCCTCGACCGCCTGGGGATCGATATCGCGCCGCAATCCTCCATGGGCCAGCAGGGATTTCAGCTCCGAGCCGAAGAGGAAGGTGCCATCGTCGAGCAGCGCGTAGAACAGCGGCTTGACGCCGAGCCGGTCACGGGCGAGGAACAGCGTGTCGCGATTCCGGTCCCACAACGCGAAGGCGAACATGCCGCGAAAGCGGTCGACGCAACGCTCGCCCCAGGCTTCCCAGGCATGGACGATGACTTCGGTGTCGCTGCGCGTATGGAAGACATGGCCCAGCGCCTGCAGCTCGGGAATCAGTTCCTGGTAGTTGTAGATTTCGCCGTTGAAGACGACACAGACGCTGTTGTCCTCGTTGTAGAGCGGCTGCTGGCCGGTCGATAGATCGATGATCGACAGGCGCCGGTGGCCGAGCCCCACGCCGGGCTCGATGTGCAACCCGCCCTCGTCCGGGCCGCGATGGAACTGGGATTCGTTCATCCGGTGCAGCACCGCGCGATCGATGTCGCGCTTGCCACGGGTGTCGAAGATGCCGGTAATGCCGCACATGGTCTGGTCAGGACTTGCTCTTGTTGAAAGGGTTGATCACGCTAATCCCCGTCGGTTCAAAATGGCTCGTGTTGCGGGTAACCACCGTCAGGCCGTGCACCAACGCCGTCGCCGCAATCAACAGATCGGCCCCGTCGTTGCCGAGCCGCGCGGACAACCGCCCCCAAGCACGCGCGATGACCGGCGTAATCATCAGGATTCTTTCGGCATACAGATTGGTCAGATTCTCTAGCCACGTGGTCAGTTCATCGGCAAAGTCAGGAGCAGTACTGCGCTGCTTTTCGATGCCCCGCTCGATCTCGCCGAGCGTAACAACGCTGAGGAACAACTGGCTGTCCTGCTGGCCGGATATCCAGCGCAACACCCCGACATCAGGACGCTTCTTCCTGAGCTCTGAAATGATGACCGTATCGAGCAGAAACATCAGAGTTCCACGTCGCGCAGTTTTATGCTCGTCTTGCCATCACTCGATGACGGGGTTTTCGGTATCGCCAGCAGATGGGCGATAAAACCTGGCGCCGTGATACGCGAGCTTTGCTGGAGTCTCCGGTAACTCGTTTCGGAGAGGACGACCACCGCATCCCTGCCGCGCCGGGTGACGTGCTGGGGTTCACCCTGCAAGGCGGCTTCGACGACCTGACTGAATTGGGCTTTTGCATCCTGCAAGCACCATTGCGACTTGTGCATGTTCGACCTTTGAAATTTTAACTAGTCAGATTATCTGACCAGTTCTATTGTCTGTCAAATCGTCGGCTGTGATCATAGAGTTCCTGATAGGCTCCCACCATCGCCTCCATGCTGAATCGACGTTCGATCTCCACTCTGCCCGTCTGGCCTGCCACGCGGGCCTGCTCCGGGTTGGTGGCGTAACCGACGATGGCCTGCGCCATCGCCTCCGGATCGCTGGTCGGCACTAGTGCGCCGGTTTGCCCTTCGCTCACGAGTTCCGGATTGCCGCCGACCTGCGTGGCGATTACCGGCAAGCCGGAGGCCATGGCTTCGAGGATGGTGTTCGAAATGCCCTCGCCCAGCGACGGCAGGACGAAGCAGTCCAGACCGCGCAGGATCTCCGGCACGTCGTGCCGCTCGCCGGGCAGCCAGGCCAGATCGGCGACGCCGGCAGCATCGAGGTGCGATTGAGCTGCGGCACGTAGCGGCCCGTCGCCGACCATGACCAGGCGCAGCCGCGCCTTGAGCGAAGGATCGAGTTCAAGGGCGCGGATGAAGGCACGCGCCAGCAGGGTCTGATTCTTGACCGTCTGCATGCGCCCGACGGTGCCGACCAGCCAGTGTTCTGGATGGTTGAATGGACAACCGGAAATCGGCGCTGGCGGGACGGCGCCAGTGGTTGAGGCTGGCGGGACGGTGCCAGTAGTCGAGGCTGGAGAGACGGCGGGATGG
This sequence comes from Rhodocyclaceae bacterium UBA2271, assembly GCA_002347405.1. Classification (GTDB taxonomy): domain Bacteria; phylum Pseudomonadota; class Gammaproteobacteria; order Burkholderiales; family Rhodocyclaceae; genus Sulfuricystis. The sequence continues at coordinate 26,152 of DDXB01000051.1, read as the reverse complement.
AAGCGCCCGGCATCGACGCCGTTGTAGATCTGCGTCACCTTGTGCGCCGGGATGCCGATCCGCTCGACCAGCCAGCTTTCCAGGTCGCGCGACAGGGCAATGTAGTGGCTCACGAACAGGTTGTAGAAGCGCCGGACCCACTTGTGCTTGCGATTGGAGCCGTCCAGATCGTCGGCATCGCGGCCGTGTTCGCTCTGAATCCGCACCGGCACGCCGGCTGCCCAGGCCGGCACGGTGACTTCGAGCGAGGCGAGGTTGCGCGAATGGACAATCGCCGGTCGCAGTTCGCGGAAGAGTCGGAACAGGCGCGGATAAAGCGCAAACAGGTGGCCCGGCGGTTTGTGCAGGCTGATGAACTGAACGTCATCGCGCTTGATGCGCTGGCGGAAATCGGTGACCTCGGTGAGTGCGATGATTGCGTGCCGGTACGACTCGGCAGGCAGGTGATTGATGAGATTGACGACGCCATTTTCCAGCCCGCCGACGTCGAAACGAAAGACGACGTGGATGATCAGCGGGCGCGCGTCGTCGGTCATGCTCAAATGTTTTCGATATACCAGACCATCGATTCCTGCAGCCCTGCGTCGATTTTGTGGCTGGGCGCGTAACCGAGCAGTCGCGCGGCCTTGCCGATATCGGCCAGCGAATGACGCACATCACCGGCACGAAAATCCCGGTAGCCTGGTTTGTAGTCATGCAGGTGGGGATAGTGCTCGCCGAGATGTTTCTGCAGGAAGCCGCAGAGTTCGTTCAGGGTTGTCCGCTCGCCGACGGCCACGTTATAAACCTGGTTGGTGGCCTCCGGGTTGTCGGTCGTGGCGGCCAGCAGATTCACCTGGAGCGTGTTGGCGATGTAGCAGAAGTCCCGGCTGGTTGCGCCGTCGCCGTTGATATAGACGGGCTGGTTATTGATCATTGCGGCGATCCATTTGGGAATAACCGCGGCGTAGGCACCTTCGGGATCCTGGCGCTTGCCGAAGATGTTGAAGTAGCGCAGGCCGATGGCCTTGAAGCCATAGGTGCGCGCGAACACATCGGCATACAGCTCATTCACCAGCTTGGTCACGGCGTAGGGCGAGAGCGGCTTGCCGATCTTGTCCTCGACCTTCGGCAGGTCGGGATGGTCGCCGTAGGTGGAACTGCTGGCGGCATAGACAAAGCGGCTGACTTTTGCGTCGCGCGCGGCGACCAGCATGTTGAGGAAGCCGTCGATGTTGGACTGGTTGGTGGTGATCGGGTCTTCGATGGAGCGCGGCACGCTGCCAAGCGCGGCCTGATGGAGCACATAATCGACCGCGACCGGAAAACTGCCCGCGCCATTTTGCCAGGTCATGGCCTGCCGACAGTTTTCCAGATTCCTGATGTCGCCTTCGATAAAGTGAAACAAGGCTTCCAGATCGCCGCGCGGCTGGCCGGAGGACGCGCTGGCATCCGCCACGGCCGCCTCCAGATTATGCCGATGGCCGGTGGCAAAGTTGTCGAGGCCGACGACGCGCTGGCCGAGTGCCAGCAGGGTTTCCAGCAGATTGCTGCCGATGAAGCCGGCGACGCCGGTGATCAGCCAGGTTTTCGGCTGGGCCTGCAGACGCTGCCGCAGTGCTGCGTAGGGTGCTGCGTAGGGAGTGGTTGCGGACATGGCGGACTTACAGTCTCCACAAGCGAAAGCCCGCCTTGGTGACGGCTTGCGGGTCGTAGGCGGATTTGACATCGACGAACACGCCGCCGGGCTTCAACTTGCCGGTCAGCTTTTTCAGCGACATGGCGAGGTATTCCTTGTGCGAGACGGCGGCGACGAGGGCGTCGGCCTGAGCGGGCAGGGCATTCCACTTCACCAGATCGATGCCGTATTCGTGGGCCGCCTCGGCCGGCTCGCCCAATGGGTCATGCACCGCCACGACGCAGCCGAAGGATTGCAGTTCCTTGACCAGGTCGGCCACTTTCGAGTTGCGCAGGTCGGGACAGTTCTCCTTGAACGTGAGGCCAAGCACGACGACCTTGGCGCCTTTCACCGAGCAGCCGTTGTGGATCATGTTCTTGACGGTCTGCTGCGCGACATAGGCGGCCATGCCATCGTTGATGCGCCGACCGGCGAGGATGACCTGCGGGTGGTAGCCGAGCATCTCGGCCTTGTGCGTCAGGTAATACGGATCGACGCCGATGCAGTGGCCGCCGACCAGGCCCGGCCGGAAGGGCAGGAAATTCCACTTGGTGCCGGCGGCCCGCAAGACTTCCAGCGTGTCGATGCCGATGCGGTCGAAGATCAGCGAGAGCTCGTTCATCAGTGCGATGTTGAGATCGCGCTGGGTGTTCTCGATGACCTTGGCGGCCTCGGCCACCTTGATGCTGCTGGCCTGATGCACGCCGGCGGTGATGACTGCGCCATACATCGCGGCGACGAATTTCGCGGTGGGTGCGTCATCGCCGGAAACGACCTTGACGATCTTGGTGATGGTGCGTTCCTTGTCGCCGGGATTGACGCGCTCGGGCGAGTAGCCGACATGGAAATCCCGCTGCCACTTCATGCCGGAATGCTCTTCCAGGAGAGGGATGCAGACATCTTCCGTGGCGCCGGGGTAGACCGTCGATTCATAGACGACGACCGCACCTTTCTTCATGTGCTTGCCGACCGTCGTGGAGGAGCCGATCAGCGGCGTGAAGTCGGGAATATGCCCGACATCGACCGGCGTCGGCACGGCGATGATGATGAGGTCTGCTGCGGCAATGGTGGCGGGGTCGGTGCTCACCGCAAGCTGCGTCGCGGCTTTCAGGTCTTCGGTGCTGACCTCGCCGGTGGGGTCGAAAAACTTCTTGTAGCTGGCCACCTTGGCCTCCGACAGGTCGAAGCCGATGGTCTTGAATTGCTTGCCGAACTCGACGGCCAGCGGCAAGCCGACATAACCGAGGCCGACCACGGCGACAACGGTTTTATTCAGTGACGATTTGGATGCCATGATTTTCCCTTTTCATTTTGTAAAAGTCGGTGCTGGGGCATTGTTGGGCGTCCCGCCCGCGCCATAAGTCGGTGCTGGCGGATTGTTGGGCGTCACGCCCGCGCCTAAAGTCGGCGCTGGCGGTACGGCGCCATGCAGCACGGCAGCAATGCCGCCGCCCGCGTGTGCGAGGTAATCGGCCAGGGCGGTCTCGCCGTCCGGCTCCGGCGCATAAACGAAAACGGCAGCGGAGGTGTCGCCGCGCCCGGAAAGGCGTGCCAGGGCGAGCCGGAGCTTGCCGAGATGATCGCTGGCGATGATTTGTCCGTCAATCCAGTACCAGTGCCATACCTTGAGACGCAGGGGTTCGGCACCAATGCTGACAAGTTGGTTGCGCAGGCTGCCGCTGCGCACAGCCTCGTCTTGTCCGGCCAGCTTGATTTGCCGCACATCGCGCCCGACCTGCGCCCACTCCTTGTCACTGCTCGTCACCAGCATGTTCTCCGAACTGATGAGTTTGCGTTGATAGTTCTGCTGTTGATAGTAAGCGATGAATACGCCGACATGCCGACCTTCCTTGGCCAGCGTGACGTTCAGCGTGGCCGACGGGTTGGCGAAGGCCGGTTGCCAGGCCGTTTGTGGCGACTCGACGCGCTGCCAACCGCCGCTGGCAAGCGGCTCTGCTATCAGCACGGGAGGCGGCAGGGCCGGTCCGGCAGCCATGGCGACCAGTGCGGCACGCGGCGTGAGCGCAATTCCCAGCGCCAGCACGGCGGCCAGCAGCAGGGCAGCCGTCAGTTTGCCGGCCGCCGGATACTCCGCGTCGGGCGCCGGCGGCGGCAGTGCGGCCTCCGGTTCGCGCCAGCGCATGCCGATGGCAAACATGATCATTATGACCACGCCGAAGAATACCCAGCCGTAGATCAGATGATCGACGCCGACGGCGATCTGGTTGCCGGAGAAATGGCCGAGCATGACGATGAGGTAAGCGCGCACCCAGTTGGCGATCAGCGGCACCACGATGGCGACGCCGACGAAGATCAGGCGGCGCTGCAGCGACTGATAGTTGATGTAGGCGTAGAGCGTGCCGACGACGACGGAAGCAATCAGGTAGCGCACGCCGCTGCAGGCCTCGACCACCGACCAGCGCCCGGAGGGAATCACGAAGTGCAGCCCCTCCTGAAAAACCGGGATGCCCGAAGCGCGCAAACCGAGGACGGTGAAGGTGGCGGTCCAGTCCATCAGTTTCGGCATGGCGAATTCGCCGAAGGGTACGGCGAAAAACAGGAAGCCCAATGGAAAGGCGATGCGTTTTGCCGCCGGCAGGCCGATCATCATTGGCACGGCTACTACCAGCATTGCGACAAAGGCAAACTGGGTGACGACATTGATGGCGGCGAGATCGCCGAGCAGCCAGGCAAAGGCCAGCCCGACAAACGGCAGCGCCAGCCAGAGCGTCGGACGCGGCGCGGCGCGGGCAAGGGCTTGACGCTTTTCCCAGATCAGCCAGAGCGCGATGGGTGGCACCAGAAAGGCGTGGTTGAAGGTTTCGGAGCGAGTCCAGATGTCAACCATGGCCCGTCCCGTTTCGAAATACAGGGCGATCAGCGCAAGCTCGACGAGCACAATCGCGGCAAACGCCTGCTTCCAGGCAATAGTCGGCGCTGGCTGGACGGCGATCATGTGTTCTCCTGAGGTTCTAGGTAGCGGTCGATGGCGGAAAGATGGGCATCCCAACTGTAGCTGCTCAGGATACGCCGGCGCGCGGCTTGTCCGATGGCGCCGGCGCTCGTTGGGTCGGCAAGCAGCTTGTCGATGTGGGATAGGTAGTCAACGGAGGTCTCGGCAGCGAGCAGTTCGCTACCGATCTCGGCAGCGATGGGGCCGGCGCAGGCGGTAGCGGCGATCACCGGTCGCGCCATGGCCATGGCTTCGAGCACCTTGTTCTGAATGCCACGGGCGATGCGCAGTGGCGCCACGACCACCGCGGCATGTTTCAGATACGGACGCACGTCGTCTACCGTACCGGTAACGACGGTCGCACTGTCGTTCGCCAGGGCTTGCACTGCCGCAGCGGGACTGCGGCCGACAATGTAAAAGCGGACGCCGGGGTATTTCAGGCGTAGCGGTGGCAGAACTTCGCCGGCAAACCACACGGCGGCATCGATGTTGGGCCAGTAATCCATGGCTCCGGTGAAGACTATGGGGATTTCGGTTGCGCTGAAAGGCGATGCCAGAGGGTGTTCCGGAGAAAAGAATTCGGCGTCGACCCCATTGCCGATGGCCTCGACGTGGTCCGCGCTTTCGGGGGCAGATCGACGAAACATAGCGGCCTCGGCTTCAGTGACGAAGAACGAATGAGTTGCTTGCGTTGCTACAGCGCGCTCCCACGCCAGCAGGCGCTCGCCTTCCCGGCGATAGAGCCAGGACAGCGGCCAGCGATGCGTGGAGGCGTACTGACTCCACTTGGCCGAATCGACGTCAACGAAATCCACCAGGGTCGGCAGTTGCCGCATGTCGGGCACATAGTCGGCCATCACCGAGGAAAAGACGACGGCATGCTCGATGTGCTTGCTGGCGCAGGTGCGCGCCACCCAGTTGCGCAGCCCGGCATTGCGGTAATAGGGGAGCGACAGCGCCTCGCCGCTCAGCAGCCCGGACAGGCTGCGCAGTTTGGCAATCCGCGGCGAAAGTCGGGCAACATGCATGTCGGCGCAATAGCCGCGCACCGTCTCGAGATAGGCGGCGTCATCCGGATCGTCGATGAAGGTGCCGAGATGGACGCGGTGCGTCTTGGCCAGGTGCTTGAGCAGGTTGAACGAGCGCACCTTGTCGCCCTTGTTGGGCGGGTAGGGCAGCCGGTGCACCAGATAAAGCAGGTCGGCCATGCGGATCAGCCCAGATTCCGCACGATGAACGGACCAAGGAAGTTTGCCAGCGCTAGGGGCATGCGCTGCCAGGCGGCGATCATCAGCTTGTATTTCGGATTGTTCGGGTTGTTCTGCGGAATGCTGTCGTGCCGGTAAAGCCGGTATTCATAGTGCAGTGGCTGCGGCTCGAAGCCCCAGTTCTTCTTGAATGAATACGAACCGGAGCCGACCTTGCTGCGACCGTAGTCGAAGACCTTGAGCCCGCGTTGGCGGGCGCGGCACAGCAAGTCCCAATACTTGAAGTCGTTGGCGGCGAGGGCGCGGGCGCGCGCGGCATCGCCGGCATAGTAGGGCAGTACCTCGTCGCGAAAATAGAAGCTGAGGACGCTGCTGACCGGGGTGCCGGCGGTGTCGACCACGGTGATGACTTCGCAATCCTTGCCAAATTCACGCAGCAGCGCAGCGAAATAGCGCTTGGGCAGGGCGGGCGTGCCGTGACGGTGGACATTGTCGGCATACAGCGCGTAGAAGCGGTCGGCATTGGCGTCGATCTCGCCGCGCAGCCCGTTCTTGATGCCTTTTCTCACCATTGCGCGCTGCTTGCGCGGGATGGCTTGCAGGTTTGCTTCGTCCTCCGCCAGGATTGTCTTGCGGAAGGTGACGTAAAGATTCTGGGTCGGCCAGTCGGTATGGCGCGCCTCGATGTTGCGGTATTCGAGATGGGCGACACCGAATTCGCGCGCCAGGCGCTCAGCTTCTGTCTCGAGAGCGGTGATCGCGGTGGGGTCGCTGGCGACCACACCGCCATAGACGGCGAAGGGCAGGGCGATCAGGGCATTGCCGAAAAGCAGGCTGTTGATTTGTGCCAAAGGCAACACGCCGACGATGCTGCCGTTACGCTCGGCGTAGAGAAAGCAGGTGCGGTGGCGAAAAACATCGCGCAGCAGGGTTTGCCAGCCGGCACGGTGAAAAAAAGTTGCCGCTGGCGCTGTAGCGACGAAAGCTTCCCAGCGCGCAACGGTGGCGCCATCACCGGAGTCGAGTTGCTTGACCTCGATTCCGGCGGAGGCAGGTGCCGGGTGATCGTTGGCCTGCATGACTAACGCCCGGCCAGAAATATGTGATCCATGCGCCCCCAGCGAAAATCGACGAGCAGGCGCTTGATGCGGTCTTCCATGCGATGGATGTTGACGTAATGCCGGAAGCGGGTCTTGGCGCTGATGCCGGGTACGCGTGGTTGTTCGGTGTCGATTTCCCAGGGGTGGAAATAGAAAACGGCAGCCTCGCCGTCGTGCCGATTCACCCGGGTGATGAGCCGGTGGGACAAGGCATAGGGCATCAGGCGGAAATAGCCGCCGCCGCTCGCCGGCCAGTTGCGGTCGAAGGCGCGGATGGTGGTGGCGGGCACTTCAAGCAGGGAAGCGTGGGCCAGGTGGGCGAAACGTGGGGCGTCGGGCATGCCGTAGTGGTCATGCTTGATCGGGTAGATGCTGGAACTGTAGCGATAGCCGGCGCGGGCCAGACACTCGAAGGCCCAGTGATGGTTGCCCGTGCAGATGGAAAAACTCGGCGCCCGGTACCCGTTGACTGCGGCACCGGAAAGATCCTCAAGCAAGGTTTTGGCGCGCTGGATATCGGCAAAAAATCCCGCCTCATCCTGGTCGCTGGCGCGCAGGTGGTCATAGCCGTGGCTGGCCAGCTCATGCCCGTTGGCGACGATGTCACGTACGATGGCCGGATAGCGTTCGGCGATCCAGCCCAGGGTAAAGAAGGTGGCCTTGACGCCCTGCGGTTCCAGAAGTTCGAGGATGCGCGCGATATTGCGCTCGACGCGGCACTCGCAGCGGTCCCAGTCGGCGCGGTCGATATGCGGGGCGAAGGCGGAAACCTGAAAGTAATCCTCGACGTCGATTGTCAGCGCGTTGACGATGGCTTCGGCATGGCTGCCGTGGAGGCGGGCTTCTTTCATTTTTTGCCGGCCTTGCCATCGGTGCGGACGCGCGCCGCCTCGACCAGCTTCTGCATGATTTGCAGGATCAGCGAATTGCTGCGTTCCAGCCGCAGCAGGCTGCGCTCGAGGCGGATCATCCGCTCGCTGGTGCGGCGCGCGCTGAGTTCCTTGATCATCTGCATCGCCTCGTCGGCCCCGGCTTCGCCGAGCGATAGCTCACCAATCTTTTCATTGCCAAAGAATGAGTCCATCGCCGGTGGCGCCATCAGCCCGCCCTTGCCGTCCGCACTGGGAACGCCGAAGGCACCGTCATTGATCTCGGCGGCAACCTCATCGACATCGCCCTGGGAAAAAGCTTTTTTCGAGGCGAGAAAGCCCATCAGCAACAATCGATCGCAGAGGGCGTTGATGCGCCGCGGAATGCCGGCACTGGCACGGTAAATCGCGGCATAGGCTGAATCGTCGATCTTTGGCTCGTCCTTGGCACCGGCGCACTTGAGACGGTGTTCGATATAACCTTTGGTTTCCTCCAGATCGAGCGGCCCGATGTGGCAGGCGGCAATCACCCGCTGGCGCAACTGTTGCATTTGCGTGCTGCGCAGAATGGCGCGAAATTCCGGCTGCCCGACCAGGAAGGTCTGCAACAGCGCATGCGACTCGAACTGGAAGTTGGACAGCATGCGCAGTTCCTCGACCGCGCGGGGCGTCAGATTCTGTGCTTCGTCGACAATCAACAGGCAACGCATGCCCTTGCGGGCGACATCGACGAAAAATGCTTCGAGCGCGAGCAGGATATCGGCCTTGGCCAGATCCTTGAAGCGTACCCCGAAAGCCGCCGCCACCATGCGCAGGGTGTCGTCGGCATCGAGTTGGGTGCTGACGAGTTGTGCCGCAACCACCTTGCTTTTTTCCAATGACGCCAGCAGTCCGCGGACGATGGTGGTCTTGCCAGCCCCGATCTCACCCGTGACGACGATGAAGCCCTCGTTCTGATAGACGCCATATTCCAGATAGGCCGAGGCGCGCCGGTGCTGCTTGCTGCCGAAATAGAAGGTCGGATCGGGATTGAGCTGAAACGGCTTGACCGTCAGCCCGTAGAAGGCCTCGTACATGAGCAGGCCTTTAGAACCTGAACAGGACTGCTCCGGTCAGAGCCTGTTCGTCGTAATTCGTGCCGTTGGTATTGTCAAAGTTGGTTTGGCGCAGGCCGACACTGGCTGAGGTCTTTGCACCAAGCCTGGTGGTCAGCCGCAACGATAATGATTTTAGCCTTGTCTCGAGATTGCCTGATCCAATACTGCGTGAAGTCAGTGCAGTGAGTGTCAGTACCTCATTCGGAGTCATCTTGTAAGCCCAGTTCGTGTTGAAGCCGGTCTGGCGAATTTCCGGACTCAGGGTGAAATCGTCGACCAATCCGAGGCCTGCACCGATCCGCTGGCTATTGCTGCGATCGAGGGCAAAGGTCACCGTGTTGTTGACGCCGATCAGGGCGAATGATGCCATCTGGCGGCGATCGATGAAGGCTTGCGAGGTCAGGGCTATGGTAGGTTGTAAGCCAGCAAGCGCTTGCGCAAGGGCAGCGCGATCCTCTGGATTAAGGGAAGGTGGGAGAAGCTGGTAAAAATAATCATAATTCCTGGCAATGGACGCCTGCGCCATATCGGCGGTCGGGACGCGGACGTTGCGGCTGTCCGACAGCTTCCAGGCTGAAAGTGCGGTGCGGTGGGTGAAATCGGCGCTGTATGAATCGCCGAAGCTGCGGCGGTCTTTTCTCAGTGCGACCTTGGTGCGTTCGGTCGGTGCCCATTCGAAGCCAATGCCGGTGGTGCTCTTTTTCCGCTCCACGCCAGCGAGATAATTGTCGGATTCGCTGCCGGCGCTGACCGAGAGGCGAACCTGTGGAACGATCAGGTAGGTCAAAGTCCCATAGACGCGATCGTTCTGGCTCTTGAATCCGCGTGAGTGGCTGATGTCCATGTTATCGACATTAACCGCCCAACTGAGCAGGCTCAGGGGGGTTACACCCGAAAGCTGGCCATTCCAGGCTTGGGTCGTCGCGGAATTGCCGCCTGACAGCGCACCGGAATCAGAGCTGGTGTGGGTGCCGCTATAGCGCAACTGATAGTCGGCAACGTTGGCGAGACGACCCTGAATGTAGGGTGAAAGCCGGTAGGAAGCGACTTCTGTGCGGTTGCTGTTGATCAGCTCGTTGCCGACGCCCTGCGTACCAAACGCCGAGACAGCCTGCTGCGAGGTGTTGTGGCTGGCATCCAGAAACAACCACTGCTCAACGAGCTCCAGTCGACCATTCGCCGCAAGCGATTTCTGCTGGTTGTTGCGGGCAGAGCTCTCCGCGTAGACATATTGCTGCCACTGGTAGTTCAGGTTGCCTGAGGCGCGAGCACTCTGGCCCTCAATGCGGAGACCGGGGCTGATGCGGGTGACGAAATCGGACTGCCGATTGTTCGCCGTGAGATTGACATTGTCGGTGTAAGTGCCTTCAATGCCGATGGAAGGGGTGATCTGCCAGTTGGGGGGCTTTTGCCCAAACGTCTGGTTCGCCTCGGTCGGCGTCTCGGCTGACGCCGCAGCGGGACCTGGCAAACCGGTTTGCGCCAGGGAGAAGCCAGGTACCCCCAGGACAAGGGCAATGGGCAACAACATGAAATTGTGTGTAAGGGTTCGGTTCATTATGGGCGTGCCTCCCCACGCTTTAACGGCGGTGTTCCGCTTTGCCTGTAGCCATAACCATAACCATAACCATAGCCGTAGCCATAACCATAGCCATGCCCATCGAGGCTGCCGGTGGCCTGGTTCAGCACCATCATTTTGACCGGACAGGCTTCGATTGTTGCCAGTGCATGCTTGAGCTCGCTGTGCCGGGTGCTCTCGGCGCGCACCACGATCACGACCTGCCCCATGTGCGCTGCCAGTGCGCGGGATTCGGTAGTCACCAGCAGCGGGGGGGAGTCGAAGATGATGATGCGGTCGGAATAGCGGCTGGCCAGGTCGGCAAGTCGCTGGTTCATCGCGTCGCTCGCCAGAAGTTCAGTGGCGCGCGGGTGTGGGGTGCCCGAGGGCAGGATGGAAAGCTTTTCAATATTGGTGCGCAACAACACTTCGCTTGGATCGAGCGTGGGGTCGAGCAACAGGTCGAGTAGCCCCTTTTGGTGACCAAAACCGAATACATTGGGCAGATTCGGCCTTGCCACATCGGCGTCAACGAGCAGCACGGTGTGGTCAAGCTCCATGGCGATGCTCATGGCCAGATTGGCGGCGATCGTCGTCTTGCCTTCCTCAGGCACGGCGCTGGTGATCATGATCAGGTTGGCATCACGGATCGGCGCGGCCCCCTTGCCCTCGGCGTTATTGAGAAGGGGCCGCTTGATGATGCGCATCTCGTCAGCCAGCTGGCTGCGCCCGGCTTCTGGCGTGATTATTCCATGCGCCGCCAGTGTGGTCATGTTGAGTTCAATGAGGCGCGATACCGGTAGAACTGAAGCTGGCGAAGTGTCGGCAGTTTGAGCTGCTGTCTGCTGCAGCCGCTCAATGGGCTTGTCCGCACCGGCAGGCGGGGAGCTTTCGGGGGGGACGTCCACTCCGGATCGGCGGAGTTCTTCAAGACGTTTGGCAGCTTGCTCGATAAGATCCATTTGGCTTGCCTCAGATGCCCCGGGTGATAAGAAATATTGCCAGCAGACCGAAGGCAAAGCAGCCGATCAGTGCGCCGAGCGCGAGCCAGAAGCGTATCCGCTTTTTCCGCTCCAGATTACGCGTAGACGCAGATGTCTGCTGTGATACGACCCCCAGCAGGGGCAGGCCACTTACCTCCACCAAAGTTGAAGAATCGAAAAAGGCCGGTCGTAACTGGCTGACGCCGAAACTGGCAGCCAGGCCGAGGCCAAGCGAGGCGAGCAACGCCAGGGGCAGCAGTACGAAACGATCTGGCGCGACAGGTTTTTGCGATGCGCGCGGTGGGTCGATCAGGCGGAAATCCACCCCGCCAGACACGGCAGACATGCCCTCTGTAATGGCTGCCGATTCGCGACGCTGGATCAGGCTGTCGTAGTTCTTTTTGTGTACATCGTAATCCCGGTTCAATTGCGCGAACTCGGCCTCGATCTGTGGCGTCACCTTTATCAATTCAACGCCGCGCCGATAGCGAGACTCGTACTCCGCCACCCGCGCCCGCAAGGATGCGATCCTTGCCTCGGTCTCCGACAGGGAAACCCTCATCTGCTGGTAGACCGGATTGGTGTTGCTGGATGTCGCGGAAGGGTTTGCGGCGGCAGCTTTCTTGAGGGCGGCAATTTCCTTGCGCTTCTGATCTTCCAAATCCTTGATGATGCGTCGGGTCCCGACGACATCGGGATGTTGTTCAGTAAAGCGCTGCAACAGGGCATCAAGGTTTCGTTTCTGCGCATCGATACGGCCATCGATCTCGGGGATCGAGACAGTTGATTCCAGACCCGGCCCATCAGGCAGGAGGACCGGAACTTCACCTTCCATCTGCCGCTTGATGGCATCACGGCTGTATTCGGCTTCGCGCAACTCGAGCCGCGCCTGACTGAGTTGGGTGCTTAAATCGAGTATGCGCGTACTTGATCCCTGGCTATCGTCCAGACGCAACTCGATATTCTGCAGCTTGAATTTCTTGAGCCGGTTTTCAGCCTCTTCCAGTTTTTTCTGGTAGATGCTGACTTGCTCGTTGATGAATTTGCGTGCCGAGTCGGTGTCGCCGCTCTTGCTGCCCAGGCTGGACTCGATAAAGATCGTCGTCAAGGATTGCACCACGCGGCGCGCCTTTTCCGGATCGGGGTCGCGATATTCGAGAATGTAAAGGTTGTCGCGCCCCACCCCCTTGATTTTCAAAGTTTTGGTAACGCTTTCGATCAAGGCTTCCTTCCCGCTGGGAGACTTGAGGTTGAGGTCAAGGTCTGCCATGCGGATCAGTTTCTCTACGTTTGGGCGGCTGATCAGTGTGCGACTGAGGATGGCAACCTGTTGCTCGGTGTTGGCCTGGACAATCAGACCGGACAACAAGGGCTTCAGCACGGAGTCGGTATCAACGTAGATTCGCGCCGAAGCCAGATATTGATCCGGGGTGACAAATATGGCGACGGCCGAAGCGATGCCGACGACCCAAGCGACGGCGACACCGAACCAGCGATGCAGCCACATGCCGCGCAGCACATGCTGTGCGTGACGGAGAAGGTCTTCCATCAGTACGCGGCGCGGACGCCGTAGTTATGGGTGGGCATAGGCCAGCAGGGATTGCCGGCTAGAACCAGCTGCGCGGGATGATCAGCACGTCGCCGGGTTTCATTTCGACGTTGGCCGAAACATCGCCACGCTTTACCAGATCCTTGATGCGCACGCCATACTGCTGGTTGCCGTCCGATGCCCGCAGGATCGATGCACCATTGCCATCGGCAAAATCAGTAATGCCGCCGACGGCGATCATGACGTCAAGCAGCGTCATTTTCTGCTTGTAAGGCAGCACCTGGGGTTTGGCCGCTTCGCCAACGACACGGATCTGCTCGCTATAGGGGCCGACGAACTGGGTGACGATGACCGTTACTACCGGGTCGCGAATGAACTTGCCCAAGGCTTGTTCGATGTCTCGTGCCAAGGCGGTCGGATCCTTGCCAATGGCCGGCAAATCCTCGATGAGTGGCGCAGCAAGCTTGCCGTCAGGGCGCACGGGCACCGACATCGACAACTCGGGGTTTCGCCATACGACGATATTGACCGTATCGCCCGGCCCAATGCGGTAACTATAGTCAGCGGAGGCTGCCAGCGTTGGCGCCGGCGCGAAATTGCTGGAAGCACATCCCGCCACGATCAAGCCCAAACTGGCAAAGAGAGCAATCCGAGTCAAGCCACTAGAGAGATTAAACCAACCACGCAGGTTCTGCAGCATCGTCTTCTCCTCAATTTCGCTCCATGAAACCAGATTACATGGATGCAGTAAGAGCGCACACGAACGAGATGTCGGAAGGGCGCAGCGCACCAAAATCCGCCATATCATGAGCATAACACAAGCCAAATGCCTGAAAATGACCACAACAGCTGGCCACTGATCGCTGTTGCGCGCATTCAAGCACCAGAGGAAGCTACACTAAGTTGCCAATTGAATGGGAAAAATCGACCTTACCGGGCAATCGTAATATCAGGTAATGATGCCAAGTTACAACGCAGCGAGATGGTCATATCCCCCTGTTTCCCCTTATGGTCTGGTGCTGAAGGCTGCGCCGAGTGAAATCTCTGGCAAAATGACGTCAGCAAGGTAGTACCATGATGGCCAGGAACAGTGGTTCGGGAAACGTTGTATTTTTGACAGGGTAATTAGCGTAGCGTCACCCCGGACCAGCGAGGGGCAAGATATCGCCGCCATCCGACAGTCGAAGCATTCTTCAAGGTCATCTACCAGCGAACGATGCCACGAACCCGCACAACCTTTTCGCCGCGTCAGCAATTGCCCGGGCAAGGGCAATTGTATGCAATTCGCGTGTTGTTCACCGGCATGGCGCTGGCCATGCTGGTTATCAATGACATGGTGTGCCGGGGGCAGCCAGGCACACACCTGTGGTTGCTGCTGGCAGGTGTGGCCTATCCCCATGTCGCCCATCTGCTGCTTGGTCGCCATGGTGGACGCCGCGGACAAGCCATCCTGGTCGCTGACGGATTATTTGCCGGTTCAGTAATCGGCGCTATCGGATTGTTATCCGCACCCAGCGCTGTGCTGGCAGCGATCAGCCTGTTCAACTGGACGATCATGGGCGGGGCATCCCTGGTTGCGATGGGCATGATAGCTGCATTCATCGGCGTAGCCATTACCGGAACCCAGCCGTTCGCACCGATTGCCGCAGGTGATTGCACCGCGCTGGATGCTTTGGCTGCCATTGTCCTGTTGAGCTATTTTTTCGTGATTGCCCGCCTCATGTTTGGCTTCATCGGCGAACTACGGCAGCAGCAGGCGGAGCTTCAGGCCGCAGTTGATGTCGCCGATGGTGCGCGCGCCATTGCTGACCGTGCCTTGCTGGGTGTGTTGCCAGGGAGTGCAGCCGATAAATTTGCCGAAAAGGGAAATTTGCCATCCATTGCGATCAACAACGCCACCCTGCTGCTGATAGAAATCTCCTGGCCTCGCGGTGAGTCGCCGACCATTACCGAACTGGCCGAAAGTTTCCAGGTTTGTGATGCCATCCTGACCCGCCACGGTTTCGAGGGGATCAAGACCTTTGGGCGTCATTACCTCGCCATGTGCCGGGCAAACACTGGGCCGGACGATGCGGTAAGGGCGTCCCGTGAGCTGAACGACTACCTGCGCGACCATCAGGCCCTGGTGGATTCGCCAACGGCCCAGCGTTCGGTGCGCGCGATCTTGCATTGCGGGGCGGTAACCGCCGGCCTGGTCCAACCTGAACGGTTTAATTTCGATTTGCTGGGAGATGCTGCCGAGGCATTGTTATCCCTCGCCAGCATGGCTACCGCCCAGCCAATGGCAACAGTTATTGCCTCACCCGCAGTACGTCGCAGACTGCAGGATGCCACCGGGTTCGTTGCCACTTACGGCAATACCGGCACAGAGTTGCACATTCTGTCCCTGGTCGCGTCGCCATGATCCCGGAACCGCTCTCGACCAGCGAGGATATCCGACATCTGAAAGGTTACACGGACATTCTTGAAGAGGCGCTTGCCCATTTCTGCGGCAACCTCGACGATGCGGTAATGCAGACCCTGCTGGCACGCATTGGACTGGCGCGACTCCGGGTAGGGGATACTTTGTACCGCCAGGGCGAAGCGGGTACCAGCATGCACATCGTGCTCTCCGGTCGCCTGCAGGTCCGGGTAACGATGACGGATGGCAGCGAGCGCGTGCTTGCGCACCCCCAACCCGGAGATGCCGTTGGTGAAATGGCCCTATTCACGGGAGCCGGGCGCGCGGCGACAGTTGTCGCAGTTCGTGACACCACGCTCGGAGTACTTGATCGCGGTGACATTGATGCTCTGGTGGCAAGCCAGCCCGAAGTTTTTTACAACGTCGCCCAGATGATCATCGCACGACTGACGGGAGCACAGGAGCGTGTCCTGAAGCGCCGGGGCACGCGCACGGCAATGCTGGTGCCTTTGCATCATAGCGCCGCCATTGAGGCCTTCATTCCTCATTTGCGGCAGGCCCTGCTGCATTTCGGTTCTGTTCTGCATCTCGATTCCCGTTCCGCAACCAGGCGGTTGGAGGCTGGTGAGGATGAGGAGTACGGTCGCTTGCTCGATGAATGCGAGCGCAGCCATGATTTTGTCCTGCTGGAGGCGGACCGGATGCCGAGTGCCTGGTCGCGCACCTGTTATGGCTATGCTGACCGGATCGTCCTGATTGCCGATGTCAGCATGGGGCCGGCACTGACCGAGTTGGAGCAATGGCTTTTCGGTGCGGCCGGCACCCACCGCTCTTACGCTGAAATCGAATTGGTGTTGCTCCATGCCAAGGCTACCCGGCCCACGCAGACCCGTGAGTGGCTTGCGGTACGCCAGATCAGGCAACACTATCATGTGCAAGCCGGCGACGAGGCCAGCACGACGCGCATTGCGCGCTTCCTCTCAGATAACGCCGTATCCCTGGTGTTGGCCGGTGGCGGTGCGCGTGGTTTTGCACACCTTGGTGTCATCAGGGCGCTCCACGAGAGTGGCATAACCGTGGATGCTGTCGGCGGCGCCAGCTTTGGTGCCCTGGCTGCCACCGGACTGGCACGCGGGCTCGATGACCGGCAAATTCTTGAAGAGCAGCGGCTGGCCTTTTCGCGCGATGATCCGCTTGGTGACTACACCATTCCGATTGTTTCCTTGGTGCGTGGCGAACATCTCAATCGCATTCTGCAGACACACTTGCCGATGGACATCGAGGATTTATGGCTGCCATTTTTTGCGATTTCCAGTGATTTGTCGGCGAACAAAGTCCGCGTGCATGAGCGCGGACCGTTATGGCGAGCCATTCGCGCCAGTGTCTCCCTGCCGGCGATTCTCCCGCCGACGCTGGAGGACGGACACCTGCTTATCGACGGGGGGATTCTCAACAATCTTCCGGTAGACGTGATGCGTGACAAGTTACGCGGACCGATCATTGCGGTAGATCTGGCAGTTGAAAAAGAACACGGGGCCGAGCACAAGATGATACCCAGCGGCATGGAGTACATCAAAAGCCGCTTGCTGCCGGGGCGCCAATCGATTGAAGCGCCGACCGTTTCGCGGGTCATCCTGCAGGTGACCACCCTGGCGAGTCGCAAGGAGGTTGACAGTGCGCGCAAGCTGGCCGATCTTTATCTGAATCCCCCGCTGGGCAACTATGACTTCCTGGATTGGGGCAGCATGCGCGACATCGTTGAGGTCGGTTATCGTTACAGTGTTCCGCAGGTGCGGGATTGGCTGCGACGAAACCCACAGCACCGTAATCGCGCAGGTCTTGCTACAGCCTGGCGGCATAATTTGACGGCCTGATCAATGAGCTACGACATCCCGACCATCCTCGCCATCGTCCTGTGGAGCCACGGTCTGGCTGGATTCTGTTATCTGGTCCTGGCGGTTCATCAGATCTATCAGCAGTATAAGGGGAGCGGTGATCGGCCCGGCAAGGCATTGGCAACTGCGGCAATTGCCACCAGCATCTGGGGATTGAGCGGCTTGCTGTTCGCGGCCACCGCCTCCGGAACCCTGCGCGAACTCCAGCAGCTTTTCGACATTCTTCGCTATGCGTCCTGGTACGCATTCATGCTGGTGCTGCTTGACGCGGCGTGGGGGCGGGCACAAAACAGCATTCGCTGGCTGGCTGCAGCGGCTACAGCCATTGTTGCATGCGCGCTGGCTTTGTCGGTCATGGTGGAAGGGGAACCGCCCCTCCTGCCGCAACTCGCCAGAGCGAATCAATTCGTCTTTCTGGGCCTGGCCATATTTGGGCTGGTGCTGCTTGAACAGTTGTTCCGCAATGCCAATGTCGATTCGCGCTGGAACCTGAAGCCAATTGGCATCGCCATCGGGGCGACGTTTGCCTTCGATTTCTATTTTCATTCGAACACCATACTTTTCAATCATGTGGACGCGGAGGCATTCGCGGTGCGCGGCTTCGCCTACGCGCTGGTGCTGCCGCTGATCGTTCTGTCAATCGTCCGCGCACAAACCCGCAAGCTCGCAGTCTCGCTGTCGCAAAGCGCTGCTTTTCATACCACCACGCTGTTTGCCGCGGGCCTGTATTTACTCGCGGTTTCTGCTGCGGGGTATTACGTCCGCTACTTGGGTGGCAGCTGGGGAGGAGCGCTGCAGCTGGGCCTGCTGTTCTTTGCCCTGGTCTTGTTGTTGCTGATGGTGTTTTCCGGGACGACAAGGGCCAAGTTGCGCGTGCTCGTTGGCAAGAACTTCTTCCGCTATCGCTACGACTACCGGGAGGAGTGGCTCAAGTTCACCAAGGCCTTGTCCGCCGAAGATGCGACCCAGCCGGTCGGACGACGCGTGATCCGCGGGCTTGCCGACATGGTGGAAAGCCCTGCAGGGACGCTTTGGCTGCGTGATTTACCCGGTGGCAAGCTGAACCAGAGCGCACGCTGGAACCTGCCGGTGTGCGTGGCGTCAGAAGATGCTTCGGGTTCTCTGGTCAACTTTTTGCAAGCCAGTGGCTGGGTGCTGAATCTTGAAGAGTATCGCTATCTTCCTGGTCGTTACCAGGGCCTGGAGCTGCCATCCTGGCTGGCGGAGCTGCCGAATGCCTGGCTGGTCGTGCCGCTGGCGACGGCAACGGAAATGGTTGGTTTTGTCGTGCTGACGACATCGCGGACCAAGATCGACGTAAATTGGGAAATCAATGATTTGCTGCGTACTGCCGGCAGCCAGGCGGCGAGTTACCTGGCCCAGATGCAGGCGACCGAGGCGCTGCTCGAGGCGCGCAAATTCGAGTCGTTCAATCGGATGTCGGCTTTTGTCGTGCATGATCTCAAGAACATTGTCACGCAACTATCGCTGATGGTGAAGAATGCCGAACGCCATGCCGACAATGCGGAGTTTCAGCGTGACATGCTGCTGACCGTTCGCCATTCGGTGGAACGGATGAAGCAGCTGATGTTGCAATTGCGCGAGGGCGTGACGCCAGCCGATGGTAGCTTTGGAACCAACCTCGCTGCCGTTGTCGGCCGAATTCAGGTGGCAAAATCTGCGCAAGAGCCCGTGCTTGCGGTCGAAGTGCGCGAGCCACTCGTCACGCGCGGCCAAGAAGAACGGATTGAGCGCGTGATTGGCCATCTGGTGCAAAATGCGCTTGATGCCACTGCGCCCGACGGTAAAGTATGGATTACCGTTGGCCGCGACAAGGGCATGGCGCTGGTGGAGGTAGGCGATACCGGTCAAGGCATGTCTGCCGAATTCATTCGTGACCGGCTGTTCAAGCCGTTCCAGACTACCAAACAGGCGGGAATGGGTATTGGCGCCTACGAGAGCTATCAATACATCCGCGAACTCGGAGGAGACATAAAAGTGGAGAGCACGGAAAGAGTGGGGACGCGTTTCCGTGTCAGCCTGCCGCTGATCGAAGTGAGCCAGGGTTCTGACCTGCAGCAAATGGAGCTGACATGACAATTGCCAAGCCACGCGCCCTGCTGATCGTCGAGGACGATCCGGCGCTGCAGAAGCAGATCCGCTGGTCCTTTGATCAATACGATGCGATCGTTGCCGATGACCGCGAAAGCGCGCTGGCGCAGCTGCGGCATCACAACCCGGCCGTCGTAACCATGGACCTGGGCCTGCCGCCGGATGCCGACTCGGTTTCCGAGGGTTTCAAATTGCTGGAGCAGATCCTCGCCCTGGAGCCGGATACCAAGGTTATCGTGCTGACCGGACAGAACGATCAGGCCAATGCATTGCGGGCGATCGCACTGGGGGCTTATGACTTCTTTACCAAGCCATTCGAGCCGGAGATCCTGGCACTGACAATTGACCGCGCTTTCCGCCTCTACGACCTGCAGCAGGAGAATCGCCGCCTGCAATCGATGCATCAACCCGATGCCCTGGGTGACCTGATCACCCGCGCCCCTGAAATGCTGCAGATCTGCAGGACAATCGAGAAAGTGGCCAGCACCAATGTCACCGTGCTTCTCCTCGGCGAAAGCGGCACCGGCAAGGAGATTTTGGCGCGCGGACTGCACAATGCATCGCCGCGCGCCGCCAACCGTTTTGTCGCCATCAATTGTGCGGCCATTCCGGAGAATTTGCTTGAGAGCGAGTTGTTCGGCTACGAGAAGGGGGCGTTCTCCGGAGCGGCGAAGACGACACCGGGCAAGATCGAAACGGCCAATCGCGGCACCCTGATGCTCGACGAAATCGGCGACCTGCCGCTATCACTCCAGGCCAAGTTGCTCCGTTTCCTGCAGGAGCGGGTGATTGAGCATGTCGGTGGGCGTCAGGAAATCCCGATCGATGTGCGCATCATCTGCGCTACCCATCAGGACCTCAAGGCGCTGATCAAGGAAGGCCGCTTCCGCGAGGATCTTTACTATCGCCTGGCGGAGATCGAAATCAATATTCCGCCGTTGCGGAATCGTGTCGGCGATGCGGCATTGCTGGCCCACGCTTTCGTGCGGCGCTTTGCCAAGGAGCAGAATCGTGGCGGCCTGATGCTTGGCGAGGAAGCCATCCGCGTCATCGAGAAACACCCTTGGCCAGGTAACGTGCGGGAGCTCGAGAACTGCATCAAGCGAGCGACGATCATGGCTGACGGCAATTATTTGACGGCCCGGGATATCGGGATTGATGTGCCCGACGATGCCGCTGTCGATATCGAGGCCGGCGAAGGGTCGATCGATCTGCGCAAAATGCGTGAGGATGCCGAACGCAATGCAGTGGTGACCGCTCTGGGGCGCAGCAACGGCAATGTCGTGCGTGCCGCCGAGATGCTGGGTGTCAGCCGGCCGACTCTGTATGATCTGATGCACCGACTGGGGCTCAAAGCCTGACATGGCTTACATTGGCCATAGCTCACCCAAATAGTTCCGGTTGCAGCCGGGGCTGGGTGGTTATGTTTTCTTCATCATCTTACCGAGAATACATACCGCATATGACTACACTTACTCGCACACGCTCTGTCCGCGTCGCCATCCTGATGGCGCTTCTGCTGGCCGCCGGATGCGGCAAGGGCACGCCGGAAATGCTGGCATCGGCCAAGAGCTATCTCGAAAAGAATGATCACGCCGCGGCGACCATTCAACTCAAGAACGTCCTGGCCAAGTCGCCGGATTCGGCCGAGGCGCGTTTCCTGCTTGGCCGTACGCTACTGGATGCGGGCGATCCCGTTGCCGCCGAAATTGAGCTGCGTAAGGCCATCGAGCTCAAATTTTCCGCCGAACAGGTAACGCCGGTGCTTGCCCGGACGATTCTGGCCCAGGGACAGTTCAAAAAATTGAACGATGAACTGGGCAACGCGACGCTCGCCTCGGCCGAGGCGAGAGCCGATTTAAAGACCACGATCGGGCAGAGCCTCGCCATGCAGGGAAAATTCGATGCTGCGCGCAGCGCCTTTGACGAGGCGGTAGCCAGCAACGGCGACTACGCTCCGGCACTGCTGGGCCTGGCCAGACTCAAGGCCATGGAACAGGACATCCCCCGTACCAGGGAGATGGTGGATGCGATTCTTGCCAAGGCCCCGCAGAACTCCGAAGCCTGGCACTTCAAGGCCGACCTGCTGCGGGCCGAAGGCAAGAACGACGAGGCCATCACCGCCTATCAGAAGGTGCTTGAACTACGTCCGAAGATGCTGTCAGCGCATACCGCAGTGATCACGATGCACCTGCGCACCAACAAGATTGATGCGGCGGCCAGCCAGCTGTCGTCGATGCAGAAGGTTGCGGCAAAGGCGCCATTGACGCTGTACATGCAGGGACTGGTCGCCTACGGCCAGAAGAATGTTGCGGAGGCAAAAACAGCTGTCGATGCCTTGCTCAAGATCCAGCCCGACAGTCCGCAAGGCCTGCAGCTAGCCGGCATCATTGCCTACGAGGGGCGCTCGGACATCCGGGCACAGGAGTATCTGGCCAAGGCGCTGCAGCGGGCGCCGGGTCTCGATTACGCCAGGCGTGTATTGGTGCGGTCCCATCTGCGCAGTGGCCAGCCAGACAAGGCACTTGCAGCGTTACAGCCGATTCTGCAGGGCAAGGATACGGCAGCGGCCTGGCTCGCCCTCGCCGGTGAAACCTACATGCAGAGTGGCGACGCAGCGACTGCCGCCGAATACTTCACCAAGGCGGCGAAAGCCGACCCGAATAACACACGGACGCAAACGGCACTGGCATTGACCAAGATGCAGATGGGGCGCACAGAACAGGCTTTCGACGAACTCGAGCAAATTGCTGCCGCCGACAGCGGCGGCATGGCGGACATGGCGCTGATTGCTTCGAGCATGCAACAGAAGCAGTTTGACAAGGCCTTAACTGCCATTGCCGCCCTCGAGAAAAAACAGCCGGACAACCCCGCCGTCCATAACCTCCGCGGCGGCGCCCTGCTGGGCAAGGGCAACATCGAGGGGGCGCGCAAGAGTTTCGAGCGCGCACTCGAATTGGCGCCAACCTTCCTGCCCGCCGCGACCAGCCTCGCCCGCCTCGACTTGGCCGACAAGAAACCCGATGCGGCGCAGAAGCGCTTCGAGGGTGTGCTGGCCAAAGATCCGAAGAATCTTCAGGCGATGCTGGCCATTGCCGAGTTGCGGGCGCAGGGTGGTGCCAGTGTTGAGGAAGTTGCCGGATTGTTGACCAAGGCAGTGAACGCGGTGCCCGATGAACCCGCACCGCGCCTTGCCCTGGTCGGGCATTATCTGCGCAACAAGGACAACAAGAAGGCGCTGACCGTGGTTCAGGAGGCCATGGCCAGATTCCCGGACCGGCCGGAAATTCTGGATGTCGCTGGTCGTGTGCTGCAACTGACCGGCGATACCAATCAGGCTCTGGCGATCTACGGCAAGCTGGCCGCCCTGCTGCCGGGCATGCCGCAACCCTATTTGCGCATGGCCGAAATCCAGATCGCCGAGAAGAACAAGGACGCCGCGCGCAGCAGCCTGACCAAGGGCCTTGCGCTGCAGCCCGACTCGCTGCCGATGCACCGTGCCATGATCATGCTCGATGTCGATGCTGGCCGCATGCCGGAAGCCTTGGCGCGGGCACGTGACTTGCAAAAGAGCCAGCCCAAGGAGGTTGCCGGTTATCTGCTCGAGGGGGATATCCAGGTTGCGCAGAAGGCCTGGCCGCAAGCTGCCGCAGCGTATCGGGGAGGCCTGAAGGTGGCGGCCTCAGCCGATCTGACCGGACGTCTGTATGCCGTGTTGATTGCCGATGGCAAGCAGGCCGAGGCGAAGCAGGTTGCGGATGCCTGGATCAAGGCCAATCCCAAGGACGCCGGTTTCCGCTTGTTCCTTGCCGACACGGCCAACAAACGCAAGGATTATCCCGCTGCCGTGGCGCAATATCGTGCCCTGCTTGGTATCCAACCCAATAATCCTGCCGTGCTGAACAACCTTGCGTGGTCGCTCGGCAGAATGGGCGACCCCAAGGCCATCGAATACGCCGAGCAGGCCAACAAGCTGGCACCCAACCAGCCGGCAATAATGGATACGCTGGGGCATTTACTGGTCGAACAAGGCAACGTGGACCGCGGGCTTGACCTGCTGGGCAAGGCGCTGGCCCTTGCGCCGCAGAACCCGGAGATTCGCCTCAACCTCGCCAAAGGCCTGCTCAAGGCCGGCAAGAAGGCAGAGGCCAAACAGGAACTCGACACGCTGGCCAAGCTTGGCGACAAGTTTTCTGGTCAGGCAGAGGTTTCTGAGCTATTAAAGGGTTTGTAGGCTTCGCGGAATCATCATGGCAACGATGGGACGGTCGGACGGAAAATCTCAAGGCGGCAGAATTTGGCCTGCGGCGGCGCTCGTCCTGTTTTGCGCCGTTCCGCCAGCGCCGACTTTTGCGGCGGAGCCGCGCAGCGCGGATGAGTTGCGCGTGCTGCGCGAGCAGGCCCGTGCCTTCGAGCACGGCGAAGGTGTTGCCAAAGACCCGGCTCGGGCAATCCAGCTTTACTGCGACGGCGCGCGGGCCGGCGACGCGGAAGCCCGGTACAGCCTGGGCTGGATGTACGCCAATGGCCGCGGGACGCCGCGTGATGATGCCCTGGCGGCTTACTTTCTTCAGCTTGCCGCGACCCAGGGCCACGCCCCGGCGTTGCGGATGCTGCGCTTTGTCGGGCCGGCGGCCACCGAGCCGCCGCCGTGCATGCGGGAGCCCGAGCAACCGGCGCTGCAGACTGACATCACCGACCTGGAATTCGGCACCGAGAAGCAGCGACGGATGGCTGAACTGGTGCTGCGCCTGGCGCCTGAATACGGCATCAATCCGCGGCTGGCGCTGGCCATCGCCCGCACCGAGTCGAACCTGAATCCGGTGGCGGTCTCGCACAAGAACGCCCAGGGCCTGATGCAGTTGATTCCCGAAACCGCCCTGCGCTTCAACGTGAAGAAACCCTTTGACCCGGAACAGAATATTCGCGGCGGCCTGGCCTACCTGCGCTGGCTGCTGGCCTATTTCAAGGGTGACGTGGCCCTGGTCGCGGCGGGCTACAACGCCGGAGAAGGTGCGGTAAACCGCCACCGCGGCATTCCGCCCTATGCCGAAACACGCGACTACGTGAAACGCATCCTCCAGGTGTTTCGCCGCCACGAACACCCGTTCGATTCCGCCATCACCGAACCTTCGCCAGAGCTGGGGCAGATTCTGCGGCGCCAGGCCCGCATCACCTCATGATCGGGCGCTGGCTGCATGCATTTCTGGCCGGCATGCTGGTGCTCCTGGGCAGCAGTCACGCCGTCGCTGCCCTGCCGGAAACCATCGCGCGCGTCAAACCCTCGGTAGTCGTCGTCGGCACCTTCAACAAGCTGCGCAGCCCGCAATTCGTCATGCGCGGGACCGGTTTTGCCGTCAGGGACGGCAGCCTCATCGTCACCAATGCTCATGTGGTCAGTGGCACGGGGCTAGGCGATACCCCCGAAACCTTGATGGTGCTATCCCGCAACGGGAGCGAGGTCCGCCCACAGGAGGTGCACCTGCTGGTGAGCGACGTCGAACACGATCTGGCGGTGCTGCGCCTTGCCGGACCGCCCCTGCCACCCCTCGCGCTGCGACCGTCGGAATCGGTCCGCGAGGGTCAGGCTGTCGCTTTTACCGGCTTCCCGATCGGCGGCGCACTGGGTTTCTCGCCGGTGACGCATCGCGGCATCATCTCCTCGATCACGCCGATTGCCTTGCCCGGTGGCAACGCGCGGGAGCTCAGGGACAGATCGATCCGACGCCTGCGCAGCGGGGCCTTTCTCATCTTCCAGCTGGATGCCACCGCCTACCCCGGCAACAGCGGCGGCCCGCTTTACGATGCCGAAAGCGGCGAGGTTCTTGGCGTGATCAACATGGTTTTCGTCAAGGCGACCAAGGAGGCGATACTCGAGAAGCCATCGGGAATCAGCTATGCGATCCCCGCCGGGTTCCTGCTGGAGCTGCTCGACACGATCAAACCGTAGGCGAATCGCTCTTGTTGTCGTGCTTGATGCGAAATGTCTTGTGCAGGATATGGTAGATGAGCAGCGGCAGTGGCATGCGTTCCCGGTGGGCACGCAGATACAGCAGGCCGTTGGCCAGCGGATCCATTAGCCCGGCCAGTGATTGGTGAGGTGAGCGCAACGCCACTTGCCATAATTCATCCATCAGGCGTCCGGCCCAGGGCGCCGGTGCTGCCCGCGCCAGGGCATTCAGTTGTTCGGCGGGTACGGGCGTACCGAATACCCGTAGCGCGTGTCGCAGGCAATAGTAAAGCGGCCGCTCCAGTGTCAGCTGCCTGGCGCGCTCGAGCAATTCTGGCCAGAAGTCGGGTTTGCCGCCAAAGTGGCGTAGCAGCAGATCCATGTCCGACAGGTCGCGCAAGCCATGACTGAACTCCTCGTTGTAGAAGAGGTGGGTTGCGCTGTGCAGCACCATGTCGGTCGGTGCCAGCACCCGCAAGCCCGGACGTCCCGGCACGGGGCGGGCGGCAGCGATGATGCTGTCAGAGCTCGGCTTCAGCCGTGTCGCGGTCACCGGAACGATGGCGTGATGGACATCGATCACCGTTTCCCGCCGCATGTGTTGCATCGGCGGCAACTCATGCATCCATTGCCGGTAATAACGCTGGTCGTAAGGATGATGATGCGTGCTGATCCAGCCGTTCAACATCAGCGCGGCCTCGACAGCCGGCGTTAACGCGTGTGGCACGAGAATGTCTACGTCGGAAAAGATCCGCCCCTTTGCCGCTGGCAGATCGGCGGCCAGGTAGGCCGCACCCTTGAGAAGGATGACACCTTCGAC
>DDXB01000035.1 GCA_002347405.1 Rhodocyclaceae bacterium UBA2271 | reverse complement strand
GAGAGGGCTGCCAGGCAAACGCGGCACGCGGCGCAGCCGCAATCCGCACTTGCGCTGGAAATAGTGCCCCGTGATACACGAGCGCCAGCGAGCCGTTTGGAACCCCCCGCGAGGGGGGAGAAGGGGGGCGGGCCATCAATAGTTGCGCGCGGCGATGACGCCGACATCGCGGAGCAATGCTTCGGCCACCGGACCGCTCTTGCGGTGGGCTTTTTCGCGTTCGAGCTGGTTGTTGACCACCTTCCAGTCGAGGTCGAGGAAGGTCACCGGATCGATGTTTTCCATTGCCGCCTTGCGGAACACCGCATGCAGCGACTTCTTGGTGATGGCGCGGCCGCCGAGGCCGGCGATCACGGTGAAGCCCTTGAGCCCCATGCCGGTGACCGCCATGCGCACATTGACGGCGAGGATGCCGCCGAGGCCGATGGCCAGACTCTTTTCCAGCACGACGAAACGCTTGGCATGCTGCAGGGCCGCCGCCACAGCCTTGATCGGGAAGGGGCGGAAACAGGTGATGCCGAGCACGCCGATCTTGTGGCCGCCATTTTCACTCTGGCGCATTTCATCCACCACGTCCTTGATGGTGCCGAGCACCGAACCCATGGCGATGATGATGGTCTCGGCGTCCTCGGTGCAATAGCTGTGCACCAGTCCGCCGGAATCGCGGCCGAACACCGCCTTGAACTCGGCGGCGTAGGCGGGAATCAAGGTCAGCGCTTCCATCTGTTTGGCATGGGCGAGGTAGCGCACTTCCATGAAGGCTTCGGGGCCGACCATCGCGCCGATCGAGACCGGTTCGGCCGGATCGAGCACCTGGCGCGGCGAGTAGGGCGGCAGGTAGGCGTCGACCTGCTGCTGCGTCGGCATATCGACGCGCTCGTAGGCATGCGTCAGGATGAAGCCGTCCATGCAGACCATGATGGGCAGCGACAGCTCCTCGGCCAGCCGGAACGACTGGATATGCAGGTCCAGCGCCTCCTGGTTGGTTTCGGCAAACAGTTGCAGCCAGCCCGAATCGCGTTGCGACAGGGCGTCGGAATGGTCGTTCCAGATGTTGATCGGGGCGCCGATGGCGCGGTTGGCCACTGTCATGACGATCGGCAGGCCAAGGCCGGAGGCGTTATAGACGGCCTCGGCCATGTACAGCAAGCCTTGCGAGGCGGTGGCCGTGTAGCTGCGCGCCCCCGCAGCGGAGGCGCCAATCGCCACCGACATGGCGGCGAATTCGGATTCGACGTTGATGAACTCGCTGTTGATGAGCGAACCATCCTTGACCATTTCGCCGAGTGCCTCGACGATGTGGGTCTGCGGCGAGATCGGATAGGCGCAGATCACTTCGGGGCGGCACAGCGCCACCGCTTCCGCGACGGCGCGCGAACCTTCCATTTGTTTAAGCATTTTGCTGCCCCCCCACGCTTGCCGCATTTGCCAACCCACCACCGCGCTGTCCCCGACCGGGGATATCGCCTCCTTGGGACGGCCCGGCGGCGGCTTGGCCAGCCTCCTGCATTTCTCCGCGGACGATCTGATAGGCCTCGGTCGCCGCGGCGATATTGCCGGCAGCCACCTTGCCGGAGAAGCGTTCCTCGATGGCCTTGATTACCGATGCCAGCTGGATGACGTTCGAGATGGCGGCAAAACCGCCCAGCAGCGGCACGTTCGGCACCGGGCGGCCGACGTGTTTCAGCGCCAGTTCGGTGGCGGATACGGTGCGCAAATGCGCCGGATCCCAGACCAGCGCCAGATCACCAAGTCCCAGTTCCGCGTAGCTCTTGCTGGTGTTGATGAGGATGTAGCCGTTGTTCTTGAGGCCGGCGAAGACGTCGACCTGGTGCAGCAGGGTCGGGTCCTGGATGATGATCGCGTCCGGCTCCATGATCGGCTCGCGCAGCCGGATTTCCTTGTCGTCGATGCGACAGAACGCCACCACGGGTGCGCCGGTGCGTTCGGAACCAAAACTGGGAAAGGCCTGGGCGTGTCGGCCTTCGTCGAAGGCGGCGACCGATAGCATCTCCGCCGCTGTCACCACCCCTTGGCCGCCCCGGCCATGAATGCGAACCTGGAACACGAATGCCTCCTGACTGTCAGTCGCCGACGATTCGGCAGCCCGACTTAAAGATAACCTTCGTATTATCCCCCATTCGGGGTAGTCCTCTCAATAGGATCGGGTGGCAGGGTGCTGGAAGCCTGTAATTACCTGCTTCCGCGCAACACGGTCAGTGCCGCTTCGTAGTCGAAAGCAGCGATGCGGCTGCGCAGGGTTGCCGCCGTTGCCGCACCCAGTCCGGCGCGCAGCAGCGGTGCCGATTCCTGCACCAGATCGTCCGCCGCCATGTCGCCGATGGCCAGTAATCCCTCCAGCCGGTCGAGCACCGCCGCCAGCTCTTCGGGCGTCGCCGTGACCGGTGACTGGAAGTCCTGCGGCAGCAGCCGAATGGCGCCTATGAGCGCAGACAATTCCGCGCCAAGCGTCGCGAGGAGGTCTTCGATCTCCTTGCGCCCGGCGGCCTTGGCGACCGCGGTGTGAAGTGCCGAGGCGGCCTCCTGAACCGCTGTTGCACCCAGATTGCCGGCCGAGCCCTTGAGGGTGTGCGCGACACGTTTGATGCCCTCCAGATCGCCCGCCCTCAGGGCGGTGGTCAGGAGTGCCGGACCCTGCTCGTGACTGTCGGCAAACAGGGTCAGCAACCGGGCATATTTCTCCGCGTCGCCGCGCACCATGGCCAGGCCACGCCGCAGGTTGATGCCGGGGATGGCGGAAAGGGCTGGTGTCGTGGTATCGGCAAAAGTCGGCGCTGGCGGGACGGAGTGCCCCGTAGCGGGTACGGAGGAAAAAGGGGCCTGGTTCGAATTAAGTGCCTCTGTTAATTCGAGCCTGGCCCCTTTTCCTCAGCCGGCACTTCGCGCG
>DDXB01000057.1 GCA_002347405.1 Rhodocyclaceae bacterium UBA2271 | reverse complement strand
CTCCTTGGGGCGGCCCGGCGGAGGTGCAATTCCGATAAAATCTTCGATCACAATTAAAACGCTTGGGAGAAAAAAATGTCCATGTCCGATCGCGACGGTTTTATCTGGCAGGATGGCAAGCTCGTGCCCTGGCGCGAGGCCACCACGCATGTGCTGACCCATTCGCTGCACTATGGCCTCGCAGTGTTCGAGGGCGTGCGCGCCTACAAGACCGTCTCCGGCACGGCCATCTTCAAGCTCAAGGAACACACCGACCGCCTGTTCAATTCGGCGCATATCTACTGCATGCCGATGCCGTTTGACCGGGCAACCCTGATGGAAGCGCAGAAAGAGGTTGTACGGGTGAACAAGCTCGAATCGGCCTATATCCGCCCGATCGCCTTCTATGGTTCCGAGAAAATGGGCGTTTCGCCCAAGGGTGCCAAGGTGCATGTCGCCATCGCCGCCTGGCCGTGGGGCGCCTATCTCGGCGAGGAAGGCATGGAGAAGGGCATCCGCGTCAAGACCTCCTCATACGCGCGCCACCACGTCAATGTCACCATGGCGCGCGCCAAGTTTTCCGCCACCTACGCCAACTCGATCCTCGCCAACATGGAAGCCACCGAGCACGGCTACGACGAGGCCCTGTTGCTCGACGTCGATGGCTTTGTCGCCGAAGGCGCCGGCGAGAATCTGTTCATCGTCAAGGATGGCGTGATCTACGAACCCGAGATCGCCTCGGCGCTGGTCGGCATCACGCGCGCCACCATCATCGCGCTGGCCGAAGAACTCGGCTACAAGGTGATTTCCAAGCGCCTGACGCGCGACGACATCTACATTGCCGACGAAGCCTTCTTTACCGGTACGGCCGCCGAAGTCACACCGATTCGGGAACTCGACGGCCGCACCATCGGCGTCGGCCATCGCGGCCCGATCACGACAAAACTCCAGAGCCTGTACTTCGACGTGGTCAACGGCAAGGTGCCGGCCCGCGCCAACTGGCTGACACCCGTAGCTTGAGGATTGACTGCCATGAACACAACCAACACCCAGACCACCGACACCGCCAGCGAAGTCGACGTCACGGCGCACGACCTGCCGCTCGCCTGTCCGCGTCCCGGCAGCCCGCTGTGGGCACGTCACCCGCGCGTCTTTCTCGACGTGCTGAAGCACGACGAAGTCGCCTGCCCCTACTGCGGCACCAAGTACCGGTTCACCGGTGAGAAGCCCAAGGGACATCACTGATCGCAACCCCTCGCCACGCCAAGCACGGCGCAGTTGCCAGCGCCGTGGATTCCTCCTGTGACGGTGTCCTCCGTGGTGAATAACAAAATCCTCGTTGTCGCCCCCTCCTGGATCGGCGACACGATCATGATGCAGCCGCTGCTGATACGGTTGCGGGCGCAGCATCCCGAGGCCGTGATCCATGTCTTCGCACCGGCCTGGAGCGCGCCCTTGCTGGCGCGCATGCCGGAAGTCACGGCGGCCATCGCCAACCCCTTCGCCCACGGCGAATTCGATTGGAACAACCGCCGCACACTCGGTCACAACCTGCGCCGCGAACACTTCGACGCCGCCTACGTTTTGCCGAACTCATGGAAATCGGCGCTGCTGCCCTGGTTCGCCGCCATTCCGCATCGCATCGGCTACACCGGTGAGGCGCGCTACGGACTGCTCAACGAACGCCACCGGCTCGACGCGGCTGCCCTGCCCCGGCTGGTTGATCGTTATGCCGCGCTGGCCGGACCGTCCGGGGCACCAACGCCCGAGCCGCGGCTGACTTCGACCGCAGAGCAACAACATGCCGCCCGCACTGCACTGGCTCTGCCGCTCGATGCGGCCCCGATCATCTTTTGTCCCGGTGCCGAATACGGCCCGGCCAAACGCTGGCCGGCAAGGCACTTTGCCGCAGTTGCCAGACAGCTGGCACAGAAAGTCGGCGTGACCGAGGGGAATCCCCTTTTCGGGACTGGCGGGATGGCGCCAGCAAGCGCCTGGATCATCGGTTCGGCAAAGGATGCGCCAATTGGCGAGGAAATTGCCAGCCTGTCAGGGGGCGCAGTCCTCAATCTCTGCGGACGCACCAATCTCGAGCAAGCCATCGACCTGATTGCCAGCGCACGCGGCGTGGTCAGCAATGATTCCGGCCTGATGCACGTCGCTGCCGCGCTCGACCGGCCACTCGTCGCGCTCTACGGCTCTTCCAGCCCCGGCTACACACCGCCCCTGTCGGCGCGTGCGACAATCCTTTCGCTCGGACTCGCATGCAGCCCCTGTTTCAAGCGTGAATGTCCGCTCGGACATCTGAACTGCCTCGAACAACTGACGCCAGAGCAGGTTCTCACCGTCATCAACCACTGATCAGCAATGCCAAAAAAACCGATCTTCACCTCGCCACAGGACGCCGAATTTGCCTTTTACGAAGCGCTGGAGCGCGGCGACCTCGATACCATGATGGCCGTCTGGTCGGAGGACGACGAGATTGTCTGCGTCCATCCCGGCGGGCCGCGCCTCACTGGCTACGCACTGGTGCGCGAAAGCTGGCGCCATATTTTCGAAAGTGACAATCGGCTGAAAGTCCAGTTGCTCGCCTTATCGACCGTGCATGGCCCGTTCGCTGCCGTGCATAGCTTGATCGAGAAGCTCGGGGTGGTTGGCAAAATGCAGCTTGCCGCCCCGGTCGTCGCCACCAATGTTTACACGCGCGGTGCTTTCGGCTGGCGCATGATCGTGCATCACGCCTCAGCCGTGCCGCCGTCAAGCATCGGCGACGCGCCGCAAATCCTCCACTGAGGACGCCGCACACGTCACCTTACCGCGCCCCGCCCTGGCTTGCCGGCTGCCATGCGCAAACCGTATGGCCCCTGCTGCGCAAGGGATCGCTGCCGGACTACCGGCGTGAACGCCACGACACACCCGATGGCGACTTCATCGACATCGACCGGATCGATGCGCCGTCTGATGCACCTGCTGATACTCCGCAACTGATCCTGTTTCACGGCCTCGAAGGCAGTTCGCGCAGCCACTACGCCCGCTCCTTGATGCGCGCCGTCGCCCGTCGTGGCTGGCACGGGTCGGTAGTGCATTTTCGCGGCTGCTCGGGCGAACCGAACCGCCTGCCACGCGCCTACCATTCGGGCGATTCCGCCGAGATCGACTGGGTGTTGCGCCG
This sequence comes from Rhodocyclaceae bacterium UBA2271, assembly GCA_002347405.1. Lineage (GTDB taxonomy): Bacteria > Pseudomonadota > Gammaproteobacteria > Burkholderiales > Rhodocyclaceae > Sulfuricystis. The sequence goes on along the minus strand of DDXB01000057.1, from coordinate 3,503 downwards.
CCTGCACGGCGAACGGCCGCCGGCGCCCATCTTCGTCGCCGGCGTCTCGCTCGGCGGTAACGTACTGCTCAAGTGGCTCGGCGAACAGGGCGCTGTGGCAGGCTTCGTCGCTGCCGCTGCCGCAATCTCCGCCCCGCACGACCTGGCCGCCGCCAACGTGGCACTGATGCATGGTTTTAACCGGTTTTACACGCAGCATTTTCTGCGCACGCTGATTCCTGCGGCACTGGCCAAGCTGGAGCGCTTTCCCGGACTCTATGATGGCGACCGCGTGCGCGCTGCCGACTCGATGCAGTCCTTCGACGATGTGGTCACCGCACCGCTGCATGGTTTTGCCAGCGCCGCGGACTATTACGCACGCGTTTCGGCGCGGCAATTCCTTGGCGGAATTCGCGTGCCGACGCTGGTGATCAACGCGAAGAACGACCCGTTTCTGCCCGCCAGCGCCCTGCCCGGACCGGCGCAGACCGCACCAGCGGTCACGCTTGAACTCCCTGAAGAAGGTGGCCATGTCGGCTTCGTCACCGACCGCTTTCCCGGCGTGCTCGACTGGCTGCCGCAGCGGCTGCTGGCGCACTTCGACACCCACGCGAGCATGCCGCCGGCAAGGGAACCGCAGTAAGATAAGCAACCAGCAACGATCTACCTGCCAGGAAAGCGCGATGACTGCCATTGCCCCAGAGATTTTCAAGGCCTACGACATCCGGGGCATCGTCGACAAGTCGCTGACCATTGCGACTGCCGCAGCCATCGGCCGCGCCCTGGGCAGCGCGGCCCGCCAGCAGAACATCCCGGCCATCGTCGTCGGCCGCGACGGCCGCCTGTCCGGGCCGGCGCTCGTCAAGGCACTCAGCCAGGGCATCACGGCCGCCGGCGTCGATGTCATCGACATCGGCCTGGCACCGACGCCCGTCATCTATTTCGCCGCCCATGAACTGGGCACGCAAAGCTGCGTCGCGGTCACCGGCAGCCACAATCCGCCCGACTACAATGGTTTCAAGATGGTGCTGGGCGGCCAGACTTTGTATGGCGAAATGATCCAGGACCTGCGCCGCCGTATTGCCAGCGCCGACTTTTTTAGCCCCCCACGCTCGCAAACCCCGCTCGCTGCCCCCCACCCCCAGAGGGGGCAATCCGCTGACGTCGGCTTGGGACGGCCCGGCGCCGACTTTCATGAAGGCCGCGGCAGGATCAAAAAGGCCGACGTGCGCCAAGCCTACCTCGACCGCATCGTCGGCGATGTCAAACTCTCCCGGCCGATGAAACTCGTCGTCGATTGCGGCAACGGCGTGGCCGGCGGCATCGCGCCGGAACTGTTCCGCCGCATGGGCTGCGAAGTGATCGAACTGTTCTGCAAGGTCGATGGCAGCTTTCCCAACCATCACCCCGACCCGTCCAAGCCGGAAAACCTGCGCGACGTACAGCGCGTGCTGCGTGAAACGGATGCCGAACTCGGCCTGGCCTTCGACGGCGACGGCGACCGTCTCGGTGTCGTCACCAAGGATGGCGAGATCATCTACCCCGACCGGCAACTGATGCTGTTCGCCGCCGACGTGCTCGCCCGCAACCCCGGCGCGCAAATCATCTATGACGTGAAGTGCTCGCGCTGGGTGGCCGAGTCGATCAGATATCAGGGTGGCCGGCCGCTGATGTGGAATACCGGGCACGCGCTGGTCAAGACCAAGCTCAAGGAAACCGGCGCCCTGCTCGCCGGCGAGATGAGCGGCCACATGTTCTTCAAGGAACGCTGGTATGGCTTCGACGACGGCCTGTACGCCGGCGCGCGCCTGCTGGAGATCGTTTCGCGCTGGCCGGATGCCGCCTGGCCGCTCAAAAACCTGCCCAACGCGCTGGCCACGCCGGAACTCAATCTCAAGATGCGGGAAGGCGAGCCGCATGCGCTCGTCGCCAAACTGCAAACCGACGGCAAGTTCCCCACCGCCCGCGAACTCATCACGATTGATGGGGTACGTGCCGAATATGCCGATGGGTTTGGTCTGGCGCGCGCCTCGAATACCACGCCGGTGATCGTGCTGCGCTTCGAAGCCGACAACCCGGGCGCGCTGGCCCGCATTCAAACGGAATTCAAGGCCGCGCTGAAATCGGTCTGGCCGGGTCTCGACGTAAGCTTCGATCATGAATAGCAAAGAAATCTTCATCGGCCGCCAACCGATTCTCGACCGCAGTCAGCAACTGGTGGCCTACGAGCTGCTATTCAGAAGCGGCAGCGAGCACAACTGCGCAGACATTCAGGACAACCTGGGCGCCACTGCCAGCGTCATCAACCACGCCTTCGCCGAACTCGGCATCGAGCAGGCGCTCGGTCCCTACAAGGGCTTCATCAACTGCGACGAAAGCCTGCTGCTGTCCGACATGATTGAAATCCTGCCCGCCGACAAGATCGTGCTGGAGGTGATGGAAAGCGTCGAGGTCACGCCCATGATCATCGAGCGCTGCACCGAGCTCAAGGCACACGGTTTCACCCTGGCGCTCGACGATTTCGTGCATTTAGAGGATAAAGGGCACCCACTGCTCGACCTCATCGAGATCGTCAAGGTTGATCTGCTGACCTTGAATCGGGATCAACTGGGCGCCGTTACCAGCGCACTGCAAAGCTGGCCGCTTACCTTGCTGGCCGAAAAGGTCGAGAGTCGCGAGCAGGCGGAACACTGCCATCAACTCGGTTACCACCTGTTCCAGGGCTATTACTTCGCCAAACCCGCCATCATCGCCGGCAAAAAGCTATGCCAATCACAACTGGCGCTGATGCGCCTCCTGGGGTTGGTGCTGGAAGATGTCGAAACGCCGATGATCGAGAACATCTTCAAGCAGGAACCCGGGCTGGCGGTGAATCTGCTGCGGCTGACCAACTCGGTGGCCACCGGCGTACGCGTCCGGGTCACCAGCCTGCGCCATGCCATCACCGTGCTTGGCCGTCGCCAGTTGCTGCGTTGGCTGCAACTATTGCTCTTTACCAATCCAGCGGGCGACAGTCAGGTCGCCAACCCGCTGCTCCAGTTGGCGGCAACCCGCGGCCGATTTCTCGAACTACTGGCGGGAAAACTTGTGCCTGGAGCTGGTGAATTGGAAGACCGCGCCTTCATGACCGGCATCATGTCGCTGATGCCCGTGCTGATGAATGTGCCGCTCGAAGAAATCCTCAAGGGCATCCAGGTCTCCGCTGACGTGCAGGAAGCGCTCGAACACCGCAGCGGCCAGCTCGGCATCATGCTGCATCTGACCGAGGCACTGGAAGCCGACGACGGCGAAATTTGCCACCTGCTGACCGCACAACTGCCCGGCGCCGACCACATGATGGTAAACACCTGTCTGACCCAGGCGCTGGCCTGGGCGGGCAATATCGGGCGGGAACAATAGCCCGCCCCCCTTTGAGCGCCGTTAGCGCATCCCTCGCTTTGCTCGGGACCGCTGCTGCGCAGCGTCCTGCGGCCTGCGGCCTGGTGCCCCCCTCACGGGGGGCTAGCCCGGATATTTCACCACGC
>DDXB01000081.1 GCA_002347405.1 Rhodocyclaceae bacterium UBA2271 | reverse complement strand
GGCGCATTGCCGTCATAAACCAGACTGCGGCGACGCTGCAGATAGCCGTCGCGAACATAGGAATATTTGTCCAGGGCGGCCTCTTCGATCACCTTGTCTGCCGGCAGCAGATCCGCGCGCGTATCAACCAGACGCAAAGCCAGCAGGGCGTTGCGGGTCGGCACATGGTTGACATTGGCGACCGGGTCCGCGGCCATATCCAGCATCAGACCGGCTGTGTCACGCACCGTGCGCGGGCCGAAAATCGGCAGCACCACATAGGCGCCATTACCCACGCCCCAGCGACCGAAGGTCTGGCCGAAGTCTTCCTCGTGTTTTTCCAGCCCGGCCGGGGTGGCCACATCAAACAGGCCGAGAATGCCTACCGTGCTGTTGATCAGGACGCGCCCGAGATCGCTCACCGCCTGATCGGGTTTGCCCTGCAGCAGATTATTCACGCCGATGAACAGGTCCGCGATGTTGCCAAAGAAATTCGTCACGCCGGTACGCACCGGCGCGGGCAGCACGTAATCGTAGCCTTGGGCGACCGGCTTGATCACCGCCGCATCAACCGCCTCGTTGAAGCCATACATGGCGCGGTTGAAGCCTTCGATGGGATCCTTGGGATTGCCCGAGGTAGCGCAGCCACCCAGCAAGCCTGCCAGAGTGACCATGAGCACCACTGATCGGAGACGCTTCGGGGTTTGTGTCTGTTTCATCTCATTAGCCATTTATCACTTGCCTTCGTCTCCAGATGCCTTGTCGAACATGAACTGGCTGATCAGCTTCTCCAGTACCACGGCAGATTGGGTCTTCTTCAATGTATCACCAGCCTTCAGCATATCAGGATCGCCGCCGACCTCGAACCCCACATACTGCTCACCCAGCAAACCCGAGGTGTTGATTGTGGCGAAAGTGTCACGCGGGAACTGGTAACGCACGTCCACCTGCATCGACACCAGCGCCATGTAACTCTCCGGGTCGAAGCGTATCTCGCCGACCCGACCGACCACGACCCCGGCGCTTTTCACTGGCGCACGGACCTTAAGGCCCCCGATGTTATCAAAGCGCGCCTGCAGGGAATATGTTTTCCCAATATCCGTCGAGCCCAGATTGGCCGCCTTGAGTCCCAAAAACAACAGCGCTGCGAGACCCATCGCAACAAACAGGCCCACCCAGAGATCGATTACGGCACGGTTCATCAGATTCCCCTGAACATAAATGCGGTCAATACAAAGTCTGCCGCCAAGATCGCCAATGAAGAGGTCACCACGGTACGCGTGGTGGCGCGCGACACGCCTTCGGCGGTCGGGTCGGCGTCATACCCCTCGAAAACAGCGATCCAGGACACCAGAACGCCAAACACAAAGCTTTTGATCACGCCATTCATGATGTCCTGGCGGAAATCGACGGCGGCCTGCATCTGCGACCAGAACGCGCCCTCATCCACGCCGATCAACTTCACACCGACCAGATAACCACCCAGCACCCCCATCGCCGAAAATAGCGCGGCCAGCATGGGCATAGAAATCACGCCGGCCCAAAAGCGCGGCGCAACGACGCGCGCGATGGGGCTGACGGCCATCATTTCCATGGCCGAGAGCTGTTCGGTGGCCTTCATCAAGCCAATCTCCGCGGTGATGGCGGAACCCGCCCGGCTGGCGAACAGGAGCGCGGCAACCACCGGTCCCAATTCGCGCACCAGCGAGAGCGCCACCAGCACGCCCAGCGCCTCCGAGGAGCCATAACGCTGCAGCGTGTCGTAACCCTGCAGGCCCAGCACCATGCCGACGAACATCCCCGACACCAGGATGATGATCAGGCTCAAAACGCCGGTAAAGTAAATCTCGCGGATCGTCAGATGGAAGCGCTTCAGGGCCGTCCCGGAATACAGCACGGTCATCAGCAGAAAACGGCTGGCGAAACCCAGCCGCCACAGGCGCTCAGTGACCTGATGCCCGATCTGACGCAAGATCTGTTGCATGCGGCTCATGACCACCACCGCCGCGGCTTGCTGGGCTGTTCCATCATTTCCTCGCCATAGGGTCGCGCCGGATATTGGAAAGGCACCGGGCCATCGGCCTCCCCCCAGACAAATTGATGAACATAAGGCGCCTGCGATTCCTTGATTTCCTCGGCGGTGCCTTCGGCGACAATCTTGCCTTCGGAAACAAAATAAATGTAATCGACGATCTTCAACGACTCATGCACGTCGTGGGTCACGACGATGGAACTGGCGCCCAGCGCATCATTGAGCGTGCGGATCAATTCGCCAATGATCGACAATGAAATTGGGTCGAGACCGGCAAACGGTTCGTCATACATGATCAGCATCGGGTCGAGCGCGATCGCCCGTGCCAGCGCCACGCGGCGGGCCATGCCACCCGACAGTTCGGCCGGCATCAGTTTGTACGCGCCGCGCAAGCCGACAGCATGGAGTTTCATCAACACCAGATCGTGGATCAATTCTTCAGGCAGATTGGTGTGTTCACGCATCTGGAAGGCGACATTGTCGTACACCGACATGTCGGTAAACAGGGCGCCAAACTGGAATAGCATGCCCATGCGCCGACGCAACAGGTAGAGGCCGTCATCATCGCACTCATGCACGACCTGCCCGGCCACCCGCACCTCCCCCGAGGTCGGCCGCAACTGGCCGCCGATCAGACGCAAGGTCGTGGTTTTGCCGCAGCCACTCGGCCCCATGATGGCCACCACCTTGCCACGCGGAATCGTGATGTTGATTCCTGACAGGATGGAGCGGCTGTCATAGGCAAAGTTGAGGTCACGAATCTGGACCAGGGGATCAGCGGGTGCGGATGTGGCGATCAAGGGTAGCAATGCTGGCAAAAATATGTCGCGCATTATACCCAAGCCCGTTGCTGCTGCGATCTGCGGAGCATAATTTGCGGGCAAAAGCCCCCCCTTCACCTGCCGTTTGGCCCAATTGCATCGGTTAATATCCTGCGCTATGAGTGACTCCAGTCCTGCCGCGGACAAACCGGCCCTCCTCCTTGTCGATGACGATCCGCTGATCGCCGACACCCTCGGGTATTACCTTGGTGCGGATTTTCAGGTCTTTACCGCGAGCAGTCGCGGCACGGCGATCGAATGGCTGCAGGGCCGGGACATACCGCCACAACTTGCACTCGTCGATCTCGGCTTGCCCCCCACGCCGCACCGACCTCAGGAAGGCTTCGCGCTCATCAGCGAGCTACTGAAGCGAGTACCGACAATCCGGATTGTCGTGCTGTCTGGTCAGAATGACGCGACCAATGCCCGTCATGCGCGCGCGCTGGGCGCGGTCGAGTTCATTGCAAAACCAGCGGCACCGGAACGCTTGCGGGAACTGCTGTTACGTCTCCTCAACATCGAACGGCAGCAAGCCACGTCTACCGATTCGTTAATGGTGGGCGAAAGCCTGGCACTGCAAAAATTGCGCGCCCAGCTCAGGCAATACGCCGACTCACCCTTTCCGGTACTGATCGAGGGCGAATCCGGCAGTGGCAAGGAGCTGGCTGCGGTGGCCTTGCATGGCCTGTCCGCCCGCAAGGAACAACCCTACCTTGCCTTGAACTGCGCAGCGATCGCGCCAACCCTGGTTGAACCCGCTTTGTTTGGTCATGCCAAGGGCGCTTTTACTGGCGCAACGGGCATGCGCGCCGGCTATTTCGAGGAGGCCGGGGAAGGCACCTTGTTGCTCGACGAAATCGGCGAACTGCCCATAGAACTGCAATCCAAGTTGCTGCGCGTCATCGAAAATGGCGAATACCAGCGCGTCGGCGACACCCAATCACGCCAGTCGCGGGCGCGCGTCATCGCCGCGACCAATCGCGACCTCAAACAGGAAGTACGCGCCGGCCGGTTCCGGGCCGATCTCTATCACCGCCTGTCGGTCTTTACAATCAGCGTGCCGCCCCTGCGCGAACTGGGTGACGATCGGCTGCTTCTGCTCGATTATTTCCGCCAACAACTGGCCGCCCAATTCAACCAGCCCCCCTTTGCCCTCTCACCGCAAGCCGAAACGCTCTGGCTGTCGTACGGGTTTCCGGGCAATGTGCGCGAACTCCGCAACATAGCCATACGGCTTGCCACCCAATACGCGGGGCAGACCGTACCCGCCACCGTGCTGGCCGAAGAGTTTGATCCCGCCGACCCGGTCGCATTGTCTGTTTCTGACAATCCACCTGCACCGTTAGCCTTTTTGCCTGCCGATGATCGCGAAACCCTGATCGACAATGCCAGCCGACATCTGAGCAGGAACACGAAATTCGACCTTAACGCCAACCTGCTGCGCTGGGAAGATGCCTATATTGAAGCGGCCCGCCGGCTGGCAAATGGCAACATCAGCCAGGCTGCCCGCCTGCTGGGCATCAATCGCACAACACTTTACAACCGCTTGGACACACTCGCCCGCGAGCGCGTGAATGGTTCGCTGTCCAACTGGCCCGCCGATGATCCAATGAGGTAACACCCCTATGTATCTGGAACATTACGGCCTCAGCGAAGCCCCTTTTCGCATTACTCCGCACACGGACTTCTTTTTCACCGGCGCGAACCGTGGCGCCACGCTGGAAGCCCTGCTGTATGCCATCACCCATGACGAAGGCATCGTCAAGGTCAGTGGCGAAGTCGGCAGCGGCAAGACCATGCTTTGTCGGGTGCTGATGGAGCGCCTGCCGGAAAACGTGGTCACCATTTATCTCGCCAACCCCTCCCTCTCGCGCGAGGACATTCTTTATGCACTGGCGGATGAACTGGATATTGCCGTTCCTGAAAACAGCCGCGCCAACACGGTCATGCGCGCCCTGCAGGAAAAACTGGTCAGCCTCTACGCCACGGGCAAGCAGGTTGTCGTCCTGATTGACGAAGCACATGCCATGCCGAATGAAACGCTGGAGGAAATCCGCCTCTTGTCGAATCTGGAGTCTAACCGCCACAAACTGCTGCAACTGGTGCTGTTTGGCCAACCCGAAATCAACGAAGCCCTGGCACGTACGGACATGCGCCAGTTGCGTGAACGTATCACCCATAACTTCGGTCTCGAACCACTGGTACGCGACGACATCGCCCAATATCTCGACTTTCGCATGCGTGCCGCCGGCTATCGTGGCCCCAGCATCTTTGCCCAAGCGGCTATCAGGCTGATCGCTGAGGCATCAGTGGGGCTGACCCGCCGCATCAACATACTCGCCGACAAGGCGCTCCTCGCCGCTTTTGCCGCAGGGGGGCACCAAGTCGGCGCCAAGGAAGTCAAGGCGGCGATCCGGGATTCCGAATTCGCCACTCTTTACGCGAAAGGTCCCGGATTGCGGACCTTGCACGCACTGTTCTGGGCGGGCGGCGGAGCAATTTTGATGCTGGCAATAGTCGGCGCCTGGCGCCTGGCCGAGCGGCCTGGTGCCGTTCCGACGACCCCGCCTGGCTTGCCTGTTGTGGCGCAGCCTGAAACCTCCAGCAGCACACCCCCGCAGCAAGAACCAATCCAGTTGGCCATGCCCCTCGCGCAGCCCCCCCTGCCGCCTGTTACAAACCAACCCATGGCCACATCGCCACCTGTGCGCAGCATTCCGAAAACGGAAAACCCCACGCCACCACCAACCCCGC
>DDXB01000022.1:3590-9842 GCA_002347405.1 Rhodocyclaceae bacterium UBA2271 | reverse complement strand
GGGGCGGCCCGGCGGAGGCAGATTTATTCGCCCTCGACGATCACCAGATGCACCCGATACGGACCATGCGCCCCTAGCACGATGGTCTGCTCGATGTCGCCGGTACGCGAAGGGCCGGAAATGAAATTGACCGCCCGCGGCAGGCGGCCCAACTCGGCGCGGGCCAGCGCCCATGCGTCTTCCATGCCGGGCACGATGCGGCTCATCGGCACCAGCGCGACATGCGTCTCGGGCAACAGGCTTACGGTCGGCGGGTGATCGGGCGCGGAACAGGCCATCAGCGTGCCGGTTTCGGCAATGGCGCAATAACAGCCGGTGATGCCGACCATATCGCTATCCACCGCGCCGCGGGCTGCGACCTCAAGGCCGGCGGCACGCCAGTCCAGTCCGGCCAGGCTCGGCCAGATGACGGCGGAGAGCGGCAGGCTCATCCCGCTCAGGTAGCGGGCAATGGCGGCCGGAGCGTCAGCCAGGGTGGCAACCCGGTCGAGGGTGCTCGACTGGGCAAGCGATTTATCCACAAAACGGGTCGTCAGGGCGGCAATGTCAGTCGGCATGGCCGGACGCGGCCCCTGCACCCGGGCGGCGAGGGCGGCATCAATATCCTTCCTGGCCGCTACGGTATTGGCCTCCTCACGGCCGAGGCCGGCGCGCACCCGGCCGATGATGTCTTCCCTTCTGCTCATCGTTTGCCTTGCCTTTCTGCATACTGCTCGCGGAAGGTCTCGCCCTCCGGCGCGGGGAAGTCACGGCCCAGAGTCCACCCGGGGGCAACCCCCAGAACGGGAATCCGGTCCTGGCCGCCGGCCAGCCATTTAAGGTAGCGCACCCCCAGCCAGGAACCCAGCGCATACAGCGGCGGGCTGGCCGCCACCCTGGCCCAGATTTTCAGGGCGAAGCGCTCGAACCAGGGCCGCAGATGTTTTTCAACCTGTTTTTCGCGCAGCTTGCGCAACAATTCAGGCAGCGGGATCATCACCGGACAAACCACGCCGCACTGATTGCACAACGTAGCGGCTTGCGGCAGGTCGATGGCGTTTTCCAGTCCGGTATACAGCGGGGTGAGCACCGCACCCATCGGGCCGGGATAAACCCAGCCATAGGCGTGGCCGCCGATGGTTTGATAAACCGGGCAGTGGTTCATGCAGGCGCCGCAGCGAATGCAGCGCAGCATGTCCTGGAATTCGGTTCCCACGACATCGGCGCGGCCGTTATCGACGAGGATGAAGTAAAGATGTTCCGGGCCATCAAGCTCTGCAGGCGTCTTCACGCCAGTGAGCACTGACACATAGTTGGAGATCGACTGGCCGGTGGCCGAGCGCGGCAACAGGCGCAGCAAGAGCGTCAGGTCTTCGAGCGTCGGCACCACCTTCTCGATACCGGTGATGACCACATGGACGCGCGGCAGGGTGGTCACCATGCGGCCGTTGCCCTCGTTGGTGACGAGCGCCACCGAGCCGGTTTCGGCGACGAGAAAGTTGCCGCCGGAGATGCCCATGTCGGCGGTGAGAAAGTGCTCGCGCAGCACTTCGCGGGCCTCGCGCGTCAGCGCCTGAATTTCGGTCTTGCGCGGTGTCTTGTGCACCTGATGGAACAGATCCGCGACTTCATCGAGACTTTTGTGCACCACCGGCGCGATGATGTGCGATGGCGGCTCGTTGTCGTTGATCTGCAGGATGTATTCGCCGAGATCGGTTTCGATCGGCCGGATGCCGGCTGCCGTGAGCGCCATATTGAGGTTGGCTTCTTCGGACAGCATCGACTTCGACTTGGCGGCTTTCTGCACGCCATGGCGTTGCCCGATTTCGGCGACAAGGCGACAGATCTCGTCGCCGTCCTTCGCCCACAGAACGGTGGCGCCGCGCGCCGTCGCGGTTTCCTCAAATTTTTCGAGCCAGAGATCGAGGTTTTCCAGCACCCGGTTGCGGATGTTTTTGGCCGCCTCGCGGGAGCCCTCGAAGTCGTCGATTTCCTTGATGGCAATGGCACGCTTGTCGACAAACTTGCCCTTGGCGGTCTTGAGGTTGGCTTGCAGCACCGGGTTGGCCAGCGATGCGGCGGCATTGGCCTTGAAGTGGCGGGAGCGGCTTTCCATGGCTTTAGTTTTTGGCCGTCAGCACTTCGGCGATGTGCCTGACCTGCGTCGTTTCGTCACCCAGGCGACGGAGTTTGCCCTCGATATTGAGCAGGCAGCCGAGGTCGCCACCGACGATGGTCCCGGCACCGGAGGCGCAGGCATTGCCGCACTTCTTTGCGGCAATTGCCGCGGAAATTTCGCCAAACTTGACCGAGAAGGTGCCGCCGAAACCGCAGCATTCCTCAGCCGCATCCATTTCTTTCAGTTCGACACCCGGCAGTTTGGCCAGCAGGTCGCGCGGTTGCTCCTTGATGCCCATGCTGCGCAAACCGGTACAAGAGTCGTGATAGGTGACGCTACCGGAGAAGTTGCCGGGCAAAGTCCCGATGCGGGCGACATTCACCAGAAAATCGGTAAGTTCGTAGACCCGGCCGGCCAGTTCCACGGCGCGCGCATGCCATTCCGGCTCGTCGGCCAGAATGACCGGATATTCGTTGCGGATCTGGTCGGCGCAGGATCCGGACGGCACGACGACATATGCGCTGCCGACGAACTCGTCGATGACTTTTTTCGCCAGCGCCGCCGCCGCAGCACGGTCGCCACTGTTCCAGGCGGGCTGACCGCAACAGGTCTGGCCGGCCGGGACGATCACATTGCAGCCGGCGGCTTCCAGCAGTTCGATGGTGGCAAAACCGATGCGCGGACGCATCAGATCGACCAGGCAGGTCACAAATAGGGCAACACGCATATTGCGGCAGTCTCCATCCTTGTCGTGGGCTATGTCGGTGGCTTGCTTTGCGCCTGCCCAAAAGATCGGCGTTGGCGGATTTTTTGGCCCCCTGCCATCGCCAAAAGTCGGCGCTGGCGGGACGGCGGCATCAGCCCCTGAATGTACCCTGGGCGCTGGCCAGACTTTCCATCCAGCGCTTGATGCGATTGGCATCACCGACGCGGGTGAGCTTGCCCCAGGAATCGAGCAGAACGATGATGGTTGGCTTGTTGTTGAGCCAGGTCAGCATGACCAGGCATTTGCCCGCCTCGCTGATGTAACCGGTCTTCGACAGGCCGATGTGCCATCCCTCGTTCCTCACCAGTGCATTGGTGTTGCGGAAAGTCTGCGGACGCCCTTTCACCGCCACCTGATGTTCTTCCATGGTGGAAAACTCACGGATCAGCGGGTATTGATGGGCGGCATCGACCATCTTGACGAGGTCGTGCGCGCTGGCAACATTCGCGGCCGTCAATCCGGTCGGATCGGCAAAGCGGGTGTCGGTGAGGCCAAGCGCTCGCGCCTTGTGGTTCATGGCGGCGACAAAGGCCTCGCGCCCGCCCGGGTAGTGGCGCGACAGGGCCGACGAAGCGCGGTTTTCAGAGGACATCAGGGCCAGACGCAGCATCTCCTCGCGCGTCAGTTGGGTGCCGACCGTCAGCCGTGAATGCGTACCTTTCAGAAGGTCGATATCGTCCTTGCCGATCGTCAGGATTTCGGCCAGATTTGGCTCTGCATCCAGCGCCACCATCGCCGTCATCAACTTGGTGATCGAAGCGATCGGCACAACGGCATTGCCATTTTTTTCAAAAAGAATTTCGCCGCTGGCCTGGTCGATCACGACTGCAACCGCGGAGCCGAGTTTCGGCATCACGCCGTCCTCTTGCTCAGCGACAGCCGCCGTGGCCCTGACCGGGGCGGGTTTGGCTTTGTTGGCGGCGGCCGGTTTGGCGGACTTCTTGCTGGCGACCGGCTTGGCGGCTTTTTTGCTGGCGACCGATTTCTTTTCCGGGGTAGCGGCAGTAGCGAAATTCACCACGCCCACGGCGAGACTCGCCATTACAAGTAACGCCAGCAAACTCTTGGGTGTCGTTTTCATGGGCAAGGGGCTAAAGCCAATAAATTCCCGGGCGCCAATCTGCCAGCGCAACGAGATCACCTAAAACATTAAATCCAATTGGATGCATAACGGATTTAACCCATTTGAATTAAGTAATTGCACACATATCCTACACCAATTTCTCACGTTTTCCCATTTTTTTCAGCCAACCGCGCTCGCATGACCATGCGCCACCTCAACCGACAGCAGCGCGGTCATGTTGACGATACGCCGCACGGTGGCGGTCGGGGTCAGGATGTGCACCGGACGCGCCGCTCCGAGCAGCAATGGCCCTACCGTGAGACCGTCGCCAGCCGCCGTCTTGAGGAGATTGAAGGCGATATTGGCGGCGTCGAGCGTCGGCATGATAAGCAGGTTGGCCGGACCGGACAGGTTGGCACGAGGAAAGACCTGGCGGCGGATGTCGGGGTCGAGCGCGGCATCGCCGTGCATTTCGCCATCGACTTCGAGCTCGGGCGCCTGCGCGCGCAGCAAGGCCAGCGCGGCGCGCATCTTTTGCGCCGTCGGCGTGTCTTCGGTGCCAAAACTCGAATGGGACAGCAGCGCCACCTTGGGGACAATGCCGAAACGCCGCACTTCCTCGGCCGCCAACTGGGTCATCTCGGCGATCTGGGCGGCGGTCGGATCATAGTTGACATAGGTGTCGCCGATGAACAGGGTGCGATTCGGCAGAATCAGCATGTTCATTGCATAGAAATTGTCAATGCCGGGGCGCCGCCCAATGGCATCGGCAATGTAGGGCAGGTGCAGCGAATGCTTGCCGAAAGTGCCGCAAAGCATGGCATCGGCGTAATTGTGGCGCACCAGCATGGCGCCGATCAGCGTGGTGCGACGGCGCATCTCGCGCTTGGCGTACTCGGCGCCGATACCCTTGCGACAGGTTAGTTCATAATAATCCTGCCAGAGCTCCTTGTAGCGCGGGTCGGAATCGGGATTGATCAGTTCGAAGTGTTCGCCGGCACGAATGCGCAGGCCCTGGCGGGCGATATGCATGTCGACGACTTCCGGCCGGCCGATCAGGATCGGCTTGGCCAGCCCCTCATCGACGACGACCTGTGCGGCGCGCAGCATGCGCTCGTCCTCACCCTCGCAAAACACGATGCGCGCCGGCTGCAATTTGGCCGCGGTAAACACCGGCTTCATGACAAAGCCGGAGTGGTAGACGAACTCGTTGAGCTGCTGGCGATACGCGTCCATGTCATCGATGCGGCGCGTCGCCACCCCGGAATCCATCGCGGCCTGCGCCACCGCCGGCGCCACCGTGAGAATCAGGCGCGGATCGAAGGGTTTGGGGATCAGATAATCACGGCCAAAACTCAGGTTGGCATTGCCATAGGCCGCGGCCACCACTTCAGACTGCTCGGCGTGGGCCAGATCGGCGATGGCCTTCACCGCCGCGATCTTCATCGGCTCGTTGATTGTCGTGGCACCGACGTCGAGCGCGCCACGAAACATGAAGGGGAAGCACAGCACATTGTTGACCTGGTTCGGATAGTCCGAACGGCCCGTGCCGATGATGCAGTCGGGCCGCACGGCGAGGGCGTCCTCGGGCAGGATTTCCGGATCGGGGTTGGCCATCGCCAGGATCAGCGGGTTTTCCGCCATGCCGGCGACCATTTCCGGCTTCAAAACACCACCGGTGGACAGGCCGAGGAAGATGTCGGCGCCCGGCATCACATCGGCCAGCGTCCGCGCCTCGGTCACCTGCGAGTAACGCGCCTTCGATTCGTCGAGTTTGTCGCGGCCGCTATGGATCACGCCCTTGCTGTCGCAGACGAACACCTTGTTGCGATCAATGCCGAGACTCACCAATAGATCGAGGCAAGCGATGGCGGCAGCGCCGGCCCCGGAACAAACCAGCTTGACCGCGCCAATGTTCTTGTCGACAACGCGCATCCCGTTCAGCACCGCTGCGGCGGAAATGATCGCTGTGCCATGCTGGTCGTCGTGGAATACCGGAATGCGCAGGCGCTCGCGCAGCTTGCGTTCGACGAGGAAACATTCCGGCGCCTTGATGTCTTCGAGGTTGATGCCGCCGAAGGTTGGCTCGAGTGAGGCGATGATGTCGACCAGTTTGTCGGCGTCGTGTTCGGCAATCTCGATGTCGAACACATCGATGCCGGCGAATTTCTTGAACAAGACCCCCTTGCCTTCCATCACCGGCTTGCCGGCGAGCGGGCCGATATCGCCCAGCCCCAGCACGGCGGTACCGTTGGTGATGACCGCCACCAGGTTGCTGCGCGAAGTGTATAGGGCAGCAGTGGCCGGATCGCGCTCGATCTCCTC
>DDXB01000022.1:0-3571 GCA_002347405.1 Rhodocyclaceae bacterium UBA2271 | reverse complement strand
TTGATCGGGGTTACGGAAATCTTGCCGGGGCGCGGCAGGCGATGGTATTCAAGTGCGGCACGGCGCAGGGCTTCGTCCATTTCGGCTTCTCCAACTCTTATCTAGTTAGTCGGGGCATTCTAGTAGCGATAGGTGCGATTAGTCACGGAAACAGTCTTGTAAATACGGCTTTCGCCATACCGTATGGCAAAATGCGCAACCGCGCAAAATGCCGCGTTGTGCCGGACGCGCCGACCCTTAGTGGAGCACCATCATATGACACAAACCCCTTACGACGCCGCTTCAGTAGCAGCCCCGCCCCATGTCCATCACGCGCAACTCAAGGACTGGGTTGCGCAGGTCGCCAACCTGACGCAGCCCGCACGCATCGTCTGGTGCGACGGTTCGCAGGAGGAATACGACCGGCTATGTACCGAAATGGTCACCGCCGGCACCTTCGTCAAGCTCAACCCGGCCAAGCGCCCCAACTCCTTCCTGGCCTGCTCCGATCCGTCGGACGTTGCCCGCGTCGAGGATCGCACCTATATCTGTTCCACCAGGCAGGAAGATGCCGGTCCGACCAACAACTGGGAAGATCCGGCCAAGATGAAGGAAACGCTCACCGGCCTGTTCCAGGGTTCGATGCGCGGTCGCACGCTGTATGTGATCCCCTTCAGCATGGGTCCGCTCGGTTCACCCATTGCACAGGTCGGCGTCGAGATTTCCGACAGCCCCTACGTCGTCGTCAATATGCGCACCATGACGCGCATGGGCAAGGCCGTCTACGACGTGCTGGGTACCGATGGGTTCTTCATCCCCTGCCTGCATTCGGTGGGCGCGCCACTCGAATCCGGGCAGCGGGATGTGAAATGGCCGTGCAATCCCGCCACCAAATACATCGTGCACTTCCCGGAAACGCGCGAAATCTGGTCCTACGGCTCGGGCTACGGCGGCAACGCCTTGCTCGGCAAGAAATGCCTGGCCCTGCGCATCGCCTCAACCATGGCGCGCGACGAGGGCTGGCTGGCTGAACACATGCTGATCCTTGGCGTCGAAGCGCCAACGGGAGAAAAGACCTATGTCGCGGCAGCCTTTCCCTCGGCCTGCGGCAAGACCAACTTCGCCATGCTGATCCCCCCCGAGTCCTTCAACGGCTGGAAGATTTACACCGTCGGCGACGACATTGCCTGGATCAAGCCCGGCAAGGATGGCAGGTTCTATGCCATCAATCCGGAGGCCGGCTATTTTGGTGTTGCGCCGGGCACCTCGGAAAAGACAAATTTCAACGCGATGGCAACGCTCAAGGAAAACATCATCTACACCAACGTCGCGCTGACCGACGACGGCGACGTCTGGTGGGAAGGCATGAGCAAGGAACCGCCAGCGCACTGCATCGACTGGCAGGGCAAGGACTGGACGCCGGCCGACGGCAAGGCCGGTCGCAAGGCGGCGCACGCCAATGCGCGCTTCACCGCACCGGCCAGCCAGTGTCCGTCAATCGACCCGAATTGGGAAAACCCTGCTGGCGTGCCGATCTCCGCATTCATCTTCGGCGGCCGCCGCGCCACCACCGTGCCGCTGGTGTATGAGGCTTTCAACTGGAATTTCGGCGTCTACATGGCGGCAACGCTGGGCTCGGAAACCACCGCCGCTGCTTTTGGGAAACAGGGTGTGGTGCGGCGCGATCCTTTCGCCATGCTGCCCTTCTGTGGTTATCACATGGGTGACTACTTCAATCACTGGTTGAAGATGGGCCATGCCGTCGCCGAGACGCCGAAGATCTTTTGTGTGAACTGGTTCCGCATGAACGAGAAGGGCGAATTCATGTGGCCGGGATTCGGCGAGAACATGCGTGTGCTGAAGTGGATCGTCGACCGCGTGCGCGGCAGCGTAGCAGCGCGCGAAACCGTGCTGGGCTGGATGCCGCGCTTCGAGGATATCGACTGGACCGGCCTGGACATCGGTAAAGCCGAGTTTGAGATGCTGACGCAGGTCGATGCCGATGCATGGCAGCAGGAACTGGTGCTGCACCGCGAGTGGTTCGAGCAGATGGGCGAGAAGTTGCCGAAGCAACTGACATTGAAGCGCGAACTGTTCGAGTTGGCATTGACCCGGTAAAAATCGCTGACGGAACGCCGGCTAAAATACTGCGGCCGCCCCACGCACGGGGCGGCTGTTTTCTTTGGAGCATGCACATGAAGATAGCTTCACGCATGGCCGGCATCGAACCCTTCCACGTCATGGAGTTGGCGGCGCGGGCGAAGGCGCTCGAAGCCCAGGGCCGCGACATCATCCACATGGAGGTGGGTGAGCCCGACTTCCCGACACCACAGCCGATCATCGAAGCGGCGCAGCGTTTCATCGCCGGCGGACAGGTGTTCTATACCCACGCCCTGGGTCTGCCGCAACTGCGCCAGGCCATCGCCGATTTCTATGCCACACGCTACGGTGTTGCCGTCGATCCGTCCCGCATCGTCGTCACCGCCGGCGCTTCGGGCGCGCTCCTGCTCGCTCTGGCCGCCTTGATCAGCCCGGGCGACGAATGGCTGCTATCCGATCCCGGGTATCCGTGCAACCGCCACTTCGTACGACTGCTCGAGGGCGTGCCGCGCCCGCTCAATGTCGAGGCCGCCACCGGCTTCCAGCCGACGGTTGAGAAAGTCGGCGCTGGCTGGACGGCGAAGACCCGTGGCCTACTGGTCGCATCGCCCAACAACCCGACCGGCACCATGATCGAACCGGCAGAGCTGTCCAGGCTCTGGCAGACGGTCCGTGCGCGCGGCGGCGCCATGATCGTCGACGAGATCTACCACGGCCTGACTTATGGTGTCGATGCGAGCACGGCGCTGTCAATTTCAAACGACATCATCGTCATCAACAGCTTTTCGAAATACTTTGGCATGACCGGCTGGCGGCTCGGCTGGCTGGTGGCACCGCCACACCTGGTGCGCGACATCGAAAAGCTGGCACAGAATGTATTCATTGCCCCCTCGGCGCCAGCGCAGCATGCCGCACTTGCCGCCTTTGCTCCGGGAACCATCGCCATCCTGGAAGCGCGCCGCGAAGAGTTTCGCACCCGGCGCGACCTGCTGTTGCCGGGGTTACGCCAACTGGGCTTTCGTGTCGGCAGCGAGCCGCAAGGAGCCTTCTACATTTACGCCGACAGCAGCGAACTGGACCGCAGCAGCCAGGCTCTGGCCGTTAAGCTCATCGAACAGGCCGGTGTGGCGGCAACGCCAGGGCTGGACTTTGGCGACAACGCACCGGCCTCCCACATGCGTTTTGCCTACACCGTCGGCACAGAAAAGCTGGCCGCCGGGCTGGAGCGCATGGATAGATTTCTCAGGGGATAGCACCGGGCAGCAGCGAGCAAGGCCAAGCTTCAACGGGCGTCTTGCGGAAATGAAAAAAGGCTGGGGCTGCACATGACAGCCACCAGCCTTGATCGACTGAGCGTTACCCTGTTTAGGACGGACGCGAGCCAGTAGGAAACGGCCAGGCCGCAGCCGGATTGAGCGACGACTTGAGGCCAGGCGTAGCAGCGGTCGAAGGTGCCGCGGCGGGCGCAGCAGCCGGCTTCGCAGCAGCTTTC
>DDXB01000069.1:39825-57502 GCA_002347405.1 Rhodocyclaceae bacterium UBA2271 | reverse complement strand
TGATGAATTCACCCTTCCACGGTTGGCCCTGGGTCAGGGCGGCCCACATCGCAACGTAGGTCGCCGCCGGCGTCTTGCCGGATTTGAGGATGCGCGGGTTCTGGCCGAGCACCTCCGCGCGGCTATACCCGGTAAGCGTCACGAAGGTTTCATTGACGTATTCGATTTCGGCCTGCAGGTTGACGATGAAAATGATTTCGGGGCTTTGATCCACTGCCAGGGCTAGTTTGCGCAGTTGTCCTTCGGTTTGCATGCGCTGACTGATGTCTTCCGCTACCGAAATAAAGTACAGCGGCACGCCTGTCGCATTGCGCACCAGATTCACGGTGAGATTGATCCAGACGATCTCGCCCGATTTGCGGAAATAGCGCTTCTCCATGCTGAAGTTTTGACGCTCTCCGGCCAGCAGCTGGTGTACGAACTCCAGATCGGCATTCAGATCATCGGGATGGGTGATGGCCTGAAAGTTGGTGGCCAGCAGTTCTTCCCGCGTGTAGCCGACAATATCGCAGAGCTTCTGGTTGACATCGAGCCATGAACCATCCGGAGCCACGCGCGCCAGGCCCATCGCCGCCTGGTCGAAGGTGGCACGGAAGAGTGCTTCGCTTTCCTGCAATGCGACAAGTGTCACTTCGGCACGATGGCGGGCGGCGACGGCATCCTCCATCAGATTCAATGCCGCCAGCCGGGACTGCCGCTGCTCTTCGAGGGCGGCGGCCTGTTCACTGGCGCGCTTCGCCTCGCTCTCCTGCAGGGCAATCTGGGCTTGCCGGCGCGCACTCATATCATGGACGATGGAATACAGGTACTGCCTGCCGGCAATTTCGATCGGCCCGCTGAAAGCTTCGACATCGCGGATCGAGCCGTCTGCCAGGCGGTGCTGGAATTCAAAGTATTCCTGCTGGCGGGCACGGGCACGTCGGATGGCTTCCTTGTGTTCTTCTGCAGAAATGGTGTTGATTCGCGTCATAGGCATGCCCTGCAACTCCTCGCAGGTCCAGCCATAGAATTTGGCAGCGGCCGGATTGGCGACAACGATGTTGCCGTTTTCCGGGTCAACGACCAGCATCACCGTATGATCGTTGGCGAACAGGCTGTGATAGCGCGCCTCGCTTTCCTGCAAGGCTTGATCCGCTTTATGCCGCGCCAGCCGGGCAGACAGCAGCAAGCCGAGCACAACCGTCAGCAGCGGGTGGATGATCAGGACCGGCACGCTGATGCTGGCCAGAACGTCTAACGCGATTGGCCACGGCAGCAGCAGCATCAGTGCCAGCATGAGCAGATGCGCCAGCAGGCCAAGCAGATAGAGTTCGCGCCAACCGATGGCATCCAGTTGCGGCCGCCGCCAATGGCGCCAGGCCAGGCCAAGCAGTCCTGTCGCGACAATCACCGCCACCCCGGGCAGGACGCCAATGCCACCGAGACTCAGGCGGTAGGCAGCCGTCATCACCATCGCCACGACCGTGGGCACTGTGCCGAAAAACAGTCCCGCGATGACGAGCAGCACAGAACGCACATCGAAGGACACACCCTCCAGCAGGGACAGGGGCACGATCATGATGCCAATGCCAATCCCGCCGAGCACGACACCCACCAGCCATGGGCGACGACGCAGGCTTTCCAGCTTGCCTCCCGCAGCCGCCAGGTCAAGCAACTGGGCAACCGCCAGCAGCATGGCCGCATTGAAGATCAGCGCGGTGAAGGCGATAGCGCTCATGCGTCCCGCCCCTTCTCATCGGGCGTTCCGGCTGGTTGCGCTGTTGCAGGCGCGATTTGCGGCACATCGGTCAGGTTCACGGCAAAGGGCGGCGCGCGACCGAGTTGCCGCGACAATTCGTTGATCTGCTCCTTGAGCCGAATCATGTCCAGCTCACGCCCGACCATGACGCGGTTGAATCGCTCCAGTTCCTCATTGCGCTGACTCAATAGCGCACTTTGCTGTTGCTGCGCCTCCTCGAGCCGGTGCCGCTCGCTGATGTCGGCCAGCACGCCGGAGATATTCGTCACCGCACCATTCGCGTCACGCGTCAGCCAGCTACGATCGTCAATCCACAGCCAGTGGCCGTCGGCATGTCGCAGGCGGTATTCCTGACGATATTCATCGGGTCCGTGGACATGATGTTCGGCGACATCGACATCGAGACGCGGCAGATCGGCATGGTGAATGAGGTCGGCATATTGCAGCTTGCCGGACAACAGATCGGCGGGACTGTAACCCCACTGCCGGATGTTTTCGCTGACATAGGTTACTGGCCGGTTGGGCAGGTTCCGCCAGGTGATGATGACGACCGGCGAATGAATGACGAGGCTCTCCAGTTGCCGCAACTGGCTCTGGCGTGCCTGCAGTTCATCCGCCATGCGGTCGATGGCGCCACCGATTTCGGCCAGTTCGTCGTGTCCGTGAAGCCTGGCACGTGCGTCGATCTGACCTGATCCCAGGTCAGTAACCGTGGCGGTAATCCGCGCAGCGCGGCTAAACCACAGCGCATGCAGCAAGGCCGCCAGCAGGGCGGCGAGCAGGATGATCGCGGCAGTCTCGCGCCACAGCTCGCTGCGCAGGGCATGGGTACGCGCAGCGAGTTGTTCGCCCAGATCGACGCGCACCAGCAGGCGATGTTGCGGAAAAATGGTCACATGCCCGAGCAGGGCGGTCTCGCCAGCGACGGTGTGGATGTGAATGAAAGTTTCTTTTTCGCTCAGGGCATCATGCGCGGCCTGGCGCAATGGCGCCGACTGTCGTGCCAGAACTTCCGCCAGGGGCCGCTGCAGTTCCGGGCGCGCGAGTGCGGCAATGACGTAATTTTCCCCGTCCGCCAGCCAGGCATGGGTCACGCCATCGTGCAGGGCCAATCCGGAAACCAGGCGTCGAACCTGCCAGCGGTTGCCCAGCCCCAGTTCAATTCTCAGGTGTGTCTGCGCGATGCCGAGGCGTTCGCTGAGGCGCTGAGCGCTATCCATTTCGACATCCTTCACCATCGCGCGCATCTGGATCAGGTGGTTGGTGGTCGCCACACCCAGCGCCAGCAAAAACAGCACCAGCGGCACGAGCAGACGCACCGGTAGTGCATGCACAGGGTGCCAGCTCATTTCCGCCGGCCCGCCATAATTGCATGCGTTTCTGAAGCCAGCTTGCCATCGAGCAGTACTGGCCAATTCGGCGAGCTGCGGATCAGGCCCAGCCGCAGCAGGCTGTGGACCAGCGGGGCAGCATGTTCTGCCAACGGCGCCGGCTCTCCCTCCAGCCAGCGAACGCTGTCCGCCAGGGATTGCAGTGACACGCCGGTCAGGGCGGAGAGGTATTGTGCCGGCGTCAAATCAGTGGCCGGAG
Organism: Rhodocyclaceae bacterium UBA2271; assembly: GCA_002347405.1. Lineage (GTDB taxonomy): Bacteria > Pseudomonadota > Gammaproteobacteria > Burkholderiales > Rhodocyclaceae > Sulfuricystis. The sequence continues at coordinate 54,174 of DDXB01000069.1, read as the reverse complement.
CGAGCAAGGCAGCAACTGACTGTGGATCATCAGCCAGCACTCTGCGGCTACCCTCCCAGCCCGCCAGCAGTTCCCGCAGCTGCGCACGCTGCGCCAACCAGCTGCGCTGGCTGACGACCAGCACATCGTCAATCTGGCCAGGGCGGCTTGGCAAAATCTCGCTATGTCCATGCGCCAGAAGCCGGCTTCTGATCGGTTCGAAGGTGATCACCACATCGGCACGTCCATCCGTCAGCACGGCTTCGTGGTGGGTCACCTCGACCTGGATCAGGGTGACATCGCTCGTCTGCAGTCCACCGGCCTGCAATAAACGATCCAGCACCAGCGTACCCAACGCAGTCTGTTCGAGGGCGATCCGTTTTCCCCTGAGCTGCGCCGCACTGGTAATGCCGCTACCGGCCACTATTGCAGCGGCAGCGCGGGAGACATCCAGCACGGCGACGATCTTCAGGGCTGCACCCTCGTCCGCCAGTCGCAGCGCTTCGTCAAGGCTGAGCGCTGCGGCGTCCAGCGTGCCGTTGCTCAAGGCGCGCGCGCATTCGGTGCTGGAGCCGAGCTCGATCACACGCACCCGTTCGGCATCAAGCAGCCGGTTGTCTCGCGCCAGCACCAATGGATCGTAGCCCACCCAGGGACTGACCCCGACACGCAAGGCAGCCGGGGGCGGCTCACCGCAGCCGGCCAGCACCAGCAGGGCCAGCAGCAGGGTCAGCCAGATTCGCATGGCGCTCCGAACTGGAATGGTTTGCACCTTCCGGCCGAACCCTTTGTCAGGCCGGCAAAAATCAGACGGACAGCTTGTGTATCTGCAGTCATGCGGGACTTCCGGTCTGGATGCGGCCGGGAAAGTCTACTACTGTATGGAATCGAATGCCATGCCGACTTCATGACCGCGGGGAAAGTCGGCGCTGGCGATACGCCGTCGCAGTCTGGAATATGGCCTTGTAATCTTGTCGTGTATTAGTAATAGCTAATAAGCTAATCAAATTACCTCATTAGCTTTGTTGATATATATCAAGGTATCTGTGACAATTCTGGTGAATCATGTAATCAAACGAAGTATTAAAAAATAACTCGCAAGAGGAGGATTTCGGGAGGGCGCATGCCATTTCGAAATGATGTTGATGCGGCGCCCGGCTGATCTTCCATCCTGCATTGATTCGTACCTTGGCTCTTGCTTTCGCACCGCACGTGCGTGCACCAACTTATAAATTGATAAGGAACCATGAACGATGGCCGATGCGCAAAACGACAGCAAGTCACCCGCTCCCGAACAACCCGACGCTGACAAGGCCAAACAGCCGATACCGATGTGCCGGTTTCCGGTATTGCGCGTCATCCTCGTCGGCATCATCGGCGGCATCATCATCTGGGGTGGCCTGAATACCGGCATGGCCTGGACCAACCGCACCGATTTCTGTCTGTCATGCCACGAAATGACCATTCCATTCGAGGAACTCAAGCAGACTGTTCATTACAAGAACCGCACCGGCACGACCGTGCATTGCGCCGATTGCCATGTGGCCGGCAGCAAGAACCCCATCGACTACGCCCGCCAATCCACCGCCAAGCTGATGGCGGCACGCGACGTCATCGGCCACATCCTCGGCACCATCGATACCCCTGAAAAATACGAGGCGCATCGCCTCACCATGAAAAAGCGCGTCTGGGAAAAGATGAAGGCGGCCGACTCGAAGGAATGCCGCAACTGCCACGAGTTCAAGACCATGGATGAAAGCAAACAGAAGGATCGCTCAGTGGTCAAGCATGAAGGCGCCATCGAGGACGGCCAGACCTGCATCGACTGCCACAAGGGCATCGCCCACAAGCCCCTGCATCATCTGCTTGAACAGGAAGAAGAAGCCACGAAGAAGGCGAGCTGAGCCATTTTTTTTACCGAACAAGAGGAGAAAACCAGCATGAAAATGACAACCCGGACTCTCATGAGCGCATGCATCGCCGGCAGCGTTTTTGTCGCGGGCGCCGCCATGGCCGCCGCCCCCGACTGGAGCAAAGTCACCGAACGCAAGATCAAACTGTTCTACCCCGGCCAGGCGAGTCTTGAATGGGTGATGAACAAACCGGATCACTCGGCCGTGCCGGACATCGTCAACAAGAAGCGCACCTGCGCCAAGTGCCACGAGGGCGATGCCAACGAGATCGGCGACAAGATCGTCGCCGGCAAGCCGGTCGGCCAATCCAAGGTGGTGCTCGAACCCAAACCGCCCACCGGCAAAGTGGGCTGGATTCCGGTGACCTTCAAGGCCGCGCACGACGGCGAGAAGATTTATTTCCGCTTCGAGTGGGTGCCGCCGAAGACGGGCACGGTCAAGATGGACGCCAAGAACGAGGTCAAGCTGACCATGCTGTTCGACGGCGGCGGCACGGTCGAGGGCGCCGAACTCAACGGCTGCTGGGCGACCTGCCACAACGACCTGCGCTCGATGAAGGACGGCAAGGACGACAAGAAGACCAAGTACGTCAAGGGCGCCGACCTCGCCAGCGGCAAGTTCTATGACCTACTGCAGTTCAGGAGTGGCAAGGGCGAAAAGGCGGTCGACGGCTATATCGCGGACCAACGCGTCATGGAAGGCGGCAAGGGGCTGATCAAGGCCGCTGGCGTCATGGAAGGCCATAAGTGGGTCGTCACCTTCGAGCGCACGCTCGCCGGCGGGGGCAAGGGCGACCACGCCATCACGCCCGACAAGATTTACAACTTCGGCTTTGCGATTCACGAGGACTACACCGAAGCGCGTTACCACTATGTCTCGCTGGGCTATCAGTTCGGCCTCGACAAGAACGTGGAAGGCGTTAAGTCCCACTACAACGTCACCAAGCGCTGAACATTTCACCCACAGGAGGAGATAACAATGAAGAGAAAATGGAGTAGATGGAGCTTGGCGGCAGGCGCGCTGGCACTTTCGGCAACGGCCTTCGCCCAAACCCCGGCCCAGACGCCGCCGACCCCGGAGATGGTTTCTTTCGCCTGCGCCGGCTGTCATGGCACCAACGGCGGTAGCGCCGGCCTGCTGATGCCCAGCCTGGCCAGTCAGTCCAAGGAATCGATCGTCGATGCGATGAAGAAATTCCAGAGCGGCGAGCGCACCTCCACCATCATGGGGCGCTTGGCAAAAGGTTTTACCGAAGCCGATTTCGAGGCGATGGGCGAGTTTTTCTCGAAGCAGAAATTCCACGCCACCAACCAGAAACTCGACAAGGCCAAGGTCAAAAAAGGCGCCGAGCTGCAGGAAGCAAACTGCTCACGTTGCCACCTCGACGATGGCAAGGACGGCAAGGACGATACCCCGGTGATGGCCAGCCAGTGGCTGCCGTATCTGCAGATGCAGATGGACATGTATCTCTCTGGCGCCCGCAAGATGCCCGAACAGATGGCCGAGAAGGTCAAGCCGCTGTCCAGGGAAGAACTGGACGCCCTGCTGCACTTCTACGCCAGCGTGAAATAAGGAAAACACACCATGACATTAGATCGTAGAAACTTCATCAAGCTGCTGGGCGGCGCCTCCGGGCTGGCACTGGCCGGTCATGCCGCCGCACAGGGCAAAGCTCCGGCGGTATCCGCCGGTTCCGCCGCCGAGATCATGCCCAAGGGCAGCGCGCGGCGCGTCGTCGTCATCGGCGGCGGCTATGGCGGCACGATTGCCGCAAAATATTTGCGCATGCTCGACAAATCCATCGAGGTGGTTCTGATCGAGCGCAACAAGGAATTCGTTTCCTGTCCGTTCAGCAACTTCTACATCGCCGGCCTGATGCCGGACATGAAGGCTCTGACCATCAAGTACGACAAGCTGGCGGCCAATCACGGCATCAAGATGCTGCATGCCGATGCCACGGCCATCGACGCCGCCGCAAAGATGGTGGTCACCAGCCAGGGCCGGCTCGCCTATGACCGCCTGGTCGTCTCGCCCGGCATCGACTTCATGACCGACGAGATCGAGGGTTACGACGCCAAAACACCGGAGATCTTCCCGCACGCCTGGAAGGCCGGCCCGCAATCGGCCCTGCTGCGCAAGCAGCTGCAGGCGATGAAGGATGGCGGCACGGTGGTGATCGGCGTACCGCTGATGCCCTTCCGCTGCCCGCCCGGCCCTTACGAGCGCGCCTGCCTGATTTCAAGCTATCTGAAGAAGCACAAGCCGAAGTCCAAGCTGATCATGCTCGACGCCAACCCCGACGTGGTTTCGAAGAAAGGCTTGTTCACCAAGGCCTGGAACAGCTACTACAAGGACATTTTCCAGTACGTCGGCGGCCAGGTCACCAAGGTCGACACCAAGGCCAAGATCGTCGTCGCCGACAACTTCGACGACTACGAGGTCGCGGTAGCCAACGTGATTCCGCCCCAGCGCGCCGGCAACATTGCCGTTGCCGCAGGGCTCACGGACGACAAGAAGCGCTGGTGCCCGGTCGATGCGATCTCCTTCGAGTCGACCATCCACAAGGACATCCACGTCCTCGGCGATGCGACACTGCTGCCTTCCGACGGCGGAGCGATGCCGAAGTCCGGCTATTCGGCCAACTCGCAAGCCAAGGTCTGTGCGATCAACATCGTGGCGCTGATGAACGGCAAGCCGACCACCGAACTGTCGGCGATCAATGCCTGCTACAGCGCGGTCAGCGAAACCGAATCGGTCAGCGTTTCGCATGTCTTCAAGGTGGTGAACGGCAAGATCAAGATCACCGCCTCGGCGGTCTCCCCGGCTGACTTCTCGATAGCCAAGATCGAAAAGGCCTATGGCGAAAGCTGGCTGAAAAACGTGATGACCGAGATGTCGACTTAAACGCGCCTACCCCCCTGCCCCCTTCCCGAGGAAGGGGGTGACGGTGGCTCGCTGCTCGTTTATCACGGGCAGCGTTGCTCAGTCAGCGGGGGGATTGCGCCTGGCGGCGCGTGGCGTCCCGGCTTGGGGCGGCCCGGCGCCGGGACTGCAGTGTTGCTATGGCTAACTTTATTGAAATCCCGCTGCGGCGGGATTTTTTTCGGACTTTATTTTCAGCCGTATCCTCAGTTGCGGCCGCTGCTGCCGAAACCGCCGGCGCCGCGGTTGCTTTCCTCGAATTGCTCGACCACGTTGAAGCCGACCTGCAACACCGGCACCACCACCAGTTGCGCGATGCGATCGAGCGGATTGAGCAGGAACACTTCGTGGCCGCGATTCCACAGCGAGACAAAGATTTCGCCCTGGTAGTCCGAGTCGATCAACCCGACCAGGTTGCCCAGCACGATGCCGTGCTTGTGGCCGAGTCCCGAGCGCGGCAGGATCATCGCTGCCAGGCCGGGATCGGCAAGATGAATGGCGATACCCGCCGGGATCAGCATCGACTCGCCCGGATGCACGCGCACCGGCGCCTCGATGCAGGCGCGCAGGTCCATGCCGGCAGCACCCGCCGTGGCGTAATGCGGGGCCGCTTCCTCCTGATTGTCCTTCAGGCGCTGATCGAGAATCCGTACGTCAATTTTGTGCATGCAGCATCTCCGCAATATGGCGCACGATGGCGCGGGCTATGGTGAGCTTGTCGCCCGGGGGCACAGGGTGCGCACCCGCGGCATCGAACAGCGTGACGACATTGGCATCGCCACCCAGCCCGTCCTGCACGAGGTTGCCGACGACCAGCGGCAGTTTTTTTGCGCGCCGCTTGCCCTCGGCGTATTCCGCCAGGTTTTGGCTTTCGGCGGCAAAACCGACGCAAAACGGCGCATCGGGACGTGCCGCCACCTCGGCCAGGATGTCGGGGTTGGCGACCAGTTCCAGCGTCAACGTCTGCGCGCCCTTCTTGATCTTGTGCGCGGCTGGGGCAGCGGGCCGGTAATCGGCCACCGCCGCCACGGCGATGAAGATGTGCCGTCCCGCCAGCGCCGACTTTTGGCGCGTTGGCGGGACGTCCAAACCACTCGCCAGCGCCGACTTTTGGCGCGTTGGCGGGACGTCCAAACCACCCGCCAGCGCCGACTTTACGGCCTCGCGCATTTCCAGCGCACCGGTAACATCAATCCGCGTCACGCCAGTTGGCGTCGGCAACGACACCGGACCTGCCACCACAGTGACTTCCGCTCCGACCTCGACACAGGCCTGCGCCAGAGCAAAACCCATCCTGCCCGAACTTGAATTGGTCAGGCCCCGCACCGGATCGAGCGCCTCGAAGGTCGGCCCGGCCGTCAACAGGACGCGCTTGCCGGCCAGCAATTTCGGCTGGAATGAAGCATGCAGGGCGTCAAATAGTTCGGCGGGTTCGAGCATGCGCCCTGCCCCGACCTCGCCGCACGCCTGCGCCCCGCTGGCCGGGCCCAATACGCTCACGCCATCGGCGCGCAACTGCGCCATGTTGCGTACCGTCGCCGGGTGTTCCCACATCTGGCAGTTCATCGCCGGTGCCACCAGGAGCGGGCAATCTTTGGCGAGGCACAGTGTGGCCAGCAGATCGTCGGCCAGGCCATGCACCAGTTTGGCGATGAAATCGGCGGTTGCCGGCGCGACAATCACCGCATCCGCCCCACGGGTGAGGTCGATATGCGCCATGCCGCTACCGTGAAAGTCGCGCTGCGACTCACCACGCTCCCCTTGCCCCTTGCGGGGCAAAGGCGGGGTTTCGCGAAGCATGCTTCGCGCCGCCGCAGCCGACTGGCTATGCATAGCCAGTCGTGGGGCGCGGAGCGGGGGTTGGGGGAGAGGGGAATCTTGCGGCACGTCCCACAGCGAGGTGAATACCGGCCGCCCGGTCAAAGCCTGAAACGTCAGCGGCGCGACGAAACGGGTGGCCGCCGCAGTCATGACGACATCGACCTGCGCCCCGGCCTTGCCGAGCAGCCGCGCCAGTTCGGCGGCTTTATACGCCGCCACGCCGCCAGTGATGCCCAGCACGATACGCTTGCCTGCCAGTTCATCGCTCATGACATATGCACCCCATCCCCCCCGGCCCCCTTCCCGAGAAAGGGGGTGACGCGTGTTCGCGGGCAGCGCCCGCTCCATGTTTTTGGCTGTTCCTCCTTGGGGCGGCCCGGCGGAGGAACTATAGAATAGCGGATTCGAAGCGAAACATTCTAACCCATGGCAATCACCGACTGGCCAGACGATCAACGCCCGCGCGAGCGGCTGCTGGCGCTCGGCCCGGCGGCGTTGGCCGACGCCGAACTGCTGGCAATCTTCCTGCGGGTCGGCGTCAAGGGCATGAGCGCAGTGGACCTCGCCCGCGCCCTGCTCGCCCATTTCGGCCACAGTCTTGCCCGCCTCGCGGCGGCGACGCCCCAGGAACTCACCGCCGTGAATGGCATCGGCCCGGCCAAGGCGGCACAACTGGTCGCCACGCTGGAACTCGCCCGGCGCTGCCTGCGCGAGGAACTGCAGGAAAGAACCACATTTGCCGCACCCGGCGCGGTGCGCGACTGGCTGCGGCTCCGGCTCGCGCCACTGCCACACGAGGTCTTCATCGCCCTCTGGCTGGATGCACAGAACCGCCTGATCGCCGATGAGGAACTGTTTCGCGGCACATTGACGCAGGCATCAGTCTATCCGCGCGAAGTCGTGAAGAAAGCCCTGGCGCACAACGCCGCCGCCGTCATCCTCGCCCACAACCACCCCTCCGGCGTCGCCGAACCTTCCCAGTCCGACGAACTGCTCACCCGCACCCTCAAACAGGCACTGGCGCTGGTCGATGTGCGGCTGGTCGATCACTTCATCGTCGCCGGCAGCGCCCCGCCGCTGTCCTTCGCGGAGCGCGGGCTGCTGTAAATAAACGCCCGCCCCCCTTCGCCCCCCCTCGCGGGGGTTGGTTTTTGCCTACGGCCGCCGCTTGCGCCGCGTGCCGCGTTTGCTTGGGGCGGCCCGGCGAAAACGCTGTTTTTTCTCGTTAAAATAAATCCTTAAATGCACTTGCCGTCGCCACCTGCTGTCGGCTAGAATGCCCGGCTTTCTTCACCCGAAGTTCTGGAGCAAAATATTATGTCCCGCGTATGCCAAGTAACGGGCAAGGGCCCGATGGTTGGGAACCACGTTTCCCACGCCAACAACCGGACCAAGCGCCGCTATCTGCCCAACCTGCATGCCCGCAAGTTCTGGGTAGAAACCGAAAACCGCTGGGTGCGCCTGCGCGTTTCCAACGCCGGTCTGCGCACCATCGACAAGAAAGGCATCGACGTTGTTCTCGCCGAGTTGCGCGAACGCGGCGAAGCCGTTTGACCTGGAGGTAAACAATCATGGCATCCAAAGGCGGACGCGAAAAAATCAAGCTTGAGTCCACAGCCGGAACCGGTCACTTCTACACGACCAACAAGAACAAGCGCACCACCCCGGAAAAGCTCGAGTTCATGAAATACGATCCGAAGGTGCGCAAGCACGTGCTCTACAAGGAAATCAAGCTCAAGTAAGTCCCGCTTACCCGAGTTCGAGAAGACGCCAGCAGGCCCAACGCCTCCTGGCGTTTTTCATTACGCCTCCAGGCATTTTTCTTTGTGTCCACTGGATTTCCTTGTGGCAATGCCAATTTAGACAACATACCCCTACAGCATGGAGAAAACAGTGATCTCGCCCGCCCCCGCCAGCACCCCACCCCGGCAGCGCCTCGAACACTTCCCGATTGCCATGTTCTCCATCGTGATGGGCACCAGCGGACTCGCCATCGCCTGGAACAAGGCGCACCACGTCTTTGGACTGCCGGCGGAAATCGGCCTCGCCCTGAGTTGGTGGGCGCTCGGGCTGTTCGGCCTGCTGTCAGTCGCCTATCTGGCCAAGCTGGTCAAGCACGGCACGGCGGTGCAGCTTGAATTTGCCCATCCGATCCGCCTGCATTTCTTTCCCACTGTTTCGATTTCCATGCTGCTTCTGGCTGTGGCCTTCTTCGACACCCTGCCCGGCCTCGCCTTCATCTTCTGGTCGATCGGCGCTGGATTGCATCTGCTGTTTACCCTGATGGTGATGAGCAGCTGGATCCACCACACACGCTACGACATCAAGCATGCCAACCCGGCCTGGTTCATTCCCGTGGTGGGCAACGTCGTCGTGCCCATCGCTGGCGCCAGCTTCGCCCCGCCCGAAGTTTCGTGGTTTTTCTTCAGCATCGGCCTGGTGTTCTGGATCGTCTTGCTGACGATCGTCATGAACCGCCTGTTTTTTCATGAACCGTTGCCCGAGCGCCTGACGCCGACGCTGTTCATCCTCATTGCGCCACCGGCCGTCGGCTTCCTCGCCTGGCTGAAGCTCAACCCCGGCGAGATCGACGCGTTTGCGCGCATTCTTTACCACGTTGCGCTGTTCCTCACGCTGCTGCTCGCCAGCAACGCGTTGCGCTTCTTCCGCCTGCGCTTCTTCCTGTCCACCTGGGCTTATTCCTTCCCCCTGGCCGCCATGACCATCGCCACCCTGACCATGTCTGAATATCATCAGGACGGTGGTCCATTCATGCCACTCGGCGTACTGCTGCTGTCCGTGCTGACCCTGGTGCTGGCGCTGCTGACCGCCCGTACCCTGCAAGGCATGTTGCGCGGCGAAATCTGCGTGCCGGAATAGATCGGGAGGGGAAGCACCTCACTTACCCCAAGTTTTTACTGCGATAATCGGCTGTGTCGAGCTTTGGCGTCGACTATGCTGTCATCAACTGCAGGAAAATCGAGATGATTCGCAGCTGGAAAGTTATCCTTTGCCGCTACGGCACCGTCCTCGCGCGGACACTCCTGATCGGCTTGCTGGCGACGTCGGCCCTGGCAGCCGAGGTCAACATCGGTGTGCTGGCATTGCGCGGCGCAGAGAAGGCCCATGAGACCTGGTCGGCCACCGCCAGCTACCTCGAGCACCATTTGCCCGGCAATACGTTTCGCATCGTGCCGCTCGGCTTCGAGGAGGTGCGCCTCGCGGTGCGGCAGGGCCGGGTCGATTTCGTCCTGACCAACTCGTCCTATTACGTTGAACTGGAAGCGCACTACGGCGTCAGCGCCATCGCCACCCTGAAAAACCGCTTCATCGGCGGCACGGGACACAGCACCTTTGGTGGGGTCATCTTCACGCGCGCCGACCGCAAGGATATCCGCACGCTGGCCGATCTCAGGAAAAAAACCTTTCTCGCCACCGATCCGAGTTCCTTTGGCGGCTGGCACGTCGGCTGGCGCGAATTGAAGCGCCAGGGCATCAATCCCGCGAAGGATTTCGCCAAACTCGGCTTCCTCGGCACCCACGACGCCGTGGTCCTTGCGGTGAAGGATGGCCAGGCGGACGCCGGCACGGTGCGCACCGAAATCCTCGAACAGATGGCCGCCGAGGGCAAGATTCGCCTCGATGACTTCTACGTCCTCAACCGGCAGCGCGTCGAAGGCTTCACCCCGCTGCTCTCCACGCCACTCTACCCGGAATGGCCCATCGCCCGGTTGCGCCATGTGTCCGATGCGCTGGCCATAGCAGTCGCCATCGCCCTGCTGCAAATGCCGGCCGACGCCCCCGCCGCAGTGGCCGGCAACATCACGGGCTGGACCCTGCCGCTCAACTACCAGCCGGTGCATGAAGCCTTGCGCGAACTACGCATCGGCCCCTACGAGCACCTGCACCGGTTGACGCTGGCCGAACTCGTTTCCCAGTATGGCCACTGGATGGCACTGGCCCTGGCGTTCATCTTGCTGGCCAGCTTCACCGCCATCTATGTGGTTCGCATCAACCGCCGCCTGCGCGCCGACCACGCCGCGCTCGAAAATCTCAATGCCACGCTGGAAGAACGGGTACGCGGCCGCACCGGCGAAGTCGAGCGCCTGCTGGCGCGCGAGCGTTTCCAGCGCAACGTGGTCGAGGTGGTGGCCGATGTCAACCAGATCCTGATCACCTCAAGCTCGCAGGAAGAAATGCTCAAGGCTTGCTGCGACCGCCTGATCGCCGACACGGCCTATCGTTTTGCCTGGGTCGGTCTGCTGCAGGACGGGCAGATCGAGGTGGCGGCCAAGTCCTACGGCCCCGCGGAAATCATGCGCAATTTCACGAGCTGCCGCGACAAGGGGCCCAGCCGCGCGGCGCTCGCCGAAAATCGTACCGTCATCGAAACCGATCCCGCCGCGATCGCTTCCGAACTGACCCAGGCCGGCGTGCATGCGGTGATCGCCCTGCCCCTGCGGCACGATGCCTACGGCGCGGCGTTCGGCCACCTGTGCGTGCTGAGCGGGCGCGCGGAGGGCTTCGATACCGAAGAGGTGGCGATGCTCGAACAACTGGCGGGCGACATCGGCTTCGCCCTCCATGCCTTCGATCAGCAGACGGAAGCCCATCGCCTCGAACGGGAACGCATCAGCAACTACGAGGAAACCATCCTGTCCCTGGTGGACATGATCGAGAAACGCGACACTTACACCGCCGGCCATACCCGCCGCGTCGCCCAGTATTGCGAATTGATTGCCGCGCGACTCGGCCACAGCCCTGAAGAAATCGAAAAGCTCAAGCGCGCCGCCTCCTTGCATGACATCGGCAAAATCGCGATTCCCGATGCCGTACTGCTGAAACCGGGCATCCTGACGCCGCTCGAATACGAACTGATCAAGCAGCACGCCGAAGAAGGCTACCGGACACTGCACCGCATCGACATGTACAAGGAACTCGCCGAGATCATGCGTTCGCACCATGAACGCGAGGACGGCTCCGGCTATCCCCAAGGGCTGGTCAGCGGCCAGATCCCCCGTCTGGCGCAGATCATGGCCGTCGCCGACAGTTTCGACGCCATGGTCAGCAACCGCATCTACAAGGCGCGCAAGGAGGTTCCCGTCGCGCTCGAGGAACTCCGGCAACAGGCGGGCAAACGTTTCGCCGCCGACGTCGTCGTCGCCGCCTGCGAGGCGCTGCGCGACGTGGTCCCGCCACCGCTCGCCGACCAGATGCCGAAGACGCCGCTTGAGCATCAGCGTTTCGCCTACTTCTTCGACGACCCGCTGACCGGCACGCACAACGCCAACTACCTGCAGATCATGCTGCGCAACGGCCTGCCCCCCCATCTCACCCATGCCTACGTCGTACTGCTGCAAAACTTTTCCAGCATCAACCAGGACAGCGGCTGGATGGCCGGCAATCAGGCGCTGGCCGGGTTCTCGGCGGCGCTAATCGCCCACTATCCGGAAGCCCTGGTCTTCCGGGTCATGGGCGACGACTTCGTGCTGCTGTCGGCGAAACCCATGAACATCGACGGCGACGGCCTGAAGGCGCTCTCCCCGCTGAAGGGTACGCGGGTGGAAGTCGAGGTGCGCGCACTGGACCCGCACGGACCGGCGCGGGAAGAACTTCTGAAGCTGCTGTAGCCGCTTACGGCGCCGTACCGCCAGCGCCGACTTTTGGTTCCGGCCGCGCTGCCACGCTTAACCGGCTTGCGCCGGTTAGCCAGCGCCGAAAGCCGTTGGAATCATCCGACACACTCGCCGTCCAGCCAGCGCCGACTTTTAATTCTGCAGTAACCTGACCTCGCGCTGCGGGAAGGGGATCTCGATGCCGGCCGCCTTGAAGGCCTTCCAGATCGCCAGATTGATATCCGACTTCACCTGCATGATGCCGTTCTCGGGGTCGCCGATCCAGAAGCGCAGTTCGAAGTTGACGCCGGAATCGCCAAAGGCCGCGACATGGCCGCGCGGTAACGGATCGTGCAGGACGCGCGGCTGGGTCAGTGCGACATCGATCAGGATCTGTTGCACCCGTTCCAGATCGGAACCATAGGCCACCTGCACCTGGAGGGGGATGCGCACCTTGTGGTCGGTGTAGGTCTCGTTGGCGATTACCGAACTGACCAGCATCTCGTTGGGCACGATCATTTCCAGACCGCTGCGTGCCAGCAGCACGGTGTAGCGTGTGGTGATGCGTGTCACGACGCCACGCTGGGTGCCGACGGCGATCATGTTGCCGATGCGGATGGAACGGTCGAGCAGGATGATGAAGCCCGACACGTAGTTCGCCGCAATCTTTTGCAGGCCGAAACCGAGGCCGACGCCGAGTGCGCCGCCAAACACCGACAACATGGTCAAATCGATGCCGACCAGCGGCAAACCAATCAGTACTGCCAGCAGGATCAGCAGCGCGCGCGCCAGGCGGGCGAACACCAGGCGCAGGTTGCCGTCCAGTCCTTGCGCGCTCAACAACCGCGCCTCGATGACGCCACCAAACCACAGCGCCACCAGCAGGGTGCCAAGCACCACACCCAGACCTTGCAGAATCAGCCAGAGATCAAGCTCCTGCTTGCCAAGGCTGAAGCTCACGCCTTTCAACAGTGCGATCAGTTCCGGCAGCACCCCGAGGATGTGCAACGCCACCACACTCCAGGCCAGGAAAGCCAGCGTACGCTCGAAACCGGCGAGCCACGGTGCGCTGGCAATCAGGCTGTGGCGCACGACGAACATCACGGCGCGGATCACCACCAGCGAAGTCAGCAGCGGAATGGCGAGCGACAGCAGATTGACGTTGTGCCACTGCGCCAGCAACGGCCGCGCCGCCAGCGTCAGCAGCAGCATCGCAACGGGCCAGCCGAGGCGCTTGAAGCCGCGCCGGCCAAAGGCCCGGGCAACGCCCTCGGGCACCGCCTCGCCCGCCGCATTGGTGCCGCTGCCGACGCGTTCGCCCACCCAGCGGGCAAAGTACCAGGCCAGCGCAAAGCAGGCGATCAGGACACCGACCTGCCACAGCACATTGGGTTGCTGCAGGTCCTGCCAGAGGTCGATCAGCAAGCCGCCGATCTGGATATCGTTGCCGATCATGGCAGCAGCGCCTCGGCATAGGGCAGGGCTTCGTCGCGATGGCGCCGCCAGTTGTCAAGATAGGCACGCGCCAGCGCCCGGTTGCCGCGCAGGATCAACACGTTTTCAGCATTTCTGGCTTGCGCCGAGAATGTGAAGTTGTAACTGCCGGTAATCACCACGGGCGCCTCTCCTTCCGCATCGATGAGCAGGATTTTATTGTGTGCGGCGGCATAGCGAGTTTCCAGATGCACGGTAATGCCCGCGGCGTGAAGCTGCGGCACCAGCGAATTGCTGCCCTTCGTTACCATCTCGCGGTCGGCCAGCACCTCGACCCTGACGCCACGCGCATGCGCCTCGGTCAGCGCGCGGGTAATGTTGCGGCTGGTGACCAGATAGGCCTGCACGCGCAGGCTTTTCTGTGCCGCGCCGATCGCGCGGAGCAGCGCGCCTTCGGCATCGTCCCAGGGTGTGAACAACACTTCCATGGTGCCGACGGCCGGCACTTCGACCGCCGTGGACGCCAGCGGCAGCCACGCCAGCAGAGCAATGATCAGCGTGAAAATATAGCGATTGCGCCGGGCCAACCCCTCTCTCCCGACCTCTCTCCCAGAGGGAGAGAGGAGGCAGATCGCTTCCCTCTCCCGCTTGCGGGAGAGGGATTG
>DDXB01000069.1:4806-39714 GCA_002347405.1 Rhodocyclaceae bacterium UBA2271 | reverse complement strand
AGCAAAGCGAGGGATGCGCCAACGGAGCACAAAGGGGGGCGGGCGTCATTTCACGCCGCGCGTTCCAGCACGGCAGCATAGAAGCCATCGGTGCCATGCGTGTGTGGTGCGAGTTGCAGGTCGGGACCAGGCAATTCGAGGGCGATGCCCTGGGAGGCCAAAACCTCACCGGCCGACCGCCGGGCAAATTGCGGATGCGCGGCGAGGAAGGCATCGACGATTTGCTCGTTTTCCTCGGGCAACAGGCTGCAGGTCGCATAGACCAGTCGCCCGCCGGGTTTCAACAACTTTGCGGCCGCGGCCAGGATGTTGCCCTGTTTGACCGTCAGTTCGCCCACGCTTTGCGGCGTCTGCCGCCACTTCAGATCGGGGTTGCGCCGCAGCGTGCCCAACCCCGAGCAGGGCGCGTCGACCAGCACGCGATCGCACTTGCCGGCCAGCCGTTTCACGCGCTGGTCGTTCTCGTGGGCAATGGCGACCGGATGCACGTTCGACAGCCCGGAGCGTGCCAGGCGCGGCTTGAGCTTGGCCAGGCGCTTTTCGGCAACATCGAAGGCATACAACCTGCCGGTAGACCGCATCAGGGCGCCCAGCAGCAGCGTCTTGCCGCCGGCACCGGCGCAGAAGTCGACCACCATTTCGCCGCGCTTCGGCGCCAGCAGATGACCGAGCAACTGGCTGCCTTCATCCTGCACCTCGATGGCCCCGGACAGGAACAGGGGATACTGCGACAGCGCCGGCCTGCCCGCCAGCCGCACACCTTCGGGCGCCAGCGGACACGGGGTGGCGGCGAGACCATGTTTTGCCAGTTGCGCCAGCACGACGGGACGCGTGTCTTTCATCAGATTGACGCGCAGATCGAGGGGCGCGGGCTGGTTCAGGGCGCGGGCCAGCGCCAGCAACTCCGCGGGTGGCATCAGGGCGCCGAGGCGCTCCACCAGCCAGTCGGGCAGATCCGCCTGTTCGGCCAGGGTCAATGCGGGTTCTGCCTGGGCCTTGAACCCCGCCAGCCATTCCGCATCATGCTTCGACAGCACCATTTCGAGCGAGCGATAACTCAGGCCGGTTTCGCGAATCAAGGCCACCAGCACCAGCTGGCGGGGCGTGGCTTCAGGGCCTACCCAGGCCGTCAGTGAACGCAGCTTGCGCAGCACGGTGTACGCCGTCTCGGCGATGAAGGCACGCTCTTTCGGGCCGGAGCGGTGCGCGCGGAAAAAGGCTGAAAGCGCGACATCGGCCGGCTGCTGCAGGCGCAACAGTTCGTGGGTCGCGGCGATGGCCTGGTCAATCATGATGCGGGTGATGGCAATATTCATTATGGATTGTCCAGTTCGACCGCAACTGCGGTCTGGTCAAAAGTTTCGCCCTTGCGGTCGCGATGGCGGATCTTCAGCGGCAGGCGGGTGGCCACGTCGAGCCAGACTTCGGTGGAGTAGTCGTTCGTCACCCCGTCCGCGGGCGGCAGGATGAGATGCCTCACGCTGCGCGTGCCGAACGGGGTATCGAGTTGGGTTATTTCGGCCACCTTGACCACATGGCGTGCCAGCTTGCGTCCGGTCGCCACAATGATCGCAAACTCCTGCGCGTCGTGCGGCATCGTGCTCAGCTGATAGAGCATCGACAGCAGATCCTGTGCCGGCTCACTCATGGCGATTGCCGGGCCACTGTCCGAGGTCAAGCGCCCCTGAACGGGGTCGAAGCGCAACATCAACTTGCGCTTGCCATCACGTTCATTCATGAATTCGAGCGGCTGCAGTCCAGTCGCCACCAGGTTGCCGCGGCTTTCCTGCACCACCATCGCGGGTCGGATCAAGGCGGCGATGCCGACGGTTTCCGTGACGGCTCGCAGTTGATAGGTCGCGCCGTCATGCTGCCAACGGTGCTCGGCCTGACCGACGACAAAGTTGCTGTCACCGCGCGTCACCTCGAAGCGGATGCGGCCACGCTGTGGCCAGGCACGGGCAACCGCCGGGTCAATAGTCGGCGCTGGCGGGACGGCGTCAGCCTGGTCCGCCACTGTCGTCTCCGGCTGCGGTTCGTCCGGTTGAGCCGGCGGCGTTGCTTCAGGGGCTTCCGCAACCGGCGGGGCAACACTCACCGGCGGAGCTTCAGCCGAATGCGGCGTCGCTGGAGGTATTTTTTTCGGAACAGGCTTCCTGGCTGGCGCAACAGGCGGCGCGACGGGTACGGCCGCCTGAGCCAGCGGCAGCAGCGTCGCATCCAGCGACTTCAGGTCCGTAATCCCATCCGCCGGCAGTTCCCAGCCCGGCGCCAGCAGCAGAATCAGATGCAGCATCAGCGATGCCGCCAATGCCAGCAGGAACGGTCGGCGCACGGCAACATTCATGCGCCTGCCGGCACGCGCAGGACGGCTGCGGCAGGCGTGGTGTCACTCGTCCAGATGACCCGCCCCGCCTCCAGCCGGCAGTGTCCTGCCAGAATGCCCAGCGCCGCTTGGGGATAGATCAGGTGTTCCTGCGCCAGCACCCGCATCGCCAGCGTATCGGCCGTGTCGCCCGCCAATACCGGCACGGCCGCCTGAACGATGATCGGGCCGCAATCGAGCGCCGGCGTGACGAAATGCACGGTGCAGCCATGCACGCGCACGCCAGCCTGCAAGGCGGCCTCATGGGTGCGCAGCCCGGGGAAGGCCGGCAGCAGGGACGGATGAATGTTCACCAGGCGCCCTTCAAACTGTCGCACGAAGGGTTCGGTCAGCACGCGCATGAAACCGGCCAGCAGCACCAGATCGGCACCACGCCGCTCGATCTCGGCGGCCAGCGCCGTGTCGAAAACCTCGCGCGAGGCAAACGCCTTGTGGTCGACCACGGCAGTCGGCACGCCGCGCGCCGCGGCCCAGGCCAGCCCTGCCGCAACCGGACGATTGCTGATGACGGCGCTGCAGACGCCAGGCAGATTGGCATCGATCAGCGTCTGCATGTTGCTGCCGCGACCGGAGATGAGGATGACGTACTTCTTTATTGAGGTCATTTGATGGGGAGAAAAGCAGCGGTGGCTAAATTCTGGACAATCTTGACGACGCTGCGGTTGGTCTTGTCGGCGACGATCCGGGAGAGCAGGTCGAGGTTGCCGACCAGCCGACCGAACTCGCGCTCGAAACTGAGATTTTGCACCGGCGCCATTTCATTGGAAAACAGGATGGGGGCGCCCACCGGAATATCACCTTCAGGCAGGCTGCGGCGCGCATTCGCCAGTTTCCAGGCGGCGATCTCGACGTTGCGCGCGGCATTATGCAATTTTTGCGCATCGAGATCATCAAGAATGAAAAATTCTGTCTTGCCATTGAATGCGTCGTTCAACATGTCGCTGAGGCCGCCGACAAAAGCGGCGACGCGGTCGCGCGGGTAATCGTCGCGCAGTCCGGCCAGCAGCAGCACGGTTCCCCGCAGTCCGCCGGCAGCGGTGGGGCCGGCATGGCGGGCCGGGTCGGACAATTGAAACAGGGCGGCATCGAGGCTGGCATGGCCGCCTTTTTTCCATTCGCGCGGGTTGCGGCGGTAGAGCTTTTCCGCCAGGCGGCCCATGCTGGCATGGACTTCGCGGCGGTGCAGATCGGCGACGCGATCCACATCGGTCTTGGCGAATTGCTTCGGGCTCGACACACAGCCGAACAGGGGCATGGCCATCAACAAGGCCAAGCAAGCGCGCCGTTTCACCGGCACGCACCAGCAATGAGTTGGCCAATGGCATCCATGTCGCGTCCAGTTTACCCCAGCGCCTATAATTCGGCCCCATGCCGCGCATCCAGCCCCTGCCCGACCTCCTGATCAGCCAGATCGCTGCTGGCGAGGTGGTCGAACGGCCGGCCTCGGTGTTGAAGGAATTGATCGAAAACAGCCTCGATGCCGGTGCGACGAAAATCGACGTGCAGCTTGAAGAAGGCGGCGTCAAGCTGATCCGCGTCGCCGATGACGGCGGCGGCATTCCGCGCGAAGACCTGCCGCTGGCGCTGGCACGACACGCCACCAGCAAGATCGCCAGCCTTGCCGACCTCGAGCGCGTGGCGAGCTACGGTTTCCGCGGCGAGGCGCTGGCTTCGATCACCGCCGTGGCGCGCGTTGCGATCACCAGCCGCACGCCTGAGGCACCGCATGCCTGGCAACTGGATGCCGGCAACGCCGCAGCAGTTGCGCCTGCCGCGCTGTCCGCAGGCACGGTGATCGTTGTCGCCGACCTCTACTTCAATACCCCGGCGCGGCGCAAATTCCTCAAGACCACCGCCACCGAGTTTTCCCACTGTGACGATGTGCTGACGCGCATGGCGCAGGTGCGACCGGACGTTGAATTCACCCTGACGCATAACGGGCAGTTGAAGCGCCGTCTCGCCAGCGCCGACTTTGCACGCCGCGCCCGCGACCTGCTCGGCGAAGAATTTCTCGCCCAGGCGCGCAGCGTGGACGCCACCGCTGGACCCCTGCGGCTTGCCGGCTACGCCGCTCTGCCCGCCTATGCCAGGTCGTCGCGCGCCGAGCAATATTTCTACGTCAATGGCCGCTTCGTGCGCGACAAGCTGCTGGTCCATGCGGCGCGCCAGGCCTATGCCGACGTGCTGCATGGCGCGCACCACCCGGCCTATGTGCTGTTTCTCGAACTCGATCCGGCGGCGGTCGATGTCAATGTGCATCCCGCCAAGACCGAAGTACGTTTTCGCGATGCGCGCGGCGTCCATCAGTTCGTCTTTCATGCCGTGCAGCGGGTTCTCGCCGCGCCGCTGGCAGCGGCGCATGCAGCCGCGAGTGGCGTACCGCCAGTCCCACGGGGATTTCCTCCGATCACGCCGACTTTTGCGCCACCGCAGCAAACCAGCTTCGCGTTACACGAACCCACTGCCGCAGCCTATCTGGAGTTTGTCAGCCAGGCATTTACCGACGCCATCCCATCAGCGCCGACTTTCGCTGCCACCCAACACCCGCTCGGCTATGCCCTCGCCCAGTTACACGGCATCTACATCCTGGCCCAGAACACCCAGGGCCTCGTGCTCGTCGACATGCATGCCGCGCATGAACGCATCCTCTATGAACGCCTCAAGACCGGTGCTGACAGCCAGACCGAGGTGCAACAGTTGCTGGTACCCGTGCTGTTTGCGGCCAGCGCTGGCGAATTCGCCAGCGCGGAAGCGCATGCCGACACACTCACCACCCTCGGCTTCGCCATCGCCCCGGCCGGACCGCAACAACTTGCCGTGCGCGCCGTCCCCGTTCTGCTGTCCGGCGGCGACATCGTGGCGCTGGCGCGCGCCCTGCTCGCCGACCTGGCCGAGCAACCCGCCAGCCGCGTCATCGAAACCCGTCGCAACGAATTGCTCGGCACCATGGCCTGCCACGGCGCCGTGCGCGCCCATCGCAGCCTGAGCGTCCCGGAAATGAATGCCTTGCTGCGCCAGATGGAAACCACCGAGCGCGCCGACCAGTGCAATCACGGTCGGCCCACCTGGGTGCAACTGTCGATCAGCGAACTCGACCGGCTGTTCATGCGCGGCCGATGAAACACCATACCAGCACTCATGCAGCAGCGTTGGCCAAGGGCCACCCCGAGCAAACGCGCCACGCGCCGCCAGGCGCAACCCGCGCGAAAGCCGGAACGGAGCACCCCGTAATAGACGCGCGTGGCGAGCTACAGTCACCTCCCCGCGCGGGGAGGTCGGGAGGGGCGGGCAATATGCCAGCAGCGCTGGCAATCCTTGGCCCGACCGCCGGCGGCAAGACGGATCTGGCACTCGCCATCGCCGCACGCTTTCCCGTCGAAATCGTCAGCCTCGATTCGGCACAGGTGTTCATCGACATGGACATCGGCACGGCCAAGCCCGACCGGGAAACACTCGCCCGCTTTCCGCATCACCTGATCGATCTCATCACGCCGGAACAGCGTTACTCGGCTGCACGGTTCCGTACCGATGCGCTTGGGGTCATGGCGGAAATTACCGCGCGCGGCCACGTGCCGCTCCTGGTCGGCGGCACCATGCTCTATTTCAAGGCGCTGATTGGTGGCCTGGCGGATCTGCCACAGGCTGATCCCGAACTGCGCGCAGCCATCGACGCCGCAGCTGCCGCACAAGGCTGGCCGGCCCTGCATGCCGAGCTGGCACGCCTTGATCCCGTCACGGCGGCGCGACTGGCCCCGACCGATGCCCAACGCATTCAGCGGGCGCTGGAAGTACTACGCATTACCGGCCAACCGCTGGCCGATTTCTTTGCGCACCAGCCCCCGGCTACCCTGCCCTATCGCCTGCTGACACTCGCCCTTGCCGCACCGGAACGCAAAGTGCTGCACGAACGCATTGCCACCCGCTTTGACGCCATGCTGGACGCTGGCCTGGTCGATGAAGTCATGGCCTTGCGACAAAAATATCGTCTCGGCGCCGACCTTCCTGCGATGCGTTGCGTGGGGTATCGTCAGGTCTGGGAAGTACTGGAAGGGCAACTGCCGGCAGCGGCATTGCGCGAGCGCGGCATCATCGCCACGCGCCAGTTCGCCAAGCGCCAGATCACCTGGTTGCGGGCATTGCGCGAATCCGGCGCCCTCGATCACGAAATGGATTTGGCAGAATCCGCGACTGCTGCGAAAATGCTGCACCTTGTAGATCAGCATCTGGCTCGCGTTGCGACAACTCCGGCATGAACACCCAGACCATCAACGCAGACGAACTGGAAAGGTTCACCACCAAGAACCGGCGTGAAGTCCTGTTCTACCTGCACCAGCTGATCAATGACGGCGAGCGGATCAGCGTGTCCTTCAACGAGGGCAAGGAAACCGTGCTGACGATGCTGCTCCATGTTAGCGAAGCCGAAAACATGCTGATTTTCGACTGGGGCGGCAGCGAAACAACCAACCGCAAGCTCATGCAAAGCGAGCGCAATTTCTTTGTCTGCGCACCCCTGGGCGTGAAAAACCAGTTCATGTGCGGGATGGTCTACGAAACCATCTACAAGAAACGCCGCGCCTTCGCCACTCGCGTGCCTGACTATTACACCCGCCTGCAGCGGCGCGAATTTTTCCGCCTGGTACTGCCCATGACACGGCGCCCTGCTTGCATCATCCAGCAGGGGGACAGTCCGGCGCTGCAGCTCACGGTAATGGATATCAGCATCGGCGGAATTGCCGCCGAGTTGTCCGGTGGCCAGTTGGCCTACGAAATTGGCCAGGTCCTGCAGCGCGCCCAGATCGAGCTCAAGGGGGTCGGCACCCTCGACGTTTCCCTGGAAGTCAGGAACAGGAATTCAGTGCAACGTGGCGGCAAGACTTCCGACCGCATCGGCTGCCACTTCCTCAACCTGAGTCACGCCATGGAAACCCAGTTGCAGCGCTTCATCACCAACGTGCAACGCGAGGAGCGCGCCAGACTCGGCGGTTAACTTCCTGGCCCGGCGCAAACGCTACGCCGACTTTCACGCTAACGAATGATTGTCTGTTCCTGGCCAACCTGCCGCACCTCGATCCGGCCAATTGCATAAACCGTTTCGCCAGCCGCGGTCAGCAGTTCTCTCGCCCGCACGGCATCGGCGGCAGCCACCACGACCACCATGCCGATGCCGCAGTTGAAGACGCGATGCATCTCGTCGTCGGCGACGCTGCCTTCACGCTGCAGCCACTGGAACAGCGGCGGCAGTGGCCAGGCGGCCTGGTCGAGCACGGCAGTGACATTGTCGGGCAGGATGCGCGGCACGTTGCCGGTCAACCCACCACCGGTGATGTGTGCCAGGCCCTTGACCGGCAGCGCTTCCATCAGCTTGAGCAATGACTTGACGTAGATGCGCGTCGGCGCAATCAGCGCATCGGCAAACGACTGGCCATGAAAATCGGCGGCCAGATCGGGCTGGGCACGCTCGACGATGCGGCGGATCAGCGAATAGCCATTTGAGTGCGCACCTGATGACGCCAAGCCCAGCACCGCGTCACCCGCCATGATCGACTTGCCGTCGATGATATTGGCCTTTTCGACCGCGCCGACCGCAAAGCCGGCCAGGTCGTATTCGCCGGCCGGATACATGTCGGGCATCTCGGCCGTTTCGCCGCCGATCAGTGCGCAACCCGCGAGTTCGCAGCCCTTCGCGATGCCTTCGACGACCGTCGCGGCCGTGCCCACGTCAAGCTTGCCGCAGGCGAAATAGTCGAGGAAGAACAGCGGCTCGGCGCCCTGCACAAGAATGTCATTGACACTCATCGCCACCAGGTCCTGACCAATGCTGTCATGACGGTTCAACTGGAATGCCAGCCTGAGCTTGGTACCGACGCCATCGGTACCCGAGACCAGCACCGGTTCGCGATATTTTTTCGAGATC
Source organism: Rhodocyclaceae bacterium UBA2271 (assembly GCA_002347405.1). GTDB lineage: Bacteria > Pseudomonadota > Gammaproteobacteria > Burkholderiales > Rhodocyclaceae > Sulfuricystis. The sequence goes on along the minus strand of DDXB01000069.1, from coordinate 31,414 downwards.
TCGAACAACGCGCCGAAACCACCGATACCACCAAGTACTTCCGGACGCATGGTACGTTTCGCGGCGGGCTTGATGCGTTCAACCAGCGCGTCGCCGGCATCGATATCGACCCCGGCATCGCGGTAAGTCATGGGGCTGGAGGAGGGTTTCATGGGCAAGGCCGGGTTATAAAGATGGATTTGCGACGATAATTGCGTCTGCCGCGAAAGAAGACATGGATTTTACCGCGAAGTTTACTGAAATCAGCCCGCAGAGACCTTGACCCAACTCCTCCTCGACCTCCAGCCGACCCAGGCGCCCAGTCTCGATAATTTCATCGTCGGTGAAAACCAGGAACTGCTGGCGCGGCTGCGTACGCTGGCAGCTTCCGGCTGCTTTGATGCCCTCTATCTCTGGGGACCGGAAGGTTGCGGCAAGAGTCACCTGCTGGCGGCGGTGGCAGCACTTGCCCTGCGCCGCCGACCGGCCCTGCTGCTGTCAGGTACGGCGGCAGCGGCTGAGTTTTCCGCGCCGCTTGGTGGTCTGTTGATCGTAGACAACGTCGACAGCCTCGACGCGGCGGCGCAGATCGCCCTGTTTCGCATTTTCAATACCGCGCGCATGCTCGGCCTCGGCCTCCTGCTCACCGGTAGCTGCCCGCCTTTGCAACTGCAACTGCGCGAAGATCTGCGCACGCGCATCGGCCAGGCGCTGATCTATGAGGTCAAAACGCTCAACGACGAACAGAAGGCCGCTGCCCTGCGACGCCATGCCCTGGAACGCGGCCTGCGCGTCGAGGACGGTCTGGTACGCTACCTGCTCTCGCATGGCCGGCGCGACCTGCCTTCGCTGATGGCGGTGCTGGATCATCTGGACCGCGCCACGCTGGAGCGCCAGCGCCACGCGTCGCTGTCGCTCCTGAAGGAAGCCATGCAACTGAAGCTGGTTGCCGACGACGACTCCGGCAGCCTCGAACTCAAACAAGAAAACCTGGACGACCAATGAACCTGACACTTTTCGATCTGGACAATACCCTCCTCAGCAGCGACTCCGACTTCGAATGGGCACAATTCCTCATCACCAAGGGCGTACTCGACCGCGAGGTCCATGAAGCCAAAAATCAGACTTTCTACGACGAGTACAAGGCCGGCGTACTGGACATTCATGCCTTCCTGCAGTTTCAGCTGGCGCCGCTGGCCCGCCATCCGCGCGCGGAACTCGATGCCTGGCACGCCGAATTCATGGCCACGCGCATCCTGCCGCAGATCAGTGGCGCGGCACGCGCGCTGGTCGACCAGCATCTCGCGGCCGGCGACCTGTGTGCCATCGTGACTGCCACCAACAGCTTTGTCACCGGCCCGATCTGCCGCGAGTTCGGCATTCCCCATCTGGTTGCGACCATCCCCGCCCACCAGGATGGCCAGTTCACCGGTGCGCCGCGCGGCACCCCGGCTTTCCGCGAAGGCAAGATCGAACGGGTGGAAGCCTGGCTCGAATCGCTCGGCCTGTGGTGGGGCGCCTTCGGACAGAGTACTTTTTACAGCGATTCTTTGAACGACCTGCCGCTCCTGGCCAAGGTGAGCCTTCCTGTTGCCGTCGACCCCGACGACACTTTGCGCACGCATGCCGGCAAGCAAGGCTGGCCGATTCTGTCGCTTCGGGTATGATTCGCGCCCATCCAGCCCACCCCGAAGTCGCAGTTGCACTGCGCCCCTCCCTCAAGGGGCAAGAAACACTTGGGGCGGCCCGGCGTGTTTCTTGAAAGAACAAAATAGTCCATGATCCGCAAGATTCTGCGCCGCATCTTCAAGCGCGGCGAACCCTCGCCCCATCCCGTCGAAATCATCCCGGCCGAGCGCCACGGCATTCGCCCCGAAGGCGTTTCGCCCGGCGCGCGCCGCACTTGCGAAACACTGCAACAGGCCGGCCATCGCGCCTATGTCGTCGGCGGCGCGGTGCGTGACCTGATCGCCGGCCGGCAGCCGAAGGATTTCGACGTCGCCACCGATGCCACTCCCGATCAGGTGCGACGCCTGTTCCGCCGCTCGCGCATCATCGGCCGCCGTTTCCAGATCGTCCATGTCATGCAGGGCGGCGAAACCCTCGAAGTGTCGACCTTCCGCGCCGCCCACGACGCCGATACCCTGAAGGACGAGCACGGCCGTGTGCTGCGCGACAACGTCTGGGGCAGCATGGAGGACGATGCCGCACGGCGCGACTTCACCATCAACGCACTCTATTACGACCCGGCCAGCGGCTCGGTATTCGACTACCACCACGGCGTGCGCGATCTGCAAAGAAAGACCCTGCGCATGATCGGCGACCCGCGCGCCCGTTACCGTGAAGATCCGGTACGCATGCTGCGGGCCATGCGTTTTTCCGCCAAGCTCGACTTGCGCCTCGATCCGCAGGTACAGGCACCGATCCGCGAAATGGCCGAGCTGATCGAAAACGTGCCCTCGTCACGCCTGTTCGACGAGATGCTCAAGCTGCTGTTTTCCGGTCATGCCGTCGAATGCGTGAAACGCTTGCGCGAGGACGGCCTGCATCAGGGTCTGCTGCCATTGCTCGACGTCATTCTCGAACAACCGATGGGCGAAAAATTTGTCATGCTGGCCCTTGCCGATACGGATGCGCGCATCCGTGCCGACAAACGCACCTCACCGGGCTTTCTGTTCGCCACATTGTTGTGGCACGAAGTGCTGGCCAACTGGGAGACGCGCAAGAAAAACGGCGAGCCGTCGGTACCCGCGCTGCACACGGCAATGGATGAGGTCCTCGACACGCAGGGAGAAAAACTGGCGATCACGCGCCGCATTGCCGGCGACATCAAGGATATCTGGCTGCTGCAACCACGCTTCGAAAAGCGTGGCGGTCGCGCACCCTTCCGCCTCATCGAACAGCAGCGCTTCCGCGCCGCGTGGGACTTTTTGCTGCTGCGCGCGAAGAGCGGCGAAGCGCCGCAGGAACTCGCCGACTGGTGGCTGGCCTTTCAGGAAGCCGGCAACGCCGAGCGCGAAGTCATGCTGAAACCCGACAGCGGCCCGAAAAAGCGCCGGCGGCGGAGTGGGAGCAAGTCCGGCACAGGGACCACGGGAGACGCCGTCCCGCCAGCGCCGACTATTGCGGACTAGGCTTTTCTTCATGGCTGCACTTCATGTCACCGCCTACGTCGCACTTGGCGCCAATCTTGGTGATCCGATCACAACCGTGCGCGCCGCCATCGAGTCGCTGCGCGGATTGGCGGGTACGCGCCGGCTGGCCGTTTCATCTCTTTATCGCACCGCGCCGGTCGGTCTGCGCAACCAGCCCGATTTCATCAATGCCGTCGCCGCACTGGAGGCGTCGGGCACGGCGGATGACTTACTCGCCGATCTCTTCGCCATCGAAGCCGCCTTCGGGCGGGTGCGCAGCATGAAAAATGCGCCGCGCACACTCGACCTCGATCTGCTGCTGTTCGGTGACAAGCGCTATGACACCCCCGGTTTGACCTTGCCACACCCGCGCCTGACCGAGCGTGCCTTTGTGCTGGTACCGCTGGCCGAAATCGCCCCCACTTTGGTCATCAACGGCCACGGCCCCATCGCCGACCTGCTGGCCAAGGTAGTCGGCCAACGCATCGAACGCCTGCCCCCGGGGTAACCGATGCCGTCGCTGACACAAATCCCGATCGTCTGGCAAACTGCGCTGCTGCTCACCGCGTCGAATGTTTTCATGACCTTCGCGTGGTATGCCCATCTCAAGAATCTCAACGACCGGCCCTGGTGGATCGCCGCCCTGATATCGTGGGGCATCGCGCTGTTCGAATACCTCCTGCAGGTGCCTGCCAACCGCATCGGCTACCAGGAGCTGTCGCTCGGCCAGCTGAAGATCCTGCAGGAAATCATTACCCTGACTGTATTCGTGCCCTTCGCCATTTTCTACATGAAACAGCCGCTCAAACTCGATTATCTCTGGGCCGGTTTGTGTATCCTTGGCGCCGTTTATTTCATATTCCGCACGCCATGACCTATTTAGCCGCCAACAAGCCCATCACCCTGCCGGAACTCGCGCGCATGAAACGGGATGGCGAGAAGATCGCCATGCTGACCGGCTATGACGCCAGTTTCGCCGCCCTCGAGGATCGCTGCGGTGTCGACATCATTCTCGTCGGCGATTCGCTCGGCAACGTGCTGCAGGGCAAGACCTCGACCCTGCCGGTCACCATGGAACACATGGTCTATCACACCGAATGCGTGGGCCACATGGCCCAGCGGGCGATGTGCCTGGCTGACATGCCGTTCGGCGCCTATCACGAGTCGAAGGAGCAGGCGATCCGCAATGCCGGCCGCCTGCTCGCCGCCGGGGCGGAAATGGTCAAGCTCGAAGGCGGCGCCGTGATGGCCGAAACGGTGCACTTCCTTGTCGAACGCGGGGTGCCGGTCTGCGCCCACATCGGCCTGACGCCGCAGTCGGTGCATGCATTGGGTGGCTATCGCGTGCAAGGCCGCGACGAAGCCGGTGCAGCGCGCATGAAGGCCGATGCGCGGGCGCTCGAAGATGCCGGAGCGGCATTGATGGTGCTGGAAATGGTGCCGGCGCAACTGGCCGCCGAGATCACGCGCGAGCTGAAAGTCTGTGCCACCATCGGCATCGGGGCTGGCAAGGATTGCGACGGCCAGGTGCTGGTGCTGCACGACATGCTGGGCATCTATCCCGGCCAGAAAGGGCGCTTCGTCAAGGATTTCATGGCCGAGGCGCAAAGCATTGAAGGCGCCGTGCGCGCCTATGTCGCCGCCGTCAAGGACGGCTCTTATCCCGCACCGGAACACAGTTACTGAATCTTCCACTCATGCAGATACACGAGACCATCAGCGGTGTGCGCACCGCCCTGAAAACCGCCGACCGCATCGTGTTCGTGCCGACCATGGGCAATCTGCACGAGGGGCACATCACCCTGATGCGCCTGGCGCGCGCGCGCGGTGACACAGTGGTTGCCTCGATATTCGTCAATCGCCTGCAATTCCGGCCGGGCGAGGATTTCGAGAAGTACCCCCGCAGCTTTGCCGCCGACTGCGAAAAACTCGTTACCGCCGGCGTCGACCACCTGTTCGCCCCGACTGAAACCGAGTTGTATCCGGAACCGCAACGCTATGTCGTCGAACCGCCGGTGGAGCATGCCGAAATTCTGGAAGGCGAATTCCGGCCAGGCCATTTTCGCGGTGTCGCCACCGTGGTGATGAAACTGTTCGGCATTATCCAGCCCCAGGCGGCACTCTTCGGCAAGAAGGATTATCAGCAGTTCATGGTGCTGTCCTCCATGGTGCGCGAGTTTGCACTGCCGATCGACATCATTCCGGGTGAAACCGTACGTGCCACCGACGGGCTGGCGCTCTCCTCGCGCAACGGCTATCTGTCCGCCGCGGAACGCACCACCGCGCCACAACTGCATCGTCTCCTGCAGCAAACTGTCACGGCCATCCGCGCGGGGAACCGCGACTTCGGCAGCCTTGAAAATGCTGCGCTGGCTGAACTGCGTGCCAACGGATGGGCTCCCGACTACCTTGCAGTAAGACGGAAAGTTGACCTAAAATCACCTTCTGCCAGTGATCTCGAATTGGTCGTTCTGGCTGCTGCCCGCTTGGGCAACACCCGGCTCATCGACAATCTGGAAGTCCAGGCTCCAAGCATTGCACTCCCCGACATCAGTACAACGACAACATCGTATTCGCGCAACCTGTCCGGTTGATATTCTGGCTGCCGCCTGAATATCTGCTACGATTCTCCCCAAGCAAGACACCCTACTAAAGAGGAGCACATGAGCGAACATATCCAACATGTCACCGATTCCAGCTTCAAGAGCGACGTCCTGGAATCATCCGTCCCGGTCCTGGTTGATTACTGGGCGGAATGGTGCGGCCCCTGCAAGATGATCGCGCCGATTCTTGACGAAGTGGCCAGGGATTACAGCGGTCGCCTCAAGGTCGCCAAGCTGAATATCGATGAAAACCCCAAAACACCGGGCGAATTCGGCATTCGCGGCATTCCGACACTGATCCTGTTCAAGGACGGCAACGTCGAAGCCACCAAGGTGGGTGCGCTTTCCAAATCGCAATTGACGGCATTCATTGACAGTAATCTCTGATCCGGCTACAGTCCGCCCGGAATCCTGCGGTATGAGTGGTACGGGTTAGCACCACATGCATACCAGCCTAGAATTCCGGGCTGCGCCAACCTAGCTCCGGCGCGATCCCGCAGCACAGTCTCTCCCCCTCCCCGCACCTCGCTCTCCAAATCCCTCCGGGCGTTTCCGCTCGCGTCTCCAGGCACAGCCATGCATCTTTCCGAACTGAAGAACCACCACGTCAGCCAACTGCTCGAAATGGCTGCCGCCGACGACATCGAAGGCGCCAACCGCCTCCGCAAGCAGGAACTGATTTTCGCCCTGCTCAAGAACCAGGCAAAAAAAGGTGAAACCGTTTTCGGCGACGGCGTTCTCGAAGTCATGTCGGACGGCTACGGCTTTCTGCGCTCATCGGACACCTCCTACCTCGCCAACCCGGACGACATCTACGTGTCGCCTTCGCAGATCCGCCGCTTCAATCTGCGCACCGGCGACACCGTCGAGGGCGAAATTCGCACGCCGAAGGATGGGGAACGCTATTTCGCACTGGTCAAGCTCGACAAGGTCAATTACGAGTCGCCCGAAGCCTGCAAGAACAAGATCCTGTTTGAAAACCTCACCCCGCTGCACCCGACCGAGCATCTGCGCCTGGAGCGTGACATTCGCGCCGAAGAAAACACCACCAGCCGCATCATCGACATCATCGCGCCGATCGGCAAGGGCCAGCGCGGCCTGCTGGTCTCCGCGCCGAAATCCGGCAAGACGGTGATGCTGCAACACATCGCGCATGCCATTGCGGCCAACCACCCGGAAGCGGTGCTGATCGTCATGCTGATCGACGAGCGGCCCGAGGAAGTCACCGAAATGACACGCACGGTGCGCGGCGAAGTCGTCGCCTCCACCTTCGACGAACCCGCCACGCGCCACGTGCAGGTCGCCGAGATGGTCATCGAAAAGGCCAAGCGCCTCACCGAGCACAAGAAGGACGTCATCATCCTGCTCGACTCGATCACCCGCCTGGCGCGCGCCTACAACACCGTGCAGCCGGCTTCCGGCAAGGTGCTGACCGGCGGCGTGGATGCCAATGCCCTGCAAAAGCCCAAGCGTTTCTTTGGCGCCGCGCGCAACATCGAGGAAGGCGGCTCGCTGACCATCATCGCCACTGCGCTGGTCGACACCGGCAGCCGCATGGACGAAGTGATCTACGAGGAATTCAAGGGCACCGGCAACTCGGAAATCCACCTCGACCGCAAGATGGCCGAAAAGCGCGTCTACCCCTCGATCAACGTCAACCGCTCCGGCACGCGCCGCGAGGAACTGCTGATGGAGAAGGACGTGCTGCAAAAGGTCTGGGTATTGCGCAAGCTGCTTTACGGCCTGGACGATCTGGAAGCCACTGAATTCCTGCTCGACAAGGTCAAGGCCACCAAGAACAACGCGGAATTCTTCGACTCGATGCGCCGCGGTAATTGATTGCAGTTGATTTCTCCGCTGTTTTTCTGGATAATGCGCGACCCTACGCAGCGTGAATTCAAGCGCTGCCTGCGAGCACCAATTTGGATTTGATGGATTTGAGGACACGATCATGAAAGAAGGCATCCACCCGAAGTACAACGAGATCGAGGTGACTTGCAGCTGCGGCAACAAGTTCAAGACCTGCTCGACCAACAGCAAGCCCCTGCACATCGAAGTGTGTTCGGCTTGCCACCCGTTCTATACCGGCAAGCAGAAAATCATCGACACAGCGGGTCGCGTCGAACGTTTCCGCCAGAAATACGGCAAGCGCCCCGGCGCCGCTGCCTGATCGATCGTTCGAAGCAATAGAATTAAAGGCAGCCTCGGCTGCCTTTTCTTTTTCCAATGCATCCCGATGACGGCGACTGCCCTTACCGAACAGCTCCATACTAACGGCGCATGATTTACGGCCCATTCCAACATCAGGGGGTTTCCCCGCGCTTGCCTGCCGCAGCGCTGTTGTTGCTGGGCGCCATCTTTTTACTGGTGGGCGTCGTCGGTCACGATCCCTGGAAAACCGAAGATGCCATCCATATCGGCATCGCCCATGGCTTTGTCACTCACGGCAACTGGCTGTTCCCCCATATCGCCGGCGAGCCATGGCCGCATACCGCACCGCTCTACCATTGGCTGGCCGCCTTGCTGGGGCAGGTTTTGGGTGGTCTGCTCGATTTCCATAACGCCGCACGACTGGCCACCACACTCTTCGGCGCCCTGTTCCTGTTCGCCCTGGCCGGTGCCGCACGCGCATTTCACGGTGAAGCCGCCGGCCGCTCCGCGCCGCTCCTGGCGATTGGCACGCTTGGCCTGCTATTGCCCTTCCACGAAGCTCAACCCGCTGTTGCCGGACTCGCGTTTGCCGCCCTCGCCTACTGGGGCGGCGGCCTGATCCTGCAAGGGCCTGCGCACGGCGCGCCATTACGTGGAGCGCTAATGCTTGGGGTGGGCCTCGGCCTGGCCTTCCCGGCCCATGGGCTGGTCGGCCTGATCATGGCCGGCGCCGTCCTGCCAGCGCCGATTATTCGCCGCGACTGGAAAAGCCTTGCTCTGGCATTGTTGATTGCCCTGCCGCTCATCGCCGCCTGGCCGGTCATCCTGTCTGCTCAGACGCCTGAACTATGGCCACAATGGCTGCAGTGGTGGCAAAACGAACTTGCCGAAGCCACGCGGGCCCGCGGCATGCCGGAAGCAAAGCATGTCGAGCAACTGGCCTGGGCGGCATGGCCCGTGCTGCCCATCATGGTCTGGAGTCTCTGGCTGCAACGGCACCAGTTGGCCCCACTTGTCATCCCCTTGTTCGGCATGCTGCTTGCGTTGGCATGGTTCCTGACCGGCTCGTCACGCACGCTGGCAGTCCTTCCCCTGCTGTTGCCGCTCACATTGCTTGCCGCTTCCGGCGTGGATCGCCTGCGACGTGGCGCAGCGAATGCCTTCGACTGGTTCGGCATGACGACCTTCAGCATCTTTGCCGTGCTGATCTGGCTCGGCGCCAGTGCACAGGCGCTTGGCTGGCCACCCAAGATCGCCAACAACTTTGAAAAGCTGGCACCGGGACATGTTGTCGACTACCCGGCATACTCCATTGCGTTCGCCGTAATCCTCACGCTGGCCTGGATGTTGTCCTGGTTTCTGCGCCGCGCCAGCTGGCGTCCCACCCTGCACTGGGCGGCGGGCACGACTTTGTTGTGGGTGCTCACGGCAACGCTGTGGTTGTCATGGATCGATCACGGCAAATCGTACCGTGCCGTTGCGCTTTCGCTACGGGCGGCATTGCCGCAACAAGTCGATTGCATCGAGCGCGTCGGCATCGGCGTGTCCCAGCGCGCGTCGCTGGATTATTTCATCGGCATTCGCACGACGCCACCGAAGCGCTCACGTGAATGCAATTGGCGTCTCGTCGAAGGCGACAAAAACCTGCAGGCACCCACCGGCTGGACGGAGCGCTGGCAAGGCCACCGGCCCAGTGATCGCAACGAGCGATGGTTCCTCTATCAGCGCCAAAGTTAGAACCCATTTAAATAGGTAGCGGCTGCATCCCCAGGCAATGTGCCACCCCGCAAGGGGCGACTGGAGGGGCATGATGGAACTGGTGCCGACACCCGGACTCGAACTGGGGACCTACCGCTTACAAGGCGGTTGCTCTACCAACTGAGCTATGCCGGCATTCACGGCGCGGATTATATCCGACCGTCCAGGCCCTGTTCCTCTACAATTGCGTGCTCCAGTTCGATTGGTCAAATTCATGCAGACCGCCGCCACCAGCCAAGATTCCGCCCTGAGGTTGCTTGTTGTTTGCAGTACTGAGGCAATGGTCGAGCAGCTGGCGGATAACTGGCAAGGTGAGATCCGCCGCCCCCAATTCACGCCAGCGCCAAGCATCGCTGCCGTACGTGGCCTGTTGCGCGAGCAGCACTGGGACGCGGTACTGCACTGCCTCAACCACGTTGCCTGTACGCCGGCCACCACCTTGAAGACGCTGCGTGACCAGCGTCTCGACACCCCGTTGATCATCGTCGCCGAGCCGGACAACCAGCGTGCGGCAACCAAGGCTTTGCGCGCCGGCGCTCACGATGTCGTTTTTCTCGACCGTCTCGGCCGTCTGGCGTTTGCGGTTGAACGTGAAATACACGAAGCCGGTCACCGTGCCGACCACCGCGCGGCACTGGAAATGCTCCACGATAGCGAGGCACGCTTTCGTGCCCTGGCCTCCAACCTGCCGGGACTGGTATTCAACCTGCAACGCGAAACCTCCGGCAAGTATCGTTTTCTTTATGTCAGCGAAGGTGCCATGCGTTTGTTGGGCGTCAAGCAGCATGAATTGCGCGGGGCCGCACAGCGCTTTTTCGATACTTTGTATGTCGACGACCGCAAACCGCTGCTGGATGCACTCGCCGAATCCGCGCACTCGGGCAACGCCCTGATCTGGGAGGGACGCTTGAAGAGCGGTGACCGCTGGATCGACATGCGCTCATTGCCGAACCGCAACGACGAAGGCATCGTACAGTGGACCGGCATCGCCACCGACATCACGAAAACCAAGAATACCGAGGCCGCCTTGCGGGAATCGCGCGCCCAGTTGGCCGCACTATCTTTTCACCTGGAAGCGGCCAAGGAAGAAGAGCGCGAGCGGATTGCGCGGGACATTCATGACGAACTGGGCAGCATCCTGGTCAGGCTGAAAATCGAGGCCGCCCTGCTGGCCAGCAAATTGCCAGCCAACCTGAGCCCGAAAGCCCACTCCATCGAAAAATTGCTCGATCAGGCCATGGGCACCGCCAGCCGCGTTGCCCGCCAGCTCCGCCCGGGCATTCTCAAGGAATTCGGCCTTGCCGCCGCCATCGAGTGCCAAGCTGAAGACTTCGGCCATAGCACGGGCATCACCTGTCGGGCACAATGCGACGACGGGATCGATCTTGACGCCAATACCTCATTGGCATTGTTCCGCATCGTTCAGGAAGCACTGACCAATGTGGCCAAGCATGCGCACGCCTCACTCGTGGTTGTGCGTCTCAAGCACGAAAACGGTAACATCACCATCGAGATTCGTGACAATGGTCGCGGCATCGCCGAGCGCGACATGGACAAGCCGAAATCTTTCGGCTTGCGTGGCATTCGCGAGCGGATACAAAGCCTCAACGGGGGGTTTCATATTGCCACGGCTGAACAAGGTGGCGCCCTTCTGCTGCTGAAAGTACCGCTGCGGCGCGGCGATGACGCCCTGCCCGCAGAATATGAAGAAGTCGTCCAACGTGATTTGTTTTGAATACTGAATTGAAATGTCCGAAAAGATACGTGTCCTGATCGCCGATGACCATGCAATCGTCCGGCAAGGCTTCAAGCAGATATTTTCCGAAACCGAGGATTTGCTGGTCGCCGGCGAAGCCGATGATGGCGTAGACGCCTTGCAACTGGCGCGCCAAAACGAATGGGACGTATTCCTTTTGGATATTTCGATGCCCAACCGCAATGGCATCGACACCCTGAAGCAGCTCAAGCGCGAATTTCCGCGTCTGCCCGTACTGATCCTCAGCATGCACCCGGAAGAGCAATATGCCCTGCGCGCACTGAAGGCCGGAGCCTCCGGCTACCTGACCAAGCAAAGCGCGCCAGACCAGTTGGTCACGGCGATTCGTCAAGTGGCCGGTGGTAAAAAATATGTCAGTCCAGGGGTTGCACAGCAGCTGGTGGACGCGATCTCCGACGATACCGAAAAACTGCCGCATGAACGCATCACCGATCGGGAGTATCAGGTCCTGGTACTGATCGCCAAAGGCAAGCCCCTCACGCAGATTGCCGACGAACTCAATCTTGGCGTGGCCACTGTCAGCACTTATCGGGCACGCTTGCTTGAAAAGATGGGGCTGAAAAGCACTGCGGAACTGATTCACTACGGACTGCGCCACGGCCTCGTCGAGTAAGCACATGAATCCTTCAGAAACCGCACGCGAGACGCTGAAAAGACTCGCCCTGCAGCGTAAGCCACCGACGCCCGACAACTATCGTGCTTTCTACAATGAAATTGCCGGCACCACGATCGCCGAGGACTTTCCAGAAAAGTCGCTCAAGGCACTTGCCGGCAGTCTGCCGCGCAGCACCCAGGAGCAATTACGCTTTGCGCGGCAGATTGACAGTGCGATCAGCGAAAAAAACTGGAACAGCCTGAATACGGCACTGGTTGATCTGCTGAATAAAACGGCGGCAGAGCCGCCCAACTGGTCAGTGCTGATTCACGACCTGGTGTCACGACTGGAGGCCCGCCAGGCCGACCTGACCCCGGCACGCAAGCGCGAGGCACTAGAGCATGTGCTTGCCTCATCTGCCGCACCGGATCTGCTCCACGCCCGCTTGCAGGGATTGCTGAAGACCTGGTCGCAGTCGGCCGGACTGGAAAGTTCGCTGACCGATGGCTTGGCTGCCGATGCGGGCGACTCCCCCGCCGCCCCGCCAGCGCCGACTTTTGCCGAGGCGGCAAGCTCTACCGTTGCCCGTCCAGCTGACCCTGCCAAGGGGGCAAGTGGCGATTTGCTGGACTTCCTGGCACAACTGCTCGAGAGCTCAATCAGTACCATACTGGCCGACCACCCGGAACTGAGCAAGGAGGCGATCGGCCTGGCCGGCGCCGCGCGCAACGCCCGCACTACCAATGACATCACTGCATTTGTCGCGAATATCAAGCGTTTCAGCTATCGCCTCAATTTCGTGGTCGAAGATCAGGCTGAGATGAAGTCGGGATTGCTGCACCTGCTGCACCTGGTCATCGACAACATCAACGAACTGGTCCTCGATGACCAATTGCTGCAGGGCCAGATCGCCGTGGTGCTTGCACTGGTCGATCAACCGCTCAATCTGCGGCGCCTTGACGATGTCGAGCGGCGCATGAAGGATGTGATCTTCAAGCAGGGTGCCCTCAAGAAAAGCCTGCTTGAAGCCCGGGACCAGATCAAGCAGATGCTGGCCACCTTTGTCGACCGGTTGGGCGACTTTTCCGAAACCACCAGTGACTACCACGACAAGATCGCGCAGTGTGCGGACAAGATCAGCAAGGCCCACGATATCGCCGACCTGTCGGCAGTGTTGCAGGAAGTCATGCATGAAACACGGATCATCCAGATCAATGCCCAACGTTCGCGAGATGAACTCAACCTGATGCGCAGCAAAGTAAACTTGGCTGAGCTCGAAGTCCAGCGCCTGCAAGACGAACTGGCCAACGCCAGCCAGTTGGTGCGCCATGATCCATTGACCGGCGTACTCAACCGCAAGGGCATGGATGATGCGCTGGACACCGAAGTAGGCCGCGCCCGACGTCACAACAGCAAGCTGTGCCTGGCGCTCCTCGACATCGATAATTTCAAGAAGCTCAATGACAGCCTGGGCCATGCGGCGGGAGACGCCGCACTGGTGCATCTGGCCAAGGTAGTACACGAAGCCATCCGCCCCGAGGACACGCTGGCGCGCTATGGCGGCGAGGAGTTTGTCGTCATCCTGCCGGACACGGCCCTGGAGAGCGCCGTCGGCGCCATGGTGCGCGTCCAGCGCGAACTGACCCGGCGTTTTTTCCTGAACAACAACGACAAGGTGCTGATCACCTTCAGTTGCGGCGTCGCCGAGCTGGGCGCGGACGAAGAGGCCATGGCGGCCATCCAGCGCGCCGACGGCGCCATGTACCTGGCCAAGCGGGCAGGCAAGAACCGCGTTTTGGCTGCTTAATGATCCGCCCCCCTTCGCCCCCCTCGCGGGGGGTTCTAAATGGCTCGCGGCACTCGTCTATTACGGGGCGCTCTTGTTGGCACCGGTGCGGTTTGCGGCTGCGCCGCGTGCCGCATTTGCTCGGGGCGGCCCTTCACAAACGCTACGATGTTCTTTCACGTTAACCAATGAATACTGTCTTCATCACCGGCGGCGCCGGCTTCATCGGCTCCGCGCTGATCCGCCTGCTCATCGCCGAGAGCGACTGGCGTATCGTCAACATCGACAAGCTGACCTATGCCGGCAACCTCGCATCGCTGGCCGCGGCCGGCCGCGACCCGCGACATGTTTTTTGCCATCACGACATCTGCAACCGGCCGGTGCTGGATGCGCTGTTTGCCGAACATCATCCCGACGGCATCATTCATCTGGCGGCCGAATCGCACGTCGATCGGTCGATTCACAGCCCGGGCGATTTCGTTCAGACCAATGTCGTCGGCACCTACACCCTGCTGGAAGCAGCGCGCACCTACTGGAGCGGTCTCGACGCCGCCGCGCAGAACGCTTTCCGCTTCCACCATGTCTCGACCGACGAGGTGTTCGGCAGCCTGGGGCCCAGCGGGCGTTTCGATGAGACCACCGCCTACGACCCGCGCTCGCCCTACTCCGCCTCGAAAGCCGCATCCGATCATCTGGTGCGCGCCTGGCAGCACACCTACGGCCTGCCGACGCTGATCACCAACTGCTCGAACAACTACGGCCCCTATCAGTTTCCGGAGAAACTGATTCCGCTGATGATCGGCAACGCACTGGCGGGCAAACCCCTGCCGATCTACGGCCAGGGCGACAACGTGCGCGACTGGCTGTATGTGGATGACCATGCCCGCGCGCTGCAACGCGTATTCGAAAAGGGCCGGCCGGGCGAAACCTACTGCATTGGCGGACGTAACGAAATGGCCAACCTGCAAGTGATCGACATGCTTTGCGATCTGCTCGACCGCCAGCATCCCGCAAGCGGCGGTCACCGATATGCCGATCTGAAAACCTTTGTCGCCGATCGCCCCGGCCATGATCAACGCTATGCGATCGATGCCGGAAAGATTCACCGCGAACTGGGCTGGCTGCCACTGGAAACTTTCGCCAGCGGTATTGAGAAAACCGTCGCCTGGTATCTGGAGAACACCGAATGGACATCACAGGTCCAGAGCGGTGCCTACCGTCAGTGGATCGACCAAAACTACAACCAACGCTAAGCCCTGCCCATGCCTGCACGTAAAGGACTCATTCTCGCCGGTGGTGCCGGCACCCGGCTGCATCCCGCCACGCTGGCCATGTCCAAGCAACTATTGCCGGTCTATGACAAGCCGATGATCTACTACCCGCTGGCGACACTGATGCTGGCGGGTATCCGCGACATCCTGCTGATTTCCACGCCACAGGACACACCGCGTTTTGCGCAACTGCTGGGTGACGGGACGGCTTGGGGCATCAATCTGCAGTATGCCGTGCAGGCCGCGCCTGATGGTCTTGCGCAAGCCTTCATCATCGGCCGCCAATTCATTGCCGGTCAGCCATCGGCACTGGTGCTCGGCGACAATCTGTTTTATGGCCATGAGTTGGCAGGGCAATTGCAGCAGGCGAACGAAAACACTGCGGGTGCCACGGTGTTCGCCTATGCCGTCACCGACCCGGAACGCTATGGCGTCGTCGCCTTCGATGGGCAACGGCGCGCGATCAGCATCGAGGAAAAACCGCAACGCCCCAGATCTCGCTATGCCGTCACCGGACTCTATTTCTATGATAAACAGGTAGTCGACATTGCCGCCGGTCTCGCGCCATCGCCGCGCGGCGAGCTGGAGATCACCGACGTCAACCGGCACTACCTGGCAGCCGGCCAGCTCAATGTCGAGATCATGGGGCGCGGCATGGCCTGGCTCGATACCGGCACGCATGACTCGCTGCTCGAGGCCGGCCAGTTCATCGCCACGCTGGAAAAACGCCAGGGCCTCAAGGTCGCCTGCCCCGAGGAAATCGCCTGGCGGCAGGGCTGGATTGACGATGCCCAGTTGGCGGCGCTGGCCGCCCCGCTGGCCAAGAGCGGCTACGGTGCCTATCTGCAAGGCCTGCTGCGCGACCGGGTGTACTGATGCAGGTCATTCAAACGACGGTCAAGGACGCGCTCCTCCTCGAACCCAAGGTGTTCGGCGACGCACGCGGCTTTTTCATGGAAAGCTGGAACCGCCGCGACTTTGCCGCCCTCGGCCTGGATGTCGACTTCGTGCAGGATAACCATTCGCGCTCGCAACAGGGCGTGCTGCGCGGCCTGCATTACCAGATCAAACAGCCGCAAGGCAAACTGGTGCGCGTCGTCAGTGGCGCGGTCTACGATGTCGCCGTCGATCTGCGCCGCTCCTCCCCGACCTTCGGGCGCTGGGCGGGAGTCGTCCTGACGGCGGAAAACCGGCGCATGTTCTGGGTGCCTCCCGGCTGCGCCCACGGCTTTCTCACCCTTACCGAGAACGCCGATTTTCTCTACAAAGCCACCGATTATTACGCCCCCGAACACGACCGCACCCTGCTCTGGAACGACCCCGCGCTGGCCATCGACTGGCCGCTGATCGGCGCACCCCTGCTAGCCGCCAAGGATGTCGCAGGCATCCCGCTGCAAGATGCGGAAACCTATCCATGACCCGCATTTTGCTCACCGGCATCCATGGCCAGGTCGGCTGGGAATTGCAACGCAGCCTGCAACCGCTCGGCGAGGTTTTTGCCTTCGCGCGCGGCGGCTTTGACCTGGCGAACCCGGATGGCATGCGCGCCGTGCTGCGCGAAGTCAAGCCGGACATCATCGTCAACCCGGCGGCTTATACGGCAGTCGACCGGGCCGAGAGCGAAACCGAACGCGCCACCGCCATCAATGCCACGGCGCCGGGCATTCTGGCCGAGTACGCCAAACAGCAGGACGCCCTGCTCATCCACTACTCGACCGACTATGTGTTCGACGGCAGCAAGCCCGCCGCCTACAGCGAGGACGACCCCGTCTGCCCCATCAACGCCTATGGCCGCGGCAAGCTGGCCGGCGAGCACGCAATTCAGGCCGTCGGCTGCCGTCACCTGATTTTCCGCTGCAGCTGGGTGTATGGCCTGCGCGGGCAGAATTTCCTGCGCACCATGCTTCGGCTGGCCAGGGAACGCGACGAACTGCGCGTCGTCGCCGACCAGACCGGCGCCCCGACCTGGTGCCGCATGATTGCCGAAACCACGGCCCTGGCCATCGCCCGCTACACCGGCCAGCAGGGGATTTACCACCTGGCCGCCGCCGGAGCGACCACATGGTACGGGTTTGCCACGGCAATCATCGCCGCCGCCGCAGAGCGCGGCCTGCTTGAAAGAATCCCGGCGGTGCGCCGTATCACCAGCGCCGACTTTCCCACGCCCGCCCGCCGACCCGCCAATTCACGGCTGAACTGCAAGCGCTTGCAGCACGACTTCACGCTGCGCCAACCCGACTGGGCGCCAGAACTGCAGCTTTGCCTGGATTCGGCTTTGCCCCTGCAATAAAATTCGGCAAAGGCGGTTGACGGCACTTGATGGCTTCATGCATAATGTCGGACTTGGCGCGGGGTGGAGCAGTCTGGCAGCTCGTCGGGCTCATAACCCGAAGGTCGAAGGTTCAAATCCTTCCCCCGCAACCAACCTACAAAGAAAGTCGGCGTGTGCATTCTGATCATCGTCTGCCCGCCAAGGATGTTAGGTTGCCCTTACTCAAAATTATTGATTGAACGGGAATCCATTGGAGAACGAAGTCAACTCCTCTCCTGCTCCCGCCGCGGTTGCGTTTGATCCGCGGCGCAGGATACGCGAGCTTCTTGCCATACCAGACCGTGATCGTACCGATGCTGAATGGGACGAACTGAACGAGCTGGAGATTCAGACCGCGCCCGGCAATCGGGCTGGCGGACAACCGCCTTCCAGCTACTCCGGGAAGCCCCAATTCCAGTCAAAGAATCGCTCGAAAAGCAAAGGGCAACACAAGCCCGGCGGTGGCGGTGGTAGTGGCGGTAGTGGCGGCGGTGCTCGGCCACCCCAGGCCAGACCCAACAATCAAAACAAGCCACGCCCGGCTTGATCGGGTTTTTCGGGCATTAACCCGCTCTCCCGCGGTCTCCCGGTTGCGCTAACATTTGACCCGGGGCAAGACAATTGGAATCACGTTCCCTTCCTGATCTGTCTGGTTGTTGGAACCCAGCCGATTCTGCCGCGCCCCCAATCATCCCGGCAGATCGAGTTAGCCGATGACCCAGCTTATTCTCGAACAGGCACTTAACGGCCTGCAATTCGGTCTTATGTTGTTTTTGCTGGCCGCCGGATTGACGCTGGTGTTTGGCATCATGGACATGGTCAACTTGTCGCATGGTTCGCTCTATATGGGCGGCGCCTATTTTGGCGCAGCGGCAGCTCAGGCTTCCGATTCCTTCCTGGTTGGTGTGGTAGTGGCGATGCTGGGCATGGCCGCCGTAGGTGCCATTCTGGAAATGCTGTTGCTGCGTCGCCTGTATCTGCGCGACCATCTGGCCCAGGTGCTGGCGACTTTCGCACTGATCCTCATCGCCAACGATGCCGTACGCATGATCTGGGGGCCGCAACCACTGCCCCTGAACCCACCGGCCATCCTGGCCGGACCGGTCGAACTGTTTGGTTTCATCTACCCGGCCTATCGTTTGTTGATCATCGGCGTCGGCCTGGCAGTGGCTATTTTCCTCTACCTGCTGATCAACCATACCCGCGCCGGCATGTGGGTACGCGCCGGCGCATCCAACCGCGAGATGGCCGAAACCCTGGGGGTCAATGTCCGCCAACTGTTCACCATCATCTTTGCCCTCGGAGCAGCACTCGCTGCAGCGGCGGGGGTGTTGCTCGGGCCCCTGCTGGCGGTACAGGTCGGCATGGGTGAGAACATCCTGATTCTTGCCTTTGTTGTCATCGTCATCGGCGGCATCGGTTCGGTTCGCGGTGCCTTGCTGGGTAGCCTGCTGGTGGGTATTGTCGATACGCTCGGACGGGCGCTCCTGCCGACCCTGCTGCGGGCCACGGCATCGCCCGAGGTCGCAGCCCATCTCGGCCCGGCACTGGCATCCATCATGATTTATCTCCTGATGGCGGGGATGCTGTTCTGGCGTCCGCAGGGCCTGTTTCCGGCACGCACATGAAGCCATCCCACTCCGGCACCCTTGCCGAAACTGCGCTGCTTATCGCCGCAGTTGCATTGCCACTCCTCCTGCAGGCGTTCGGTGAGGATTACTACATTGGATTTGCCACGCGCCTGCTGATCTTTGCACTGGCAGCGACGGGCCTCAATTTCATTGTCGGCTATGGCGGTATGGTGGCGTTCGGCCACGCCGCTTTTTTCGGCATCGGGGCCTATGCAGTCGCGCTGCTCATGAACGCCGGCATCTTCTCCGCGTGGATCACCTGGCCGGTCGCAGTCGCTGCGGCAGCACTCGCGGCATTGCTGATCGGAGCGGCATCCCTGCGCACGCGGGGCGTCTATTTCATCATGATTACGCTGGCGTTCGCCCAGATGATCTACTATTCCGTGGTTTCGCTTGAGTTTGCCGGTGGCGATGATGGTCTGCCACTGGAGCAGCGTTCGACCCTGGTGCCCCTTGACCTTGCCGACGATGCCACGCTCTACTGGGTGACGCTGGGGCTGCTGGCAGCCAGCCTGATGGCGCTCAAGCGTCTCGCCGCATCGCGCTATGGTCGCGCCCTCACGGGCCTGCGCCAGAATGAAACCCGCATGGAAGCACTGGGCTATCCAGTACAACAAATCAAGCTGGTCTGTTTCGTCGTCGGCTCTGCCGTGGCAGGACTCGCGGGTGCACTTCTCGCCAACCAAAATGGCATGGCCAGCCCCAGTCAGCTTTACTGGACGCAATCGGGCATGTTGCTGGTGATGGTAATTCTAGGCGGCGTTGGCCAGCGGTTTGGCGGCATGTTGGGAGCCATTGCTTTGCTCGGGCTTGAAGAGGTGCTGGGGCGCATTACCGAACACAGTCATTTCTATGTCGGGCTCGCACTGCTCGCCGTGGTGCTGTATGCACCGCGTGGCCTGGCTGGTTTGTGGGGACGCCAGAAATGACTGCCCTGTTGGAGATTTCGGGTCTCAAGCGCCATTTCGGCGGATTATGGGCAACGAATGGCGTTGATCTTGATGTGGTGACAGGAGAAGTTCACGCCCTGATCGGCCCCAACGGGGCTGGAAAAACCACGCTGATCCACCTGATTTCCGGAGAACTGCTGCCTGATGCCGGCACTTTGCAATTTGCCGGCAGTGACATTAGCCAGTGCACAACTCACGACCGCGTGGCACGCGGCATCACACGTTCCTATCAGATCACGCAAATTTTCCCGCGTCTGTCGTTGCTGGAAAACGTGCGGCTCGCAGTCCAGTCGCGGCAACGCGACTGGGGTTCAAGCTTGCGTTTCTGGCGTCCCGCCAGCGCCGATTTCCGGATGATCGAGGAGGCCGAAGATTGGCTTTCGCGCGTTGGTCTTGCTGCAGAAGTCAGCCAATTGGCCTGCGACGTCTCCCATGGCGAACGGCGCGCACTTGAACTCGCCATGGCGCTCGCCACACGCCCGCGCTTATTGTTGCTGGATGAGCCGATGGCGGGCATGGGTCCCGAGGAATCGGAACACATGGCCAGGTTGATTGCTTCACTGAAAGGCGAACAGACGGTGCTTTTAGTGGAGCACGACATGGACATCGTTTTTCGCCTGGCTGATCGAGTTTCGGTGCTGGTCAGCGGCCGCATCATTGTCAGCGGGACACCGGATTTCGTGCGAGAACACCCCGCAGTACGCAGCGCCTATCTGGGCGACGCGCTGTAAATGAGCACACTCCTCGAGATCGATGCCTTACAGGCCGCCTATGGCGCAAGTCAGGTACTGTTCGGAATCAATTTGAGCATTCGCGCGGGCGAAGTCGCCACCCTGCTGGGCAGAAATGGCATGGGCAAGACCACGACGGTACGCACCATCTGCGGCATGATGCCGGCACATTCCGGTCAGATCAGGTTTTCCGGAAGGTCTATCGCGGGACAGCGCCCTGATTTGATCGCCAGACTGGGCATCGCGCTGGTACCAGAAGGCCGCCAGATCTTCGCCAACCTGACAGTACGCGAGCATCTGGTCGCCTTCGCCGCCAATCGTTTTTCTGCTGGCGATCCATGGACAGCGAAAAAGGTTTTCGCCTTTTTCCCGCAATTGGCCGAGCGCCAGCACCATCTGGGCAACCAGTTGTCGGGCGGTGAGCAACAAATGCTTGCCATTGGCCGCGCCCTGACCACCAACCCCCGGCTCCTGATCCTCGATGAAGCCACCGAGGGACTGGCACCCCTGATCCGTGAGGAGATCTGGCGGTGCCTGGCCACCTTGCGGAGCGCCGGGCAAACCATATTGGTCATCGACAAATATGTCGAACGCCTGATCGCACTGGCCGACCATCACACCATCATCGAAAAGGGCCGAGTCGTCTGGCACGGCAGTTCGGCTATGCTTGATGCCGATCACAATATCTGGCACCGTTATCTCGGCGTTTAAATGAATAGCGTCACCCCCCTGCAACCGCTGCCAGAGCCAAATTTGCCGCCTATTCTGCGCAGTTCATGACTACCGGAAGAAGCATCGAGACTATTTTGTATGCCGACGCGCCAGTCAAAGCATCGCACTTCGGGATGCTGTGGTGGCTGCCCAGACTCGCCTTGACTCTGTTCGTGGTGGCAGTCATTGCCCTGCTGTGGTTCTCGGAAAAAAGCGAGCAGGAAGAGCGGCACGCGACTTTGATCAGCGACATGCTCTGGCTTGAACAAAGCCTGGGATTCCATCTCACCCATAATGAAGATTTTCTGGGCCGCTTTGACGCCCAGCGCATCCATCAGCCTGGAGTTTTCGATGCCCATGCGCGCAACCTCGTCATCGGCGACCCCAGCATTCACCAGGTCATCTGGCTCGACCGGAATGACAAGGTGCGGCATGCTCTCCTGCCAAGCCCAGCAGACCTGCCCAAGGGAGAAAACCAGACGCCTGTGCCATCCCCAACGATGAGCCATATGGCCCGTTCCCTGGGCCATACCGTCTACAGCCCACCCTATCAGATGCAACAAGGCGACTGGCAGTTTGGCGTGTATGTCCCGGTTTTTCTTGAAGGACATCATGCCGGTACGGTGGTTGCCTTCTACTCGATCCGTCGGCTGCTTGAAAATGCTGCGCCCTGGTGGCTTGCCGAACGCTATCGCGTCGAGATCATCGATCAGTTCGGTCAGCCGATCGGCTCGCGTTCGAAAGTCGACGCCGATGCCACAGGCAGCGGTTACCAGATTCCTTTCAATCCCCCGGGCCATGGCTTGATATTGCGTGCCACGCCCTACCTTTCGCCGACACCGCTGGCGGGCAGGCTGATTTCAGCTACGCTGGCATTGCTGGCGGTATTGATATTGTTCAGCCTTTGGGTCTTGCGTCGCCACGTACAGCAGCGACTGCTCGCCGAATCAGCCCTGCGGACAGAGGTCGCCTTCCGCAAGGCGATGGAAGACTCGGTACAAACGGGTCTACGCGCCCGCAATTTACAGGGCCAGATCACCTATATCAATCCGGCTTTTTGTCGCATGGTAGGTTGGTCAGCGGAAGAGTTGATCGGACGCATACCGCCCATGCCCTATTGGGCAGAAGAATATATCGACGAAACACGCAACATGCATGCAAAGGTAATGGCAGGGCAGGCGCCCAGCGAAGGCTTCGAGATAAAACTGAAACGACGCAGCGGCGAGATCTTTGATGCCTTGATCCATGAAGCGCCGCTCATCGACAGCGAAGGACGCCATACGGGCTGGATGGGGTCGGTGGTAGACATCACCGAACGCGTACGAGCCGCCGAACTGGCGCGCCAGCAGGAGGAGCGCCTGCAGGCCAGCGCGCGCCTCATCACCATGGGTGAAATGGCATCGAGCCTGGCACACGAACTCAACCAACCCCTGTCGGCCATATCCGGCTATGCCGCGGGCTGCCGCAACCTCATCGCCGCAGGAGCACCCAGCAGCGAAATCGATGGCGCACTGGCAAAATGCCAGGAACAGGCGCAACGCGCCGGTCGCATCATTCGCCGCATCTATGATTTCGTACGCCGCCATGAGCCCAGATCCGAGGCCTGCAACCTGGAAGTATTGATCTCCGATCTGATCGTGCTGATCGAAGTCGATACCCGCCGCCAGAACACGCGCATCGTGCGCAACATCGCACCTGACTTGCCCATCATTCAGGCTGACCGGATTCTGCTCGGACAAGCCCTGTTGAATCTGATGAAGAATGGCATCGAGTCGATGCGTCAGACTGCAGAAGCACAGCGCACACTTAGCGTGAGCGCCCACCTCGTCGAACAGCAGGTATTCATCTCGATTGCCGATCGGGGCTGCGGTTTTTCTGTTGAAGACGCCGCTCGATTGTTTGAACCGTTTTACACTACCAAGAGCGAGGGACTGGGTGTGGGCCTCAATATTTGTCGATCGGTGGTCGAAGCACATAACGGCCGGCTTTGGTTTGCCGCCAATCCCGAGGGCGGCAGCATCTTCCATATTTCCTTGCCGGTAAACGCAGCATGAACAAAGGTCTGGTCTATCTGGTGGATGACGATGCGGCGATTCGCGATGCGCTGGCCTGGCTATTAAGTTCGCGCGGCATCCAGTCGAGCACCTGGGGTTCGGCCGAAGCCTTCCTTGCCGATTACCACCCGGAAATGACCGGCTGCCTCATCCTCGACATTCGCATGACCGGCATGACCGGCACCAAACTTTTCGAGCAGCTACTGGAGTTGGGTTGTGCCATGCCAGTCATATTTCTGACCGGCCACGGCGATGTGCCGCTCGCAGTCAAGGCACTCAAACGCGGCGCATTCGACTTCATAGAGAAGCCGCTCAATGACAACGAACTGGTCGATCGCGTTCTCGAAGCTCTGAAGCTGGAGGAAAGTCGGTGCTGGCGGGACGCCGACCGCGCCGAGGTCGAAGATCGCCTGGCCACCCTGACGGAACGGGAACGTGAGGTGATGGCCGGCATTCTGGCCGGCAAGCTCAATAAGGTGATTGCCGACGAACTGCAGATTGCCATGCGTACCGTTGAAGTACATCGAGCGCGCATATTCGAAAAGATCGGGGTTCGCTCTGCTGTAGAACTGGCTCAACGCTTGTCGGCACATGCCGCCACAGGCTCCAGATAAACCCAGCCTCGCCGCCGTAGCAGTCTATGTCGGCCGAACACCAGCGCCGGATGTCGGTCTGGATCGGCATCCAGCATCTGGCGCAGGGCCTCGCGCAGTCGCGCCTCGCTCGGAATCTGGACGTTCTGCCCAGCCAATAAATAGCGCAGCAGATTACGGGCGCGCGGTTCGCTCAAGACAGCCAGTTTCTGCAAACTCAATGGGAACTCTGCGACTGAAGCGCCAAGATCAGCTATTGCCAACTCGTCAAGCATGTCATGGGCTTCAGCAAAACGGCTAGCTGCAGCTGCCAGATTTTTAGTCGTGGCAGGGAAGCGAAGGGTCAATGCGGGAAGGATGCTCCGCCGGAGAAAGTTTCTGGAATAACGGGTATCGGCATTGCTCTCGTCTTCGCACCATTCAAGCTGATGCCGCAGCACATAACGCTCGATCGCGTCCCGACTGATGCCCAACATGGGACGCAGTAACCGTCCGCTCTGCTCGCGCATCGCAGCAACACCGGCAATCCCGGATCCACGCAACAAGTTGAACAGGAGCGTCTCAGCCTGATCGTCGCGCTGGTGGGCAAGCATGAACCAATCGGCTTCGGCAGCAGCAAATACGGCATGGCGCGCACGCCTGGCTGCTGCCTCCAGGCCGTCTCTTGAAGATCGCTCGACCTCGACACGAACGTTGGCGTAAGGAACGTGAAGTTGCTGGCAATAGTCACTGCAGAAAACATCCCACTGATCAGCGAACGGGCTGAGTCCGTGATGGACATGCAATGCCGCGATATTGAAAGTCCTCTGACGGTGATCCTTCAACTGCACCAGCATATGCAGCAAGCAAACAGAATCCATGCCTCCGGACAATCCCACCACCACGCGCTGTCCCGGCAGCACATGGCGCTCAAGACATGCGTCTACTGCCTCGACCAGCGCGTTAGCGGATGGGTCGAGTGGCTCAGTGCTGAGTAACTTCTTTGAATTTGCCATGCCCCATCAAGCGCTCGTAACGGCGCTCGACAAGCTCGGCCACCGAGAGCCCCTGCAACTGACGCAAGGCATCCTGCAATGCCTTTTTCAGTGATTGAGCGGCTGCGCGCGGATCGCGGTGCGCTCCGCCCAGTGGCTCACTGACAACCCGATCAACCAAGCCAAGCGTTTTCAAACGGGATGCAGTAATACCCAGTGTTTCGGCAGCATCAGACGCTCGTTCTGCACTTTTCCAGAGAATCGAAGCACAACCTTCCGGGGAAATCACAGAATAGGTTGAATATTGCATCATCAGCAGTGCATCACCGGCTGCAATCGCCAGCGCCCCACCAGAACCACCCTCACCAATGACGGTGCAGATCAGCGGCACCTGCAACTCCGCCATTGCATATAGGTTGCGGCCAATGGCTTCGGACTGCCCACGCTCTTCGGCACCGATGCCGGGGTAGGCGCCCGGGGTGTCAATGAAGGAAAAGACCGGCATGCCAAACTTTTCGGCTAGCTTCATCAGGCGCAGCGCCTTACGATAGCCTTCGGGCCTTGGCATGCCAAAGTTGCGCTGGATTTTTTCTTTGGTATCGCGCCCCTTCTGGTGGCCAATCACGACACACGATTGGCCGTTGAAGCGTGCCATGCCACCGACTATGGCCAGATCATCAGCAAATGCACGGTCACCGTGCATCTCAACGAAATCGGTAAACATCATACTGATGTAATCAAATGTATACGGCCGCTGTGGATGGCGCGCTACAAGTGCAATTTGCCAAGGTGTCAGCTTGCCGTAGATATCCTTGACCAGAGCTGCGCTTTTGCCCTCCAAACGGGCGATCTCCCCGGAAATATCAACGGCGGAATCATCCTGAACGAAGCGCAACTGCTCTATTTTTGCTTCGAGCTCGGCAACCGGCTGCTCGAAATCGAGGAAAGTGGTTTTCATGGTTGAAGATTTTACCGGAATGCCCATGGAAATAACCTCTACCAAGCAAAAACGCCCCGCAGAGAGCTGCGGGGCGTTTTTTAGTGGGGATAGTCTGGTGCTGACCTACTTTCGCGGGCGGAAGCCCACTATCATTGGCGCGGTCCTGTTTCACGGTCCTGTTCGGGATGGGAAGGGGTGGTACCGGGACGCTATGGGCACCAGACTGAAAGGGTTGTGACCTGGGGGTTGAGTCCGGGTCACTGAATAGGAAGAAGTAAAGTAGGTAATGATTGTTGGGCGCGATGAGGCTGGCTCATCGTTGCACCATGAGACTCACGCGCTGCGTGTCTCAAGGTTATAGGGTCAAGCCGCACGGGCAATTAGTACCGGTTAGCTTAACGCATTGCTGCGCTTCCACACCCGGCCTATCAACGTCGTGGTCTACGACGACCCTTCAGGGGGATCGAGTCCCCGGGATATCTTATCTTGAGGCGAGTTTCACGCTTAGATGCTTTCAGCGTTTATCTCTTCCGTATTTAGCTACCCGGCTATGCCACTGGCGTGACAACCGGTCCACCAGAGATACGTCCACTCCGGTCCTCTCGTACTAGGAGCAGGTCCCCTCAAATATCCAGCGCCCACGGCAGATAGGGACCAAA
>DDXB01000069.1:0-4771 GCA_002347405.1 Rhodocyclaceae bacterium UBA2271 | reverse complement strand
CAGCCCCAGGATGTGATGAGCCGACATCGAGGTGCCAAACTCCGCCGTCGATATGAACTCTTGGGCGGAATCAGCCTGTTATCCCCAGAGTACCTTTTATCCGTTGAGCGATGGCCCTTCCATACAGAACCACCGGATCACTATGACCTGCTTTCGCACCTGCTCGACTTGTGGGTCTCGCAGTCAAGCCTTCTTTTGCCATTGCACTATCAGTACGATGTCCGACCGTACCTAGAAGACCTTCGTACTCCTCCGTTACACTTTAGGAGGAGACCGCCCCAGTCAAACTGCCTGCCATGCACGGTCCCCGACCCCGATTCAGGGGCCCAGGTTAGAACCTCAACGACACCAGGGTGGTATTTCAAGGTTGGCTCCACGAGAACTAGCGTCCCCGCTTCAATGCCTCCCACCTATCCTACACAAATCCCGTCAAAGTCCAATGCAAAGCTACAGTAAAGGTTCATGGGGTCTTTCCGTCTAGCCGCGGGTAGATTGCATCTTCACAAACACTTCAACTTCGCTGAGTCCCAAGAGGAGACAGTGTGGCCATCGTTACGCCATTCGTGCAGGTCGGAACTTACCCGACAAGGAATTTCGCTACCTTAGGACCGTTATAGTTACGGCCGCCGTTTACCGGGGCTTCGATCAAGAGCTTGCACCCCATCACTTAACCTTCCGGCACCGGGCAGGCGTCACACCCTATACGTCGTCTTTCGACTTTGCAGAGTGCTGTGTTTTTGTTAAACAGTCGCAGCCACCTATTCTCTGCGACCCCATCGCGCTTCGTGAGCAAGTCACTACACGCTACCGGGGCACACCTTCTCCCGAAGTTACGGTGTTAATTTGCCGAGTTCCTTCTCCTGGGTTCTCTCAAGCGCCTTAGAATTTTCATCCTGCCCACCTGTGTCGGTTTGCGGTACGGTCAATCTGTAACTGAAGCTTAGAGGCTTTTCCTGGAAGCAGGGTATTACTCACTTCAGATCCGAAGATCCTCGTCATCACGCCTCAGCTAAGCCGCACGGATTTGCCTATGCAGCACGCCTACACGCTTAAACCACCTATTCCAACAGATGGCTGAGCTAACCTTCTCCGTCCCCCCATCGCATTACAGATCGGTACGGGAATATTGACCCGTTTCCCATCGACTACGCCTTTCGGCCTCGCCTTAGGAGCCGACTCACCCTGCGCCGATGAACGTTGCGCAGGAAACCTTGGGCTTTCGGCGAGCGTGCTTTTCACACGCTTTATCGCTACTCATGTCAGCATTCGCACTTCTGATATCTCCAGCATCCCTTCCGAGACACCTTCACAGACCTACAGAACGCTCCCCTACCATATGTGCGTTCCCCTTAACTCACTCCGCCCTCAACTCGAAACTGAAGGGCGCTTTGCCAGCGCTTCGCGCTGTCAGCTTGCAGCTCGTATGAACTGAGCGAATGAATTAAGGTGGAACGCACATATCCGCATCTTCGGTGCATGGTTTGAGCCCCGTTACATCTTCCGCGCAGGACGACTCGACCAGTGAGCTATTACGCTTTCTTTAAAGGATGGCTGCTTCTAAGCCAACCTCCTGGCTGTCTATGCCTTCCCACCTCGTTTACCACTTAACCATGACTTTGGGACCTTAGATGGCGGTCTGGGTTGTTTCCCTCTTGACGATGAACGTTAGCACCCACCGTCTGTCTCCCGTATATCACTTGCCGGTATTCGGAGTTTGCTATGGCGGAGTAGATCTAAATGACCCCTCCAACCATTACAGTGCTCTACCCCCGGCAGTGTCCATACGAGGCGCTACCTAAATAGCTTTCGGGGAGAACCAGCTATCTCCAAGTTTGTTTAGCCTTTCACCCCTATCCACAGCTCATCCCCTAACTTTTCAACGTTAGTGGGTTCGGACCTCCAGTGCGTGTTACCGCACCTTCATCCTGGCCATGGATAGATCACTTGGTTTCGGGTCTACGCCCAGCAACTATGTCGCCCTATTAAGACTCGGTTTCCCTACGCCTCCCCTATTCGGTTAAGCTCGCTACTGAACGTAAGTCGCTGACCCATTATACAAAAGGTACGCAGTCACGGAACAAGTCCGCTCCCACTGTTTGTATGCATGCGGTTTCAGGATCTATTTCACTCCCCTCCCGGGGTTCTTTTCGCCTTTCCCTCACGGTACTGGTTCACTATCGGTCGATCACGAGTATTTAGCCTTGGAGGATGGTCCCCCCATATTCAGACAGGATTTCTCGTGTCCCGCCCTACTTGTCGCAAGCTCAGTCCCGCTGGCAGGTTTTCGCGTACGGGGCTATCACCCACTACGGCCAGACTTTCCAGTCTGTTCCGCTAACGCGCCAGTTAACTCTTGCAGGCTCTTCCCCGTTCGCTCGCCACTACTTGGGGAATCTCGGTTGATTTCTGTTCCTCGGGGTACTTAGATGTTTCAGTTCTCCCGGTTCGCCACCTCTGGCCTATGTATTCAGCCAGGGTTACTCCTTGCGGAGTGGGTTTCCCCATTCGGATATCTACGGATCAAAGCTTGTTTGCGAGCTCCCCGTAGCTTTTCGCACGCTACAACGTCCTTCTTCGCCTGTGATCGCCAAGGCATCCACCACATGCACTTAGTCGCTTGACCCTATAACTTTGAGCTCTGGTTCCCCAGAGTCTTGTCTCGGGTGCAACTCGCGCTTGTTTCAATTCCATCGCTGGTTCAAAGGATGAAATCGAGAATTTGCAATCATTACCCATGTCCGATCCAGTTCCCCGGATCGAACACCTTTACTTCTTCCTGATTGTTAAAGATCAAACAGCCTTTTCGGTAAAAACCGATATCCAAGTCCCCAGACTTGGATATCAACTCTTGCCCCGCACATCACCAACCCCCGTAAATCACTGGTGGAGGATGACGGGATCGAACCGACGACCCCCTGCTTGCAAAGCAGGTGCTCTCCCAGCTGAGCTAATCCCCCTTGATTCTGGTGGGTCTGGGTGGGTTCGAACCACCGACCCCCGCCTTATCAAGACGATGCTCTAACCAGCTGAGCTACAGACCCGCTGTCGCTGCCAAACAACCGATAGGTTGTAGATGCTCACCAAGCTTCCGCTCTAGAAAGGAGGTGATCCAGCCGCAGGTTCCCCTACGGCTACCTTGTTACGACTTCACCCCAGTCATGAACCCCACCGTGGTAAGCGCCCCCCTTGCGGTTAGGCTACCTACTTCTGGTGAAACCCACTCCCATGGTGTGACGGGCGGTGTGTACAAGACCCGGGAACGTATTCACCGTGGCATGCTGATCCACGATTACTAGCGATTCCGACTTCACGGAGTCGAGTTGCAGACTCCGATCCGGACTACGATCGGCTTTCTGGGATTGGCTCCACCTCGCGGCTTGGCAACCCTTTGTACCGACCATTGTATGACGTGTGAAGCCCTACCCATAAGGGCCATGAGGACTTGACGTCATCCCCACCTTCCTCCGGTTTGTCACCGGCAGTCTCATTAGAGTGCCCAACTTAATGATGGCAACTAATGACAAGGGTTGCGCTCGTTGCGGGACTTAACCCAACATCTCACGACACGAGCTGACGACAGCCATGCAGCACCTGTGTCCAGGTTCTCTTTCGAGCACTCCCACATCTCTGCAGGATTCCTGGCATGTCAAGGGTAGGTAAGGTTTTTCGCGTTGCATCGAATTAATCCACATCATCCACCGCTTGTGCGGGTCCCCGTCAATTCCTTTGAGTTTTAATCTTGCGACCGTACTCCCCAGGCGGCCAACTTCACGCGTTAGCTACGGTACTAAGGAAGTCTCCTTCCCCAACACCTAGTTGGCATCGTTTAGGGCGTGGACTACCAGGGTATCTAATCCTGTTTGCTACCCACGCTTTCGTGCATGAGCGTCAGTGTTAACCCAGGGGGCTGCCTTCGCCATCGGTGTTCCTCCACATCTCTACGCATTTCACTGCTACACGTGGAATTCCACCCCCCTCTGCCACACTCTAGTCTTGCAGTCACAAACGCAGTTCCTAGGTTAAGCCCAGGGATTTCACATCTGTCTTACAAAACCGCCTGCGCACGCTTTACGCCCAGTAATTCCGATTAACGCTCGCACCCTACGTATTACCGCGGCTGCTGGCACGTAGTTAGCCGGTGCTTCTTCTTCAGGTACCGTCATTAGCCACCTATGTTAGAGATGACCGTTTCGTTCCTGCTGAAAGAGTTTTACAACCCGAAGGCCTTCTTCACTCACGCGGAATGGCTGGATCAGGGTTGCCCCCATTGTCCAAAATTCCCCACTGCTGCCTCCCGTAGGAGTCTGGACCGTGTCTCAGTTCCAGTGTGGCTGGTCGTCCTCTCAGACCAGCTACGGATCGTCGCCTTGGTGAGCCTTTACCTCACCAACTAGCTAATCCGACATCGGCCGCTCCTGTCGCGCAAGGTCTTGCGATCCCCTGCTTTCACCCTCAGGTCGTATGCGGTATTAATCCGGCTTTCGCCGAGCTATCCCCCACGACAGGGTACGTTCCGATGTGTTACTCACCCGTTCGCCGCTCGCCGCCAGGGTTGCCCCCGCGCTGCCGCTCGACTTGCATGTGTAAAGCATTCCGCCAGCGTTCAATCTGAGCCAGGATCAAACTCTTCAGTTCAATCTCTTCGCTCACTTACTCAAATTTACTGACAAGGTTATTGCTAACCTTATTGCTGTATTTCTGTGTAAGTGCTTTGCTACATTTTTTTAGCTTCAGCAAACGCACAGTCTCTCGACCAGATTCCCATCCCTAA
>DDXB01000030.1 GCA_002347405.1 Rhodocyclaceae bacterium UBA2271 | reverse complement strand
GAATGGCACCGTCCATCTGCGCCGCACCGGTAATCATGTTCTTGATGTAGTCAGCGTGGCCCGGACAGTCAACGTGGGCGTAGTGCCGCTGCTCCGTCTCGTATTCGACGTGCGCCGTGTTGATGGTGATGCCCCGCGCCTTCTCTTCCGGCGCCGCATCAATCTGGTCGTAGGCTTTCGCCTCACCACCAAATTTCGCCGCCAATATCGTCGTGATCGCCGCCGTCAACGTCGTCTTGCCATGATCCACGTGCCCAATCGTCCCCACATTCACATGCGGCTTCTTGCGCTCAAATTTGCCTTTTGCCATGATCGATTACCCCAACAAGTCTGGTCCGAGAATATTTATGGTGCCCATGGGCAGGATTGAACTGCCGACCTCTCCCTTACCAAGGGAGTGCTCTACCACTGAGCTACATGGGCTCGAAAACAGAACAGTAAACAATAAGTTAGATGCTACAGCCACAAAATCTGCCACTACAAAACATAAACGATGGAGCGGGCGACGAGGTTCGAACTCGTGACATCTTGCTTGGAAGGCAAGTGCTCTACCAACTGAGCTACACCCGCTTTGATCCAACCACACCCAAACCAACGCTACGACTGCAAATGAACCGGTACTGCGGATTTCTCTGGTGGAGGGGGAAGGATTCGAACCTTCGAAGGCTGTGCCGTCAGATTTACAGTCTGATCCCTTTGACCGCTCGGGAACCCCTCCAGCGAAACAACCCAGAATTATGAATGAAATCTGCCCTATTTGTCAATGTTGCCGGAAATTTTCGATTTTTCGATTCTTGGCGCCAACATAACTCACTGACAGGAGGAAGCCTTGGTTTGTGGCGGCAGATCAACCCAATGCCGGATCCGTTTTTTGGCGATCACGTTACTATAGACAGAAAAATCAAAGCTTTGGAATCAATAAGTATACTCCGATTACCATTGCGGCACACTCAAGATTCTAGCCGCACTGAACCGGCCACTTGACGGGTTTGCTAAGAGCCATCCAATCTCTCCGGCGTAGAATATCCTCAATGAAGACGACCTCCCGCCTCCCGCCCGAATTGATTGCGGCTCTCGCCGCGCGGTTCAACGACCGCTTCTCGATCAGTCCTGGAATTTGCGATCACCATGGCACCGACGAGTCATCGCTCCCTTCCATGCCTCCTGATGGTGTCGTGTTTGCCTTGACGACCGAGGAAGTCAGTTCAGCCGTCGCCTTGTGCCATACCTACCGTGTACCGATGATTGCTTATGGCACAGGCACTTCGCTCGAGGGCCATTTGCATGCCGTCAAGGGTGGCATCTGCATCGACCTGTCGGGGATGAATCAGGTCTTGGCGGTACGCCCCGAAGACCTTGATGCGAGTGTCCAGCCCGGGGTGACACGCAAGGGACTGAATGCCGAGTTGCATGGCAGCGGGCTGTTTTTCCCCATCGATCCGGGTGCCGACGCCAGCATCGGCGGGATGGCCGCCACGCGGGCCTCCGGCACCAATGCCGTACGTTACGGCACCATGCGCGAAAGCGTACTGGCCATGACCATCGTTCTCGCCGATGGCCGCGTCATCAAAACTGGCACGCGCGCCAAGAAATCGGCGGCCGGCTATGATCTGACCCGCCTGTTTGTCGGCGCGGAAGGCACGCTCGGCATCATTACCGAACTGACCGTGCGCCTGCACCCGCTGCCCGAGGCGATCAGCTGCGCAGTATGCGCATTTCCGACCATCGCCGCTGCCGTCGATACGGTAATCCAGACCATCCAGCTCGGCATTCCCGTCGCCCGCATTGAGTTGCTCGACACCCTGTCCGTCACGGCCATCAACCGCTACAGCAAGACCACCCTGCGCGAGACACCGACGCTGTTTTTTGAATTGCATGGTTCGCCCGCCGGTGTTGCCGAGCAAACCAGGGTGGTACAGGATATTGCCGCCGAACATGGCGGCATGGATTTCGCATGGGCTGACCGCCCCGAGGAACGTTCGCGCCTGTGGCAAGCCCGGCACGACGCCTACTATGCCTGCCTCGGCCTCCAGCCGGGCGCGCGCTCACTGACCACCGACGTCTGCGTCCCGATCTCGCGGCTGGCGGAATGCATTGCCGCCTCGCTCGACGATCTGACGCAAACCGGACTGACCGCCCCCTTGCTCGGCCATGTCGGCGACGGCAATTTTCACATGCTGCTGCTGGTCAATCCCGAAGACAGCATTGCACTCGGTAAGGCGCAAGGATTTGCCCAGCGTCTCGCGGAGCGCGCCATCACCATGGACGGCACCTGTACGGGTGAGCACGGCATCGGCCTCGGCAAACGCAAGTACATGGCGCTGGAGCATGGTGCGGAGGCGCTCACGGCGATGCGCGCCATCAAGCAGGCGCTCGATCCGCACAACCTGATGAATCCAGGCAAGATCCTGCCCGAGTAACGCCCACCCGATCGGGGCGTCGGCAAACAGCTGCGAGCCAGGGAGGGTTCCATGCTTTCAGACACTCTCGAAGACAAATACACGCGCGAGTCAGGCCGGATCTTTCTGACCGGGGTACAGGCGCTCACCTTGCTGCCAATGCTGCAACGGCGGCGCGACCTGGCAGCCGGGCTGAATACGGCCGGCTATGTCTCCGGCTATCGCGGTTCGCCACTGGGCGGCCTCGACTATTCGTTGTGGCAGGCGAACCAGCACCTGGCGCAACACCACGTCGTATTCCGCCCAGGCGTCAACGAAGACCTTGCCGCCACGGCCATCTGGGGCACACAGCAGGTCAATCTCTCCCCCGGCGCGCAATACGACGGTGTCTTCGGCCTCTGGTATGGCAAGGGACCAGGTGTAGACCGTTGCGGTGATGTCTTCAAACACGCCAACTCCGCCGGTACCGCCAGATTCGGCGGCGTCATTGCCGTGGCCGGCGACGACCACGCCGCACGCTCGTCCACCGTCGCGCACCAGTCAGAACACGCTTTCAAGGCCGCAATGATGCCGGTGCTCGCACCGTCCGGCGTGCAGGAATATCTCGACCTCGGCCTGCACGCCTGGGCCTTGAGCCGCTACAGCGGTTGCTGGGTGGGCTTCAAGGCAGTGGCGGATACCGTCGAGTCCTCCGCCACGGTCGACCTGTCGCCGGAACGCCTGCGCATTGTCATTCCGAGCGATTATGAACTGCCCGCCGACGGCCTCAACATCCGCTGGCCGGACGACCGGCTAGCGCAGGAAGCCCGCCTGCTCAACCACAAACTGTATGCCGCACTGGCCTATTGCCGCGCCAACACCCTCAATCGCATCGTCATCGATTCACCCCATCCGCGACTCGGCATCATTGCTGCCGGCAAGAGCTATCTCGACGTGCGCCAGGCTCTCGATGACCTGGGGATCGACGCGCAAGACGCTGCCGCAATCGGCATCCGCCTCTACAAGGTCGGCATGGTCTGGCCACTCGAGGCTGACGGCGTGCGCAAATTTTCCCAGGGACTCGAAGAGATTCTGGTGGTCGAGGAAAAACGGCAGTTGATCGAATATCAGCTCAAGGAAACGCTCTACAACTGGCGCGACGACGTTCGGCCGCGCGTCGTCGGCAAATTCGACGAGCAAGGCGAGTGGGCCTTGCTGCCGCAGGGTGGCGGCACCGTTGCGCATGGCGCATGGCTGCTGCCGGCGGCAGGCGAACTCACCCCGGCGCTAATTGCCAAGGTCATCGCCGCACGTATCAGCCGCTTCCACACTTCGCCTCGCATCAGCGCGCGGCTGGCGCTGATCGATGCCAGAGAAACAAGCTGCGCGGCGAACCACCCGGTCTCCCGCATCCCCTGGTTTTGTCCGGGCTGCCCGCACAATACCTCGACGCGCTTGCCGGCTGGTTCGCGCGCGCTGGCTGGGATCGGCTGCCATTTCATGGTCACCTGGATGGACCGCAGCACCACCACTTTTTCGCACATGGGCGGCGAAGGCGCCGCCTGGATCGGCCAGGCGCCGTTCACGACGACCCCGCATGTCTTCGTCAACCTTGGTGACGGCACCTATTTTCACTCCGGCGTGCTCGCCATCCGCGCCGCGCTCGCGGCCGGCGTGAACATCACCTACAAGATCCTCTACAACGATGCGGTCGCCATGACCGGCGGGCAGCCGGTGGACGGTACACTGACCGTGCCGCAAGTCGCCCACCAGCTCCGGGCCGAAGGCGTGCAGCAGATTGTCGTCGTGATTGACGACACCGCAGAACGCGCATGGCATAACAGCGACCTGCCCCACGGCATTCCGGTGCGGCCGCGCGCCGAACTGGATAGCGTGCAGCGCGAATGCCGCGAATGCCCCGGCGTCTCGGCAATCATCTACGACCAGACCTGCGCGGCTGAGAATCGGCGGCGACGCAAGCGCGGCAAACTGCCCGATCCGCCGCGGCGCGCCTTCATCAATGAACACGTCTGCGAAGGCTGCGGCGACTGCGGCGTGCAGTCGAATTGTCTTGCCATCGTGCCGGTCGAAACACCGCTGGGGAGAAAACGCGCCATCGATCAATCGGCCTGCAACAAGGATTTTTCCTGCGTTAATGGTTTCTGTCCGAGCTTCGTCACGGTCGAAGGCGGCAAGCTGCGTTCCGGTGGCGCACTGGTTGAGATGCCCGCCAGCGCCGTACCGCCAGCGCAGACTTTACCGGACACGGCTGCACCCTACGGCATACTCATCACCGGGGTCGGCGGCACGGGCGTGGTGACGCTGGGCGCGCTGCTCGGCATGGCCGCACACCTCGACGGCAAGGGCGTCACCGTGCTGGACATTGCCGGGCTGGCGCAAAAGGGTGGCGCGGTATTTTCCCACGTCCGCATCTGCACCGAACCACAGGCACTTCATGCCGTACGCATTACCACCGGCGCCGCCGACGCCATCATCGGCGGCGATGCAATTGTCAGCACGACCGCCGAGGCACTGGCAAAAATGCAGGCCGGACGCACCCGCGCAGTCATCAACAGCGCAGCAACACCGACGGCAGATTTCACCACCGATCCCGATTGGCAGTTTCCCCAGGCGCACATCGAATCGACCCTCGCGGCGACCATCGGCATGGCACGGTTAGATTATCTCGATGCCACCGCCCTGGCCAGGCAACTGCTGGGTCACACGGTCTATGCCAACTTGCTGCTGCTCGGTTTTGCCTGGCAGCGCGGACTGCTGCCGGTGAGTGAAGCGGCACTGACGCGTGCCATTGAACTCAATGGCACTGCTGTCGCAATGAACCTGCGCGCTTTTCTCTGGGGTCGCCACATTGCGTACGATCCGACCTGCAGCGCAACGTTCGCACTGCCATACGCCGTACCCCATGCGGGGCATTTCATCCCGCCAGCGCCGACTTTCGCCGAACTGGTCACTGATCGCGACCGTCGCCTCACCGAATATCAGGATGCCGCTCTCGCCGAGCGCTATCGGAACCTGATCGCAAGCGTCAGCGCCGCGACGGCAAAAGTCGGCGCTGGCGGTACGGCGCTGGCCGAAACCGTTGCCCGCAATTACTTCAAGTTGCTCGCCATCAAGGACGAATACGAGGTAGCGCGTCTCCATGCCGAGACCGATTTTCTGGCGCGAGTAGCCGCACAATTCGAGGGCGATTACCGTCTGGTGTTCCACCTCGCCCCGCCGCTGCTGGCCAGGCCGGACCCGACCACCGGGCACATCGCCAAGCGCCGCTTCGGCCCCTGGATGATGACCGCGTTCAAATGGCTGGCCCGTGCGCGGCGCTGGCGCGGCACGCGCTGGGACCTGTTCGGCCGCAGCGCCGAGCGCCGTCAAGAGCGGCAGTTGATCGCCGACTACGAAGACGACATTAGACTGATACTGGAACGCCTCGACGCCAGCACCTTGCCTGCCGCCAGCGCGCTGTCCGGCTGGCCGGAGGAAATCCGCGGCTTCGGACCGGTCAAGGCGCGCAGCATCGCAATCGCGCAGTCCAGACGGGACAACCTGCGTGCCAGCCTCGCCGACTGAGTCCGCTTCGCCCTTGCGCGCGGCCTTGTTGGCACAAGGCGGCGGCGGGGTAATGGTGCTGATGCTGGCCTTCGTTCTGGCCCAATTGACGCAACTTGATTTTTGGCAATTCCCGCTCATACCGGCCCTCATCCAGGGCATTGGCGCCGCCCTGATTGCCTACTGGCAGCGTGCGCCGCGCTGGTGGTTGCCGATCCACCTCGGGTTTGCGCCATTGGCGGTCATCGTGCAGGGATTCGACATCGCCCCCGGCTGGTTTCTCGCCGCCTTTGTCCTGAGTTTGCTGATCTTCTGGCGTACCGATCGCAGCCGGGTGCCGCTGTATCTGAGCAACCGCGATACAGCAATAGCCCTGGCGGCACTGCTGCCGGCAACACCCGTCAGGTTTATCGACCTCGGCTGCGGCGACGGCCGCCTGCTGCGGCATTTGGCGAAAGCCCGTCCAGATTGCCGCTTCGTCGGCATCGAGCACGCCCCGCTACCTTGGCTACTGGCGCGTTGGCGCACCCGGGGGCTGGCTAACGTGGCCGTACGGCGTGGCGACTTCTGGCAGGAGCCGCTGGGCGAGTACGCTCTGGTCTATGCCTTTCTTTCCCCTGTACCGATGCCCCGGTTATGGCGCAAGGCTAGCTCCGAGATGGCCGCGGGCGCCACACTAATCAGCAACAGCTTCGCCGTACCGGAAATCGTACCGGACACCGAAATTGAGCTGAAAGACCGCCGCGTGACCCGTCTTTACCTGTACCACCCGGCCGGCCAAGCCGATTTAGCTGGCGATTCCGCTGCATTTCCAG
Organism: Rhodocyclaceae bacterium UBA2271; assembly: GCA_002347405.1. GTDB lineage: Bacteria > Pseudomonadota > Gammaproteobacteria > Burkholderiales > Rhodocyclaceae > Sulfuricystis. The sequence goes on along the minus strand of DDXB01000030.1, from coordinate 36,547 downwards.
CCATCTGATCACCCCCTGATCGCCAATAATGCACTTCGAAGCGCACACGGCTTGGCGTGCGCAGGAGGCAATATGGCGGACATCATCTGCGTAATCGGCAACAAGGGTGGCACGGGTAAAACGACCCTGTCGCACATGCTTTGTCAGGGCATGGGCCTGCTTGGACAGCGCTCGGTCTGCGTCCTGACGGACACCCATCGAGAGCCACTTGATCCAAGCGAGCGGCGCTACCTGATCGCCGACGCCCGCTCGCGCGAAGCGTTGAACAAGGTAGTAGACAAGGTTCGCGGACTCAAGGCCTGGCTGGGCGTGATCGACGGCGGCGGCAACCGCACCGAGATGGACCGGCGCCTGTATGGCTTGGCCGATCTCGTATTGCTGCCATTCCGCGATTCGCATGAAGATATCCGCACCGTCATCCGCGACCTCGAAATGTTCCCGCGCGCCTACGCTGTGCCGACGCAATGGCCGACCAATGTCTGGCAGCGCGAGGCGGCCGAAAGAACCGTGGCGGAATTGCTGGGGCCTTACCGCGATCGCATTCTCGAGCCGGTCTTTAGCCTGTCGTCAAGCAAGTTCCTGCTGCAGAAAACCTTGCCGCCGGGGCTGCCCACGCCGCTGGCCAATGCCTGTCGCGCGATGGCACATCAGGTCATCGAACTGCTGCAATTACCATTGGAAGATGACGAGCCGCTGCCCAGTCTCGGCAGCCGCCAATTGGCAACGCCGCAACCGCAGCCACAGCAGCGGGTCATGGCGGAAGTCGCCTGACTGGCTACCCCATCCTCCCGCCCCCTTCTCGAAGAAGGGGGTGACGGTTGTTCGCGGGCTGCGCCCGCTCCATGTATTGGCCGTTCCTCCTTGGGGCGGCCCGGCGGAGGCAGTATGACCCTCATCCCCCCAGCCCCCTTCTCGAAGAAGGGGGTGACGGTTGTTCGCGGGCTGCGCCCGCTCCATGTATTGGCCGTTCCTCCTTGGGGCGGCCCGGCGGAGGAACTATTTCTTGCCTTGCGCCACCAGCAAGGCCTGTGAGCGATTGCTCACATTCAGGGCCTTGAAAATTGCCGAAACGTGGATTTTCACCGTGCCCTCGGTAACCCCAAGCATTGCACCGATTTCGCGGTTGGTCTTGCCCTCGGCCAGCAGTTCAAGCACGCGCGCCTGACTCTTGGTCAGGCCAAAGCGTTCGGCAACGGTTTTGGCACGGCGACGCTTGCCGGACAATTCACGGTATTCCGGCGGCAACCACGTTTCGCCGGCGAGCACTTCGCGGAGTGCTTCCAGCAGGGTATCGGTCGGGCTGGCCTTGGAAACGAAGCCTGCCGCCCCTTGACGCATGGCCTTGAGCACGGTTTCGCCATCATCCAGCGCTGACAGCACCACCACCGGAATGTGTGGATGCCGTTTGCGGATCACGCCCAGGAAAGCCATACCACCAGTCCCCGGCAACATCAGGTCGAGCAGGATCAGGTCGAAGTCATCGCTGGCCGTGAGTAGTCGCGTTGCCTCGTCGGCATCCCTGGCACCCAGAATCTCGGCAGGTACCCCGCCTTCATCCAGCCCCTTCAACGCCAGTAGCAATCCTTCGCGCACCAGCGTATGGTCTTCTATCACCAGTATCCGCACTTAACTTCCCCCTTTTAGAATACGGCTATCATAAGCGTTATTTCATATTCCTGTCGAGGCCTAATCATGACCCACGAAACCCAGAACGATCCAATGGATTTACTCAAGAATATGTGGGGCAACATGGGCTTCTCGCTACCCGGCATGGTAACGCCCACGCTCGACACCGACGAACTGGGAAAACGCATCGCCGACCTGAAGGCCGTCGAAGGCTGGCTCAAGTCGAACCTGGGCTTGCTGCAGATGACCATCCAGGGGCTTGAAATGCAGCGCACCACGCTTATGGCTCTCCAGCAGATGAGCCAGTCGGCAAAGGATAGCGAAGGCAACGCAGCGCCCAACCCCTTCCTCAATCCGGCTACCTGGCCGATGCCGTGGAACCTGACGGGGAGCACCGGGGGCATGCCTCCGGCAGAATCCGTTGCGCCACCGGCAGAAAAACCCGCACCGGAAACGCCCACGAAAAGCGCCAGTTCAACTCAGAAGAACAAGCCAAAGCGGTAAGCTCAGCATGCCCAGCAGGGTGCTAGCAGAAATCAGCCAGGCCACCCGCGTGCCGTCGCCGCCCATGCGCTGGGCGAGTATGTAGGCCGAAGAGGCCGTCGGCAATGCGGCAAAAACCAGCGCAATGTCGAAATGAATACCGTCAAGCCCAATATGACGGGCCACCGCTAACACGATGAGCGGCATGGCCAGCAGCTTTATCACCAGAAAATAGGCAGCCGCCCCGCGGCCGGCCGGCCCAAGCGTACCGCGCAATTTGAGTGCCGCGCCCACCGCCAGCAAGCCCAGTGCAATTGCCGCCTCGGCCAGTCGGCCGAGGAACTGTCCGGCCGGTGTGGGCAGCGTCAATCCCGCCAGATTCCACGCCAACGCGGCCAGGGTAGCCAGAAACAAGGGATTCTTCGCCAGTTCGCGCCACACCGACGCTTCACCATGCCGCGCCAGCATCCAGACCGCAGCCAGGTTGGCAAGTGGCACCATGCCACCGGCCAGCAACCCCATCGCCGCGATGCCCGCAGCGCCGTGCAGTTTGGCGGCCACCGCCAGTCCGATGTAGGTATTGAAGCGGAAGGCACATTGGAACTGCGAGGCGAAGGAAATCGGCGTCAGCGAAAACAGGGGCCGCGCCAACAGGGCCAGCAGCATCGCGCCCAGCATCGCTGCCGCACCTACACCAAACAGGGGGATGGCTTCAAAGGACAGCGGCGTCTTGATGATGGCGTTGAACAGCAGGGCCGGGAACAAGACAAAATAGACCAGCTTTTCCAGCCCGGTCCAGAAATGGTCGCCCAGCGCCACCATCCAGCGCCGCAGGGCATAGCCGAGCAGGATCAGGGCAAAGTCGGGCAGCAGGGTCAGCGCGGTGCTCACCCGGTCAGATCACGCCCTGATTGCGCAACTGCCCGATCTCATCGGGCGTATAGCCGGCCTCGCGCAGAATCGCCGTCCCGTCAGCGCCGACTTTTGGCGCAGGACTGCGCACCGTGAAATTGAAGCCGGACATCTTGAATGGTGGCGCGAATTGCGGCAGGCCGCCCACTTCGGGGAGCATGCCGCGTGCCTTCAACTGCGGATGCCGCATCGCCTCGGCGAACTCAAGCACAGGAGTTACGCCACAATCGACGCTCTCGAATAGCGCCGCCCAATGGCCGAGCGGCTGGCTGGCAAACAGTTTTTCGAGTTCGCTGCGGGTGCGCGCGCCGTCCGCATCGCGTGCCAGGCCGAATGGCTTGAGATCCGGGCGGTCGATCGCCGTACAAAACAGCGCCCAGAACTTCGGTTCCAGTGCCCCCACCGCCATGTAACGGCCATCCTGCGTGCGATAGAGGCCGTAGCCGGGCAGACCGCCGGTAAGGTCGTCGGTACCGCGCGGCATGGTCTGTCCGCGTCCCAGCACCGAGAGCAACGGCGTATAGGCGTGGGCAAAACTGGCGTCGGTCATCGAAACATCGACGTAGCGACCCGCGCCCGTGGCTTTGGCGCCGATCACCGCGGCGAGGATGCCCATTGCCGCCGTCAACGCACCGCCCAGCAGATCGCCGATCTGCAGGTTTGGAATGGCCGGCGCCTCGCCCGCGTTGCCGATCTGATCGAGCACCCCGGCCGTGGCGATGTAATTGATGTCATGGCCGGCGCGGTCGCGCCACGGACCATCCTGACCATAGCCGGTGATGGCGCAATAGACGATGCGCGGATTGATTGCCTGCACGGCCGCATAGCCAACACCCAGTCGGTCGACCACGCCGGGACGAAAGCTTTCGACAATCACATCCGCCTCACGCGCCAGACGCAGAAAGACCGCCACTCCGGCCGCCTGTTTGAGATCGAGCCGCATGCCGCGCTTGTGGCGATTGACGATGCGGAAGAAGAAACTGTCCTCCCCGGCACTGGCGCCGAGACTCATGGTGCGCGAATAGTCACCGGCGCCGGTGTCCTCGATCTTGATCACCTCGGCACCCAGATCGGCCAGATGGAGGGTGCAGACCGGTCCCGGCAGCAGGCGGGTCAGATCGAGGACGCGCAAACCTGCAAGGGGACCGGTATTGTGGCCGACATTCTGGCCGGGGGCAGTGGAGTTAATCGTCATGAGAGCATCATATCAGAGACACCCCGGTGGCAGTTGCATGTCGCCACCTTCCGTGTCACCTAGAAGGCATATAAAGCCATCATTCGTCGCACGCTGTCTGTACTGAAATCGATTCGCGCTGCCAGATAGCGGCATTTCACGCGAGATCCGCACACTATTGAACGGGTTGCGGTAGGTGTCCCGGCTAACTGGGCAACCCGCTTGAACAAGAAGTCCAAGACAATGAACCTGGAAAAAGCAGTTAACCACGGAGGTCACGGAGAAAAACCAGTCGTTACGGAAGCAATGGACGTCACCCGTCGGATGCTCCCGCATTTTTCCGCTGGCGTCTTGTCTCCGTGTCCTCCGTGATCTCCGTGGTGTGACTGAGGTATTAGGGATGAAACAACCATTGGTGCTATCCGTGACGATCACCACCCTGCTTCTGCCTGCAGGAATCATTTTGGCGGCAGACCCGCCACTAGTTCAGTCAAAAAGCCAGACTCAACAGCAGGACCAGATCTATGGCAGCCAACTCATGACACAACAGGAGTGCAACGAGTATCGCGCCAAAATGCGCGCCACGACAACGGCTGAAGAGCGCGAAAGAATCCGCATGGAACATCATGAGGCCATGAAAGCGCGGGCCCGGGAGCGCAACATGACCCTGCCCGACGAACCGCCCGCTGGTGGCGGTAGCATGGGTCCCGGCGGTGCTGGCGGCATGGGCCCGGGTGGAGGACGCGGGCGCTGATCCAGCGAACTGACTTCCGCTAACAGACGTGGGGCAAGGCCGGGAACAGGGCAAGGTTTTTCTGATTTTCCGCCGGGAATGCTGGAAAATCCGGGCTTTTCTCTATTCCCCGCGCCGTTGACGCAGCCTTGTCCAGTTTCCTCCACCACTTCTCGCTCGCCAGTCCGCTCTTCCTGCTTATCTTGATTGGCTACGTTGTTGCGCGCTCTGGCCGCTGGTCCTTGCCGGCAGCGGAAACCCTGGCGCAGTTTGCCTACGCAATCGCCATTCCGGCCATGTTGTTCCGCATGATGGGCGATTTTTCAAAAATGCCGCCGGTTGATGCCCGCCTGCTGATTGCATTCTTCGGTGGTTGCCTGATCGTTTTCATCATCGGCCGTCTGGTGGCGGCGACCCTGTTCAAGCTTGACGGCGTCGCCCAGTCGGTGTTTGCCCTGGGCGGGGTGTTTTCCAACAACGTCATCCTGGGTGTGGCTGTCGCCAAGACCACGCTGGGCGATGCTTCGCTCGCCACTGTCTCGTTGGTCCTCGTGTTCAATGCCCTGATCCTGTGGACGCTGGTCACGCTCTCGGTCGAGTGGGCGCGCCACGGCGAATTTTCGCTGCGGGGCTTCGGCAAGACCTTAAAGGGGGTGCTGACCAATCCGATTGTCGCCTCGATCCTGACGGGCACTGCCTGGGGGTTCACTGGCCTGTCGCTCCCCACCTTCATTGATGTTCCCCTCGCCATGCTCGGCCAGACTGCGGTCCCGCTTTCACTCATTGCCCTCGGCATGAGCCTTGCGGCGTACAGCATTCGCGACGGCATCGCCCAAAGCCTGGCGATCACCGCCATCAAACTCTTTGTCCAGCCTTTAGTCGTCTGGCTCCTCGCGCGGGCGCTCGGTCTGCCACTACTGGAAACGCAGGTGGTAACACTGCTTGCCGCGCTGGCAATGGGCGTCAATGTTTACGTAATGTCCCAGCAGTTCCGCACCATGCAGGGGCCAGTGGCGGCGGGCATGGTGATATCGACAGTGGTTTCGACCTTCACCGTGCCGCTGGTGCTGACACTGACCAGCTAAACACAAGGTGATCGTTTTCAGGTATTTCTGACCGATAATTCCGCTATGCGTTATTACTTCAAGCGAATGGGCAGCAAGACACCCTGCCCGCCGCGCAAGCCCTGGACAAAAATAGCCTGGTCCGGTCTCGGTGCATTTGTCGGTATCTACCTGGTGGCGGTAATGAGCACGCTCGTCAGTCAGGACATCACCGATCACCTGTTCCTGATCGGTTCTTTCGGCGCCTCGGCGGTGCTGCTCTATGGGGCGCCGCAGGCCGAATTTTCGCAACCGCGCAATCTGGTCGGCGGGCATGTACTGAGTGCGCTGATCGGCATAACGCTATGCAAACTTTTCCCCGAACCGGTCGCGCTGATCAGCGCGCTGGCGGTTGCGCTTTCCCTCGTCGCCATGCATGCCACCCGCACCATACATCCGCCCGGCGGCGCGACGGCGCTGATCGCGGTAAGCGGCAGTTCCAACAGCCATATGCTGGGTTACAGCTTTGTCCTGTCTCCCGTGGCGTTGGGAGCGCTGGTCATGCTGCTGGTGGCGCTGTTGATCAACAATCTTTCGGGCAATCCGAAACGCCACTATCCGATGTACTGGTTTTAGCGAAATGCCAGGTATTTTTCCTGCCGCCAGATTGACCTGCTGGCCATTAGATGAGTGCTTTTGCCTGCACTGTGCTTTCTGCAATTTCCCCCTCATCGTGACACAAAATGAAAATCCGGCAATATCAGGTTGACGCCTTTGCCACCCGCACATTTGAAGGCAATCCCGCAGCTGTCTGCCCGCTAGAACGCTGGCTGGATGACAGCATGCTGCAGGCCATCGCCGAGGAAAACAATCTGGCCGAGACCGCGTTCTTTGTCCCCTCGGAAAAAGGTTTCGCGCTGCGTTGGTTCACCCCGGTCCAGGAGGTCGATCTGTGCGGCCACGCCACGCTGGCCTCGGCGCATATCATCTTCACGGTTCTGGGCTATGCCAAACCGGCCATCACCTTTGAAACCCGCAGCGGTAACCTGTTTGTCGAAAAACGCGGCGAGCTTCTGCAAATGGACTTTCCAGCGTCCCTGCCCGCACCACATGTGCCTGTGGATATCCTGCTGCAAGGACTTGGCCAACGTCCCCTTGAGGTGTTGGCCGCCGAGGATTACATGGCCGTGTTCGACAGCGAAGCCACCGTGCGCGCCATCACCCCCGACCAGGCCCTGCTGAGCCAACTTGACCTGCGCGGCGTCATCGTTACCGCACCCGGTGTCGATGTTGATTTTGTCAGTCGTTTTTTTGCTCCCAAACTGGGCGTTCCGGAGGATCCGGTCACCGGTTCGGCGCACTGCCAACTGGCGCCGTACTGGGCAGCAAAACTGGGCAAGCCCATGCTGAAAGCCCGGCAGGTTTCCCGCCGTGGCGGCAACATCGACTGTGAGGTAAAGTGGAAGCGGGTATTGCTCGCCGGACGTGCCATTGTTTTCATGGCGGGTGAAATCGAGTTCTGAGTTCATCTTAGAAAAAGCAGTTCACCGCACGGAGGACACGGTGATCACGGAGAAAAGACAAGGCGTTACGTAATAAGAGCATGTCGCCCGTTGGGTGCGCCTGAATTATGTATGCTTGCGCCGTTTCTCCGTGTCCTCCGTGATCTCCGTGGTGCGAACTGAGGTTTTTAGTTTCATTGCTCCATTTTCCGGAAAGGTTTCATGATGGCGATCCCTTGGCTTGCGGTACTCAAAATCGTCCCCTGGAAAGAGGTCATCAGCAATGCCCCCGCGGTTGCCGATGGTGCCAAGAAACTATGGAGCAGCGTCGGCAAGAAACCTGTCGAGCAGCCCGCATCGGCAGAGCGCGCCGCGGCCCGGCCGCAGTCGGACAACGAAGTCATCGCCGCCCTGCAGGCACGGCTGGTGGCGACGGAAGCCGCCACCGCCGACCTGCACAGTCAGATGCTCGCGTCCTCCGAACTGATCAAGACGCTGGCCGAACAGAACACACAACTGATCAAGCGCGTCGAGGCCAACCGCCTGCGCGTCGTGTGGTTGGGTGCGACGACGCTCGTCATCGGCATCGTTGCGGTGGTTGGCCTGGTCTTGCTACTGCTGCGCTAAGGTACCGGCACCATGCAACTCAACATCCGACTGAGCGGCTGGGCGATCCTGATACTGGCTGCCCTCGGCGCAGCAGCCTGGTTCCTGCATGCCTCATATGCCAAGCTGACGGCCAGCAAGACCGAAACAACGCTCCTGGCGCCGGAAGTCCCGGTGGTGATGCGCACCCCGGGCGGCCTGCTCGAAGTCGCGACCGTGACGGCGCTCGAAAGATTTACCCGCGCGGATACCAAGGAGTTCTGGGGCATCCCGCTCGGCACGACCGTTTCGCATATCCAGACGCCGGTGGTCTATCGCTATCACATCGAACTGGCGAAGGAATGGCGCATTGCGCTCAGGGGCAAAACGGCGATTGTGCATGCGCCGAGGCTGAATCCCAGCCTGCCCGTCGCCTTCGACACCAGCGCCTTGCAGAAATACACCCAGAGTGGCTGGGCGCGCTTCAACAAGGATGAAAATCTCGCGGCCCTCGAGCGTTCGATGACACCGGAACTGGGGGCGCGGGCTGGGTCCGAGCGCTACCTCCAGCTGGCCACGGAAGCTGGCCGGCAGACGGTGCGGGAATTCGTCATGCAGTGGCTGCTCAAGGAACGGCACTGGCGCCGCGATCCGGAATATGCCGTGCAGGTCTACTTTCCTGGCGAATCCCCCCCTTGATGGCCTCTCAGAAAAAATCCGCGTGACCGAAGGAAACCCCCTTTTCGGGACTGGCGGGAAGGCGTCAGCTGGCCACGCCGCGAACTTGGGGACGGCACCAGCCGGTCAGTCGTACTTCCTTTCGTCGCTGATGACCTTGCCGTCATTGGGCAGGCTGTCGGCAAAAGCCACCGCACCGCGCAGCTTGGTCAGCTCACGCAGCGAAGCGGCAATCGCCGCGGCCAGGGCCGCATCGCCCGTGCCGGCGCTCACGCAACAGTGCAGCGTCATGGCATCGGTGCTGTCGGGATTGGTCACCACCAGCCGCGCGCGGGAGAGTTGCGGATGGCGCTTCACCACTGCTGCAACCTGCTCGGGATGGACGAACATGCCCTTGACCTTGGTGGTCTGGTCGGCACGTCCCAGCCAGCCCTTGATGCGCAGGTTGGTGCGGCCGCACGGCGAGGTGCCCGGCATGATGGCCGACAGATCGCCGGTGCCAAAGCGCAACAGCGGGTAGTCGGCGCCGAGCAGGGTGACCACGACTTCGCCGACCTCGCCTGCGGGCAAGGGTTCGCCGGTGCCCGGACGGACGATTTCGAGGATGACCTCTTCATCGACAACCAGGCCATCGCGCGCCGGGGTTTCATAGGCGATCAAACCGAGATCGGCGGTGGCGTAGGCCTGATAACCCTTGACGCCGCGCGCCAGCAAGGCTTCGCGCACCGGCGGCAGGAAGGCTTCACCAGAAACCAGCGCCTTGGTCAGCGAGGGGATCTGCAAGCCAAGTTCATCGGCTTTTTCCAGCAGGATGCGCAGAAATGACGGCGTGCCGACATAGGCAGCGGGCTGCAGGTCGGCCATCGCCTGCACCTGCTGCTCGGTTTGCCCGACGCCGCCCGGAAACACCGTGCAGCCGAGCGCCTGTGCGCCCGCCTCGAGCAGCCAGCCGCCCGGGGTCATGTGATACGAAAAACTGTTATGCACCAGATCGCCAGGGCGGATCCCCGCAGCATAAAGCGCCCGCGCGGTGCGCCAGTAGTCGGCGCTGCGGCCTTCGGGTTCGTAGATCGGCCCCGGCGAGGAAAACACCCGGCCGAGCCGGCCCCAGCCTGATGCCGCCAGGCCGCCGAAGGGGCGCTGTTTTTTCTGCAAGTCGATCAGTTCATGCTTGCGCAGCACCGGCAGTTGCGCCAGTGCCGCGCGCGAGTTGATGCTGGCCGGATCGACTTCGCGCAGGGTTGTGGCGAAATACGCCGTGTTCGCTTTGGCATGGGCAACCTGCTGCGGCAGGCGCGCCAGCAACGCGGCTTCGCGTTCGGCGGGGGAGCGGGTTTCGAGGGCATCGAAATGTTCATTCATCATAAATAAGCCTCATTTGAACCACGGCGAACACGGCGACACGGCGCAAGGCAAATTCAGCGAAAAAGCCGCACAAATTAACTGAAGCGCCGTCCTGCCAGCGCCGACTTTCAAACGTAACTTTCGGATTTGCGCCGTGTCGCCGTGTTCGCCGTGGTGAACTTCACTCTACAGGCTCACGCCAGCCAGCGCTTTCTTCTGCGGTAATGCTTGACCTCGCGGAAGCTCTTGCGACCGGCGGAAGACAGGCCGAGGTAGAACTCCTTGACGTCCTCGTTGTTGCGCAGGTCTTCGGCCTGGCCTTCCATGACGACACGGCCGTTTTCCAGGATGTAGCCGAAATCCGCATAGCGCAGCGCCATGTTGGTGTTCTGTTCGGCCAGCAGGAAGGTCACGCCTTCCTTCTGGTTCAGGTCTTTGACGATCGAAAATACCTCATCGACGATCTGCGGGGCGAGGCCCATCGAAGGCTCGTCGAGCAATACCATGTTCGGATTGGCCATCAGGGCGCGGCCAATGGCGGTCATCTGTTGTTCGCCGCCGGAGGTGTAGGCGGCCTGGCTGGTGCGCCGGGTTTTCAGGCGCGGGAAATAGTTGTAAACCTTTTCGAGGGTCGCGGCTACTGCGGCCTTGCCGTCCTTGCGGGTGTAGGCGCCGGTAAGCAGGTTTTCCTCGATGGTCAGGTGGCCGAAGCAGTGGCGGCCTTCCATCACCTGGATGACGCCGCGCTTGACCAGGTCGGCCGGCGTCAGCGCCTCGATGCGCTCGCCGCGCAACTCGATGGAACCCTTGGTGACCGCACCGCGCTCGCCGGCCAGCAGGTTGCTGACCGCACGCAGTGTCGTCGTCTTGCCGGCGCCGTTGCCGCCAAGCAAGGCGACAATGCCGCGCTCGGGCACGGCAAACGACACGCCCTTCAGGACGAGGATCACGTGGTTGTAGATCACCTCGATGCTGTTGACGTTGAGGATGATATTGGCGTTCGTCATGGGCGTTCTTCGCTGGTCGATACGTTCGGTGCAGACGGGAACCCGCCACGGCGGGCCCCCGGACTGCGGATTCAACTTACTGCTTGCACTGCTCGGGCGTGCGCGGCGTGATCTTCTTCTCTTCCGCATAGCGGGCGGAAGTCAGCATCACCATCGGGCGGATGACCTTATCGTCAGCCTGATACCAGTCGGAACTGAAGTTCCACTTGCTGCCGTCCCAGGTATGCACGCGCACCCAGCTCGAACCCATGTGGTCGAGGCAGGAGGTCTGCACCGGGCGCATCACGCCGGCAAAGCCGAGACCATCGAGCTTCTTCTGGTCGAGATCAAGATTTTCCAGGCCCCAGCGCGTCTGCTCGCCAGTCATGGTCTTGCCCTTGCCGTAACGCTCCTGCGCCCGCTTGACGCCCTCGACGCCGAGCATCGCGGAAATCAGGCCGCGCATGTATAGCACCGAACCGACCTCATCCTTCGGGCCGGTGCCCTGGCCTTTGGCATGCACCTGGGCCAGGATGTCCTTGACGACCTTCGCGTTCGGCTCGGCGCCGTGTTGCAGGGTCAAGGCGCTGTAGCCTTTCGCCCCCTCGCCGACATCCTTGACATCCGGCTCGGCACCGGCCCACCAGATGCCATACATCTTCTCGCGCGGGTAGCCGGTGGCCTGGGCTTCCTTGAGGGAAGTCGAGTTCATCACGCCCCAGCCCCAGAGCAGCACGTAATCAGGCCGGTTCTGGCGGATTTGCAGCCAGGTGGATTTCTGTTCGACGCCCGGATGGGCGACCGGCAGCAGCGACAGCTCGAAGCCATGCATCCTGGCGCGCTCCTGCAACAGCGGGATCGGCTCCTTGCCATACGGGCTGTCGTGATAAACCAGCGCGATCTTCTTGCCCTTCAGCTTGTCGAAGCCGCCTTCCTTCTTGGCGAGGTGCTGGATCAGGACGTCCGCGCCCACCCAGTAAGTGCCCAGCAGCGGGAAGTTCCAGGTAAACACCGCGCCGTTCGCCGATTCGCTGCGGCCGTAGCCGGCGGTGATCAGCGGAATCTTGTCTACCGGCGCCTTTTCGGTCAGCGCGAAGGTCGCGCCCGTGGACAGCGACTGGAACGCCGTCGCGCCGCCACCCTTGTTCTTCAGCCGTTCATAGCACTCGACACTGCGGTCGGTGGCATAGCCGGTTTCGCATTCCTCGAAGGTGGCCTTGACACCGTTGATGCCGCCAGTGGCATTGACCAGCTTGATGTAGTCGACAAAGCCATTGGCCCAGGGTGCGCCGTTCGGTGCATAGGCGCCGGTGCGATAGACCAGCACCGGAAAGAACTGCTCCTGGGCCTGCTTGCCCTTGGCCTGGGCATGGACCGGCGCTGTCAGGGTAAATGACAGGCCAATCGCCGCCAGTGAAGCGGCGAGTGCATATTTGCGCATGTTCATTGATCTCTCTCCTTTTATTGATGATGGTTATGGTGCTGCCTTGAAACAAAGAGCAAACATCCCTGCGCGTTCCCCTCAGTGGGGGAACGGCCACAGTCTGAGCTTCTCCTTGGCCGTCGACCACAGGCGGGCAATGCCGTGCGGTTCGACAATCAGGAAGAACACGATGAGCGCGCCGAAAATCATGATTTCGGCATGGGAGACGCCGGCGGTGGAAATCGACACCCCGACCAGATCGCCCAGCCAGGGCAACATCTGGTTGAGGAAGATCGGCAGGATGACGATGAAGGCGGCGCCGAAGAAACTGCCCATGATCGAACCGAGGCCGCCGATGATGACCATGAACAACAACTGGAAGGAACGGTCGAGCGAGAAGGCCGCCGGCTCCCAGGCGCCAAGGTGCACGAAACCCCACAACCCGCCGGCCACGCCGAGGAAGAAGGAACTGACCGCGAAGGCCGACAGCTTGGCGTACATCGGCCGGATGCCGATCACCTCAGCGGCAACGTCCATATCGCGGATCGCCATCCATTGCCTACCGATGGCCCCGCGCGTCATGTTTTTCGCCAGCAGGGCGAACACCACCAGAACAGCCAAGCAGAACAGATACTTCTCCGTCGGCGATTCGACGGGAAACCCGAAGAGGGAAAGGTTGGACACCGACACCGAGCCGGATGAAGAGTAGTTGGTGAACCACTTGATACGCAGGAAGGCCCAGTCCCAGAAGAACTGTGCCGCCAGCGTGGCGACCGCCAGATACAGGCCGCGCACCCGCAGGCTGGGCACGCCAAAAACAACACCAACCGCGGCTGAGGTAAACCCGCCCAGGAGCAGCGCGCCGATCAGTGGCATGCCGTCGACCCGGATAAAGAAGTTGTAAGCCGCGTAAGCGCCCACCGCCATGAAGGCGCCTGCGCCCAGGGTAATCTGTCCGCAGTAACCGACCAGCAGATTGACGCCGAGCGCGGCCAGCGACAGGATCAGGAACGGGATCAGGATGGCGCGGAACATATATTCGTCGGCCAGCAGCGGCACGGCGACAAAGGCAAAAACCAGAATCCCCAGAATCGCCCAGCGATCCTGGAGGATGGGGAAGATCTGCTGATCTGCCGCGTAGGAGGTCTTGAACTGACCGTTTTCTCTGTAGATCATGGCCCGACCTCCACCAGCCCCTCCCTCGCGGGAGGGGAGACTTGCGGCTCGCTGCGCTCGTCAATCACGCGGCGCGTCGATCCGGCATGGCTGCGGATTGCGGCTGCGCCGCGTGCCGCGTTTGCTTGGGACGGCCCGGCGCAAACGCTACGGCGATTGTTCTTATACCCGATCAATGATTTTCTCCCCAAAGAGCCCCTGCGGCCGGAACAGCAGGAACACCAACGCCAGCATGTAGGCAAACCAGATTTCGATGCCGCCGCCGACCAGCGGCCCGAGATAGACCTCGGAGACCTTCTCGCCGACGCCGATGATGAGGCCGCCGATGATGGCGCCCGGCACCGAGGTGAGGCCGCCCAGGATCACCACCGGCAAGGCCCGCAACGCCACGGTCACCAGCGAGAACTGCACGCCCATTTTGGAGCCCCAGATGATGCCGGCGACCAGCGCGACAACGCCGGCCACGCACCAGACGATCACCCAGATGCGGTTGAGCGGAATGCCGATCGACTGCGCGGCCTGATGGTCGTCGGCCACGGCGCGCAGCGCGCGGCCGGTGGCGGTCTTCTGGAAGAACAGCGCCAGCGCGGCGACCAGCATGGCAGCCACCAGTGCGGCGATGAAGTCTTCCTTGTTGATCAGCAGACCACCTTCGAAAACGCCCTGCAACACCATCACCGGTTCCTTCGGCATGCCGACATCGATCTTGTAGATGTCGCTGCCGAACACGGTCTGGCCGAGGCCATCAATGAAGTAGGCGATGCCCAGCGTCGCCATCAGCAGGGTGGCGCCTTCCTGGTTCACCAGATGGCGCAACACCAGCCGTTCGATCAACCAGGCCACCACGAACATCAGAAACGCCGCGATGATGAAGGCGAGGATGTTTGCCACCATCAGGTTGTCGACGCCGAGCCAGCCGGGAATCCACTCCGAAAAGCGCGCCATCGCCAGCGCCGCGAACAGCACCATCGCGCCCTGGGCGAAGTTGAAGACGCCGGAGGCCTTGAAGATCAGCACGAATCCCAGCGCCACCAGCGAATACAGCATGCCGGTCATCAGGCCGCCAATCAATACTTCGAGAAAAAACCCCATGTCGTCGTGTCCTTTTCCGTCAGTGGCTGGCGCCGAGATAGGCGCTGATGACTTCGGGATTGCCGCGCACCTCGTCCGGCGAACCATCGCCAATCTTCTTGCCGTAGTCGAGCACCACGACGCGATCGGATACATCCATCACCACACCCATGTCGTGCTCGATCAGCACGATGGTGGTACCCATCTGATCATTGACGTCGAGGATGAAGCGGCTCATGTCCTGTTTTTCCTCGATGTTCATGCCAGCCATCGGCTCGTCGAGCAGCAGTATCTGCGGTTCCATCGCCAGCGCCCGCGCCAGGTCGACGCGCTTTTGCAGACCGTACGGCAAGCGGCCCACCGGCGTCTTGCGGATGTGCTGGATTTCGAGGAAGTCGATGATTTCCTCGACCTTGGCACGATGCTCCAGCTCCTCGCGCTGGGCCGCCCCCATCCAGAACGCCTGCTGGAAGATGTTCGCCTTCATCTTCAGGTTACGTCCGGTCATGATGTTGTCGAGCACGCTCATGCCCTTGAACAGCGCGATATTCTGGAAGGTGCGGGCAATGCCGGCGCAGGCGGCCTTGTAGGGGTTCATCTGGCGGAAATGCTCGCCACGCAGGATGATTTCGCCCGCCTGCGGCCGGTAAACGCCGTTGATGACATTGAGCATCGAACTCTTGCCCGCACCGTTGGGGCCGATGATGGCGCGGACTTCGTGTTCGCGCACGTCGAACGAAATATCGACCAGGGCATTGACCCCACCGAAAGAGAGGGAAACATTCTGGAGATCGAGGATGACCTCACCGATTAGTCGGGCCATCAGGCAGCCCTCCTGGAAACGGCAGGGAAGGTTTTGACGTCACGGATCACCAGATCGGCGGACACCTTGCCCTTGCGGCCGTCTTCGAACTTCACTTCCGTTTCGATGAACTGGGTTGCCTTGCCGGAATAGAGGGCCTCGATCAGCACCGCGTATTTTTCAGCGACAAAGCTGCGCCGCACCTTGCGCGTCCGCGTCAGCTCGTCGTCGTCCGGGTCAAGTTCCTTGTGCAGGACAAGGAAACGGTGGATCTGCGTGTCCGCCACCATGGCGTCATGGGCAAGGTCGGCGTTGACCTGCTCGATGCATTCCTGGATCAGTTCATAGACCTCCGGCTTGCCGGCAAGATCGTTATAACCAGAGTAGGGCATGCCGCGCCGCTCGGCCCAGTTGCCCACCGCACCGATGTCGATATTGATGAAGGCGCAGGCCATGTCACGGTGATGGCCAAAGGCGACCGCTTCCTTGATGTAGGAAAAGAACTTGAGCTTGTTCTCGATGTAGTTGGGCGCAAACACTGCGCCGTTATTCAGCTTGCCGACATCCTTGGCGCGATCGATGATCTTCAGGTGGCCATCCTCGTCGATGAAACCGGCATCGCCGGTCATGAAGTAACCCTCGGCATTGATCGATTCGGCGGTGGCGTCGGGACGCTGGTAATACTCCTTCAGCAGCATCGGACCCTTGACCAGAATTTCTCCGTTGTCGGCGATTTTGATTTCCACGCCCGGCGCCGGCAGGCCCACCGAGTCGAGCTTGATCTGGCCGTCCGGTTGCAAACAGACATAGGCGCAAGTTTCGGTCTGCCCGTAGAGCTGTTTCAGGTTGATGCCGATCGAACGATAAAAACGGAACAGGTCGGGACCGATGGCGGCACCCGCCGTGTAGGCAACCCGAATGCGGCTCATGCCGAGCACGTTCTTCAGCGGACCGTAGACAAAAAGGCTGCCCAGCGCGTAGAGCAGGCGGTCCTTGCCGCCGACCGGCTTGCCATCCAGCACGTCGGCCCCGCAGCGCTTTGCCACGTCCATGAAATAGTGGAACATCTTGCGCTTCACCGCACCGGCATCTTCCATGCGGATCATCACCTGCGTGAGCAGGTTTTCGAACACGCGCGGCGGAGCAAAATAATAGCTGGGACCGATCTCGCGCAGATCGGTCACCACGGTCTCGCTGGATTCCGGGCAATTCACGGTGAAGCCGGCCACCAGCGCCTGCGCGTAGGAAAACAGGTTGTCGCCCACCCAGGCCATCGGCAGGTAGGAGAGGATTTCACCCGTTTCATCCAGCTTGTCGAAACTGCAACCCCCCCGCGCGGCAGCGATCAGCGCGCCGTGCGTCTGGCAGACGCCCTTCGGCTTGCCGGTGGTGCCGGAGGTATACAGCATGATCGCCACGTCGTCCGGACGACCGGCGGCGATTTCCTGTTCAAGAAAGCTGGCGTGGGTCTTGTCATAGGACTTTCCGTCGGCAATCACGCCATCCAGTTCGTGGAGGAACGGCTGGGCATAATGACGCAGGCCGCGCGGATCGTCGTAGATGATGTGCAGCAGTTCCGGGCACTGGTCCTTCACCTCGAGCAGCTTGTCGACCTGTTCCTGATCCTCGACGATGGCGATGTGGATGCCGGCATCCTGCAGCACGAAGGTCATTTCCTGGGCGACGGCATCCTGGTACATCGGCACGGGAATGCCACCCAGCATCTGCGCGGCACACATTGCCCAGTAGAGTCGCGGGCGGTTGTCACCGATGATGGCAAGGCGGTCGCCGCGCTTGAAGCCAAGTTCGGCCAGACCACAGGCCATGCCACGCACCTCCTGCGCCGCCTCGGCCCAGGTCCAGCGTTGCCAGATACCCAGATCCTTCTCGCGGATCGCCGGCCGGTCGGGGCGCGTGCGAGCATGCGCCAGCATCAGGCGCGGGAAAGTGTCCAGCTCTGCGGATACGCCAGCAGGCATGCTGCCCGCGGTCGATACAGCCATACGCAATTCTCCTCATCCAACTTTCGTCGTATCCCCAGGTCAGCCCGGGTGATCGCGTGCCGGACCGCGTTGATTATCTGTCACCGGGTCGGCCAATTCGTTGTCGCTGCGCAGACTTTAACCCCTGCGGCTGCATATAATTGTCGCATGGCTGACAATTCACCCAAATCGCCCGCTTCCCCACCCCTGACGCTTGACGCCGCGATTGGTCTGTCGCGCTGGGCGCGCGGCCTGTCTGCGGTGGAACTCGCGCAAGTGCGCCAGGGCACAATCGAGCGCCACATAGATACCGGCGGCTTCATCTGCCGCAAGGGCGAACCCGCTTCCTGCTGGATCGGCGTCATCGATGGTCTGGCGAAAATGTCCTCCGACTGGGTCACCGGCAAGACCGCCTCGTATGCCGGGATTCCCACCGGCGGCTGGTTCGGCGAAGGCTCGCTGATGAAGACCGAACTGCGCCGCTACGACGTCATCGCGCTGCGCGACACCCGGGTCGCCTGCATGAAGCGCGAAACCTTCCACTGGCTGCTCGACCACAGCATCGCCTTCAACCACGCGATGATCGAACAGATCAACGAGCGGCTCGGCCAGTTCATCGGCCTGCTCGAATCCGAACGCCTGCTCGACACCGATGCCCGCGTCGCGCGCTGCCTGTCCGCGATGTTCAACCCCGTGCTCTATCCGGGACAAAATCCCCAGCTCAGCATCTCGCAGGAAGAAATCGGCAACCTGGCCGGCGTCTCGCGCCAGCGCGTCAATCGCTCGCTGAAGATTCTTGAGGATGCGGGTTTTCTCCACATCGAGTACGGTGGCCTGAAGATTCTCGATCTCGATGGTCTGCGCGCTTTTGGCGGCTGAGCGCTGTTAATCGCCGTCCCGCCAGCGCCGACTTTTGTATGGTCCAGCCACCAAGCCGCGTCGAGTTGCTTGCCCCCGCCCGCACTGCCGAAATCGGCCACGCGGCGATTCTGCATGGCGCGGATGCCGTCTACATCGGCGGCCCGGCCTTCGGCGCACGCCACAACGCGGGCAATGGCATGGGCGAGATCGCGCGTCTCGTCGACCATGCGCACCGCTTTCATGCCCGCATCTACGTCACGCTCAACACCATTCTCGCCGACAGCGAACTGGAGCCGGCGCGGCGCCTGATCCAGGACTGTTACGACGCCGGTGTCGATGCCCTCATCGTGCAGGACATGGGTCTGCTGGAACTCGACTTGCCGCCCATCGACCTGCACGCCTCGACGCAGTGCGACATCCGTACCCCTGCCAAGGCACGCTTTCTCGCTTACGCCGGTTTTTCGCAACTGGTGCTGGCGCGCGAACTCTCGCTCAAGGAAATCGCCGCCGTACGCGCCGCCGTGCCGGACGACATCATCATCGAGCACTTTGTCCACGGCGCCCTGTGCGTGGCCTTTTCCGGCCAGTGCTACATCAGCCATGCGCAGACCGGCCGCAGCGCCAATCGCGGCGACTGTTCGCAGGCCTGCCGCCTGCCCTACACCCTGCAGGACAAGGAGGGCCGTGTCGTCGCCTTCGAAAAACACCTGCTGTCGCTGAAGGACAACGACCAGAGCGCCAACCTGGCCGCACTGATCGACGCCGGGGTGCAAAGCTTCAAGATCGAGGGACGCTACAAGGACGCGGCCTACGTCAAGAACATCACCGGTCACTATCGCCGCCTGCTCGATGAACTCTTCGATGCAAGACCGGAACTCGCGCCAGCCTCGAGCGGCCGCACGCAGTTGCTGTTCACGCCGAATCCCGACAAGACCTTTCACCGCGGCGCGACCGACTATTTCACCCATGGCCGACAGGCCGATCCACACCACATCGGCGCCTTCGATTCGCCCGGCTTTGTCGGGCTGCCACTGGGCGAGGTAACACGGATCGGCCCAGACTGGTTTGAAATCACGGCCGACGAACCGCTCGCCAACGGCGACGGGCTGACGTGGATGCACAAACGTACGGTGGTCGGCGTGCAGGCCAACCGCGTCAAGGCAGAGCAGGCGTCAAGCTGGCGCATCTGGCCGAACGAGCCCATCGCCAACCTGCCCGGTCTGCGCGTCGGCACCCGCATCAGCCGCAACCGCGACCAGGCCTGGGAGCAAGCGCTCAACAAAACCTCCGCGACCCGGCGCATCCCTGTCGCCGCGATGTTTACCGAAACCGCTGAAGGCTTCGCGCTGACCCTGCGTGATGACGAAGGCATTGGTGCCACGGCCAGCATTGCCAGCGCAAAGCAAGCGGCCCGGCATCCCGAGGAGGCGGCCGCCGGCCTGCGCACGCAACTCGCTCGCCTGGGCAATACCGACTTCGTGCTGGAAGGCCTCTCGATCGAATGCGGCCAGCCCTGGTTCGTGCCGAACTCCGCGCTCAACCAACTACGGCGCGATGCGGTTGCTCAACTCGAAGCCGCGCGTCTGGCGGCGCATCCCCGGATCTTGCGCCGCCCTGCCAAAGTACCGCCGACACCTTATCCGGACGCCTCGCTGAGCTACCTCGCCAACGTGTACAACCAGGCAGCGCGGACGTTCTATGCAAAGCATGGCGTGACGTTGATCGAGGCCGCCTACGAAGCGCATGAGACCACCGACGAAGTTTCGCTGATGATCACCAAGCACTGCCTGCGCCACGCTTTCAACCTGTGCCCGCATCAGGCCAAGGGGGTGACCGGCGTTCAGGGCCAGGTGCGCGCCGAACCGATGACGCTGGTGAATGGCAACGAGCGGCTAACGCTCCGGTTTGACTGCAAGGCCTGCGAGATGCACGTGGTTGGCCGGATCAAGAAACACATCCGCGCCAACCCGGCGGCGAACTAGCTGATCATTGCGTAGTTCTCAAGATAGCGCGCCTCTACTGCAGCCTGGGCTTCCAGCACCCGCGCAGAGATCGATGGGTAATTGTCGGCCAACGCCTCGACGACATTCATGTCCAGCAAGCCCTTGCGCGCCATCGCGCGCAGTTCGCCCAGCACCGCACTTGAGTTACCCGGCTCCCGATACGGTCTGCGTTCGGCCATGGCGATCACAATATCCGCCACGCCGAGCACTATGGCGCCGAGATCAAGGCCTGCCGTTTTGACACCCCGACAATAACCGCTGCCGTCAAGCCGTTCGTGATGATGGCCGGACCATTTGGCGACCTTCTCGAATCCGCGCACGCGTGACAGGATCTGATAGGAGCAGTACGGGTGCTGGCGGATGACGGCATATTCCTCGGGGGTCAGTTTTGCCGGCTTGCAAAAGATGGCATTGGGTACCACCAGTTTGCCGATGTCGTGCAGGAGTCCGGCCAGTTCGAGTTGCTGCAACTCCTTTTCGACGAGTCCCAGGATCTCGCCAATACCGCAGGCACATGCCGCAACGCCCGTCGAGTGCGTCACCGTGAAGCCCACGCGAAAATCGGTCATATCCTTGAATACGCCAGCCAGTGCGCGCGCCGCTGCGTGATCGAGACTGACCGAACGTAACTGGTTGCGTTTGCGCAACCGCAGGCCCAGGTCGCGCGCGACCAGTTCGAGCCAGAAGCAATCATTACCTGAGACTTGATCGAAGAGCGCCACAACATCGGCATGGATCAGCGTCCCGGCCAGCTTGTGTACTGTTGTACGCAACTCATCTACCTGGAACAGGATGAAAGTATCACGCCGGATGGCCTGCTCAAGGTGATCCGCCAGGCAGAGGATTTGCGCGCCAAGCACATCGAAATCGGCCAGACTGCGGCCGGCCTCGAGATGCGTCTTGATTGGCGTGTGGTGCCACTCCACAATCGCTGCGGACGGTGCCAGCCAGCTCGTTTCACGCAACAGCTTGCCGCCTCGCAAGCAGTGCGGATCGAGGCGTTGATCCAGACCGCTATGTACGCCGAGCTTTGCCTCGGGCGACAATGCGCCGATATCGTGCAGCAGCGCGGCGATGGTCAAACGTTCGGTCTGCTCGAAATCCAGCCGGGCAACACGCGCCAGTTCGGCCGACACGAAGGCGGTACGAATCTGATGGTCAGCCAGCGATGAATCGGCAAGGTCCATCGCCTCCGAAACGGAGAAGATCAGATCGGAAAAATTGGCGGTCAAATGGCGCCACATGAGCTACTCCCGCAATCGATGAAGCACACTACCAGACCTTGCGTCGGAGCGCTCCCTGGCTTTCATTTTATCCTGCGCGGTCAACTCGGCGGCAAGTTGCTGCGCGCCCCTCCCGCGCACGGTTACATCGAACGCCGGTACTGCCCGCCCACCTCGTAAAGTGCCGCGCTGATCTGACCGAGAGAACAAACGCGCACGGCATCGACCAGCACGGCAAAGACGTTGCCGTTTTCGATCACGGTCTGCTTGAGACGCGCCAGCAACGGTGCCGCCGCAGCGGCGTGATGCGCCTGGAACTCGCGTAGCCGCTTGATCTGGGACTGTTTTTCTTCTTCGGTGGAACGCGCCAGTTCAATTTCGTGCGCCATGCCTGAACCCTGCGGATTGAGAAAGGTGTTCACGCCGACAAGGGGATAGGAGCCATCGTGCTTGCGGTGTTCGTAATACAGCGACTCTTCCTGGATCTTGCCGCGCTGGTAGCCGGTTTCCATCGCGCCGAGCACGCCACCGCGGTCGGCGATGGCTTCGAATTCCCTGAGTACCGCTTCTTCAACCAGATCGGTCAGCTCGTCGATGACGAAGGATCCCTGGCTGGGGTTCTCGTTTTTGGCCAGGCCCCATTCGCGGTTGATGATGAGCTGGATGGCCATGGCGCGCCGCACCGATGCATCGGTGGGCGTGGTGATCGCCTCGTCGTAGGCGTTGGTGTGCAGGCTGTTGCAGTTGTCGTAAATGGCAATCAGTGCCTGCAAGGTGGTGCGGATGTCGTTGAAGTCCATTTCCTGGGCATGCAAGCTGCGCCCGGAGGTCTGCACGTGGTACTTGAGTTTCTGCGAACGCTCGTTGGCTCCGTACTTGTTCTTCATCGCCACCGCCCAGATGCGCCGCGCAACGCGGCCGATCACCGTGTATTCGGCATCCATGCCGTTCGAGAAAAAGAACGAGAGATTGGGCGCGAAATCGTCGATGTGCATGCCGCGCGCCAGATAAGTTTCGACGTAGGTGAAGCCGTTGGCGAGCGTGAAGGCGAGCTGCGAAATCGGGTTGGCCCCGGCCTCGGCGATGTGGTAACCGGAAATTGACACCGAATAAAAGTTCTTCACCTGGTTGTGCACGAAGAATTCCTGGATGTCTCCCATCATTTTCAATGCGAACTCGGTGGAGAAGATGCAGGTGTTCTGGCCCTGGTCCTCCTTGAGGATGTCGGCCTGCACCGTGCCGCGCACGGAGGCGAGCACCCACTCGCGGATCTTCGCCGCCTCGTCCTCGGTCGGCTCGCGGCTGTTGTCGCGCGTGAATTTCGCCAACTGCTGGTCGATGGCGGTATTGAAGAACATGGCCAGGATGATCGGCGCCGGGCCGTTGATGGTCATCGACACGCTGGTGGCCGGGTCGCACAGGTCGAAGCCGTCGTAGAGCACCTTGAGGTCGTCGAGCGTCGCGATGGAAACGCCGGAATTGCCGATCTTGCCGTAGATGTCGGGGCGCTCGTCGGGGTCGCAGCCATAGAGCGTCACCGAGTCGAAGGCGGTGGACAGGCGCTTGGCCGGCATGCCTTCCGACACCTTTTTGAAGCGCCGATTGGTGCGGAAGGCGTCGCCCTCGCCGGCGAACATGCGCGTCGGGTCTTCGTTCTCGCGCTTGAAGGCGAACACACCGGCAGTGAAGGGGAAGCTACCCGGCACGTTTTCCTTCATCAGGTAGCGCAGGGTTTCGCCTTCGTCGCCAAAGTGGGGCAGTACCACCTTGCGCACCTTCGTACCGGAGAGCGTCTCGTAAGTGAGGCTGGTGCGAATTTCCCGGTCGCGGATCTTCACCACGTATTCGTCGCCAGCATAGGCTTTTTGCGTCGCCGGCCACAGGTCGAGCAGCTTCTTCGCCTTGGGATCGATCTGGTTATCCTTCCAGGCAATCATCTCGTCAAAATCGGTGATGGGCTTGCCACAGCCGTCGAAGATGGTCCTGGCCGTGCGCAGGCTCTGGCGCTCGCGGGCAATGTTCACCTGCGTGTCCACATGCTGGTGATAGCCGCGCACGCTTTCGGCAATCTCGGCGAGGTAACGCACCCGGCCCGCCGGCACGATGGCGCGGCTTTGCGAGGACTGGCGCGTCGCCACTACTGGCAGCAGGCCGGTCTGCAGCTTGAGTCCGAAGGTTTGCAGATGGGTGGCAATCGCCTGATACAGCGCGGTGATGCCATCGTCGTTGAAACGGCTGGCCTGCGTGCCAAACACCGGCATCGCCTCGGCGTCCTCGCCAAAACGCTCGTGGTTGCGCTGATATTGCTTGCGCACGTCGCGCAGCGCGTCGGCCGCGCCCTTGCGGTCGAACTTGTTGATGGCGACGAAATCGGCGAAGTCGAGCATGTCGATTTTTTCCAGTTGCGAGGCGGCGCCGAATTCCGGCGTCATCACATACAGGGATGCATCGGCATGCGGCACGATGGCGGCGTCGCCCTGGCCGATGCCGGAGGTTTCGACGATCACCAGATCGAAACCGGCGATCTTGCAGGCCGCGATCACTTCGGGCAGCGCGGCGGAAATCTCCTTGCCGGTATCGCGCGTCGCCAGCGAGCGCATGAAGATGTTGGGGTGCTCGATGGCATTCATGCGGATGCGGTCGCCCAACAGCGCGCCGCCGGTGCGCTTGCGCGATGGGTCAATCGAAATGATGGCGATGCGCAGCCGGTCGTCCTGGTCGAGACGGAAGCGGCGGATCAGCTCGTCGGTGAGGCTCGACTTGCCGGCGCCTCCGGTGCCGGTGATGCCCAAAGTCGGCGCACGCGAAACGGCGCCAGCCGTTTTCGCATCGTCGAATGGGACGGCGCTGGAACGGATCGCCTTGGCCAAGTCTCCACTCGGGTCGTTCTCCAGTTGGGTAATGGCACGCGCCAGCATCCGGTGGTTACCGCCGCGCAGATCGTCGATGGAAACAGTCGCCTTCAGATCGAAGTCGCTGTTGACCAACACGTCGTTGATCATCCCCTGCAGGCCCATCGTCGCGCCATCTTCCGGTGCATAGATGCGCGTGACGCCATAGGCGTGCAGTTCGGCGATTTCCGTCGGTACGATGACCCCGCCGCCGCCGCCGAATACCTTGATGTCGCCACCGCCGCCCGCCTTCAGCAGGTCGATCATGTATTTGAAGAATTCGAGATGGCCGCCCTGATAAGACGTGATGGCGATGCCCTGCACATCTTCCTGCAACGCGGCATTGACGATTTCCTGAACCGAGCGGTTGTGGCCGAGGTGGATCACCTCGGCCCCGGTCGCCTGCAGGATGCGCCGCATGATGTTGATCGAGGCGTCGTGCCCATCGAACAGCGCGGCCGCCGTGACGAAACGGACCTTGTGCCTGGGCTTGTAAGCGGCAAGCTTGGTCGAAACGGAAAGATCGGTCATGGCCGTGTCTCTCGAAGGGCCGCCCCGAGGGAGACAGCGCCCCCCGTGGGGGCAGCGAACAAAGTGAGCGTGGGGGCCATAGTTACCTCCGGCGGAAATATAAGACTAGGTTAGCGCAGGGGGACGATTTTGGCTGACGTTGACGTTGACGTCAACGTCAGCCACGCATCCCTGCGCGCCCCGCCCGCCTCACACGCTGTTCGCGACCGCCCGTTTCAGGCGCCACTCCTCCACCAGCGCAAACAGCGCCGGGATCACCACCAGCGTAAGAATCGTCGAGGAGATCATGCCCCCGACCATCGGTGCGGCAATCCGGCGCATCACCTCCGAACCGGTCCCGGTGCTCCACATGATGGGCAGCAGGCCGGCCATGATCGTCACCACGGTCATCATCTTCGGCCGCACGCGCTCCACCGCGCCTTCCATTACCGCTGTGTAGAGGTCGGCAGTGCTCGGACGCCGTCCCGCCAGCGCCGACTTTTGCTTGACGGCTGCCCAGGCGTGATCGAGGTAGATCAGCATCACCACGCCGGTTTCGGCCGCCACGCCGGCCAGCGCGATGAAACCGACCGCCACGGCCACCGACAGGTTGTAGCCGAGCAGATACATCAGCCAGACCCCGCCCACCAGCGCAAACGGCACCGAGATCATGACGATCATGCTCGGGACCACCCGCCTGAAGTTGAGATAGAGCAGCAGGAAGATCAGCAGCAGGGTGAACGGCACGACGATCTTGAGCCGTTCCAGCGCCCGCTCCATGTACTCGAACTGGCCGCTCCAGGTCACATAACTCCCCTGCGGGAAAGTGACCTGCTCGGCCACCGCGCGCTTGGCCTCTGCCACATAGGAGCCGATGTCGCGCTCGCGGATATCGACGTAGATATAGGCCGAGAGCAGTGAGTTCTCGGTGCGGATCGACGGCGCGCCCTTGACGATGCTCACCCGGGCCACCTGCCCGAGCGGCACCATTGCCGCCGCCGACCCCATCTCGGCCATGATCGGCACCAGCACGTTGGCGGCGATCTTCTGCGGATCGTCGCGCAGTTCGCGCGGGTAGCGGATGGACACCCCGAAGCGCTCGCGGCCCTCGACCATGGTGGTCACCATCTCGCCGCCGAGCGCCGTGGCAATCACCTCCTGCAGGTCGCCGACGAGAATGCCATAGCGCGCCAGGGCGGCGCGATCAGGCTCGATGTCGAGATACCAGCCGCCGGTGATCCGCTCGGCATAGGCCGAACTGGTGCCGGGCACGTTTTTGACCACCGTCTCGATCTGGCGCGCCAGTTGCTCCATCTCCTCGAGATCCTTGCCGAAGACCTTGATGCCGACGGGCGTGCGGATGCCGGTGGACAGCATGTCGATGCGCGCCTTGATCGGCATCGTCCATGAATTGGCGATGCCGGGAAACTGCAGGGCCTTGTCCAGTTCGGCGATCAGGCCATCCACCGTCAAACCCGGGCGCCACTCCTTTTCCGGTTTCAGGTTGATCACCGTCTCGAACATCTCGATCGGCGCCGGATCGGTCGCCGTCTGGGCCCGGCCGGCCTTGCCGATCACCGAGGCCACCTCGGGGAAGCTCTTGATGATCTTGTTCTGCGTCTGCAGGAGTTCCGCCGCCTTGGTCACCGACATGGCAGGCAGGCCGGTCGGCATGTAGAACAGCGTGCCTTCGTTCAACGTCGGCATGAATTCGCTGCCGAGCTTCATGGCCGGCCAGATGGCAGTCAGCATGATGGCGGCGGCCAGTGCCAGCGTCATCAGCTTCCAGCGCATCACCAGGGCGATGACCGGACGGTAGATCGTGACAAAAAAACGATTCACCGGATTTTTCATCTCGGGCAGGATGTTGCCGCGAATGAACAGCAGCATCAGCACGGGCACCAGCGTCACCGACAGGGCCGCCGCGCCGGCCATCGCCAGGGTCTTGGTCCAGGCCAGCGGGGCGAACAGCCGGCCCTCCTGCGCCTCCAGCGTGAACACCGGCAGGAAGGACACGGTGATGATCAGCAGGCTGAAAAACAGCGCCGGGCCGACTTCCTTGCAAGCGGCTATCATCGCCTCGACACGTGACTCGCCCGGCTTCAAGCGCTCCAGATGTTTGTGCGCATTCTCGACCATCACGATCGACGCGTCGATCATGGTGCCCAGCGCAATCGCGATGCCGGCCAGGCTCATGATGTTGGAGTTCATGCCGAGCAGGCGCATGGCGATGAAGGCGATCAGCACGCCCACCGGCAGGATGAGGATCGCCACCAGCGCCGAGCGCAGGTGCAGCAGGAAAATAAAACAGACCGCCGCAATGATCAGGCTTTCCTCGATGAGCGTCGCCTTCAGCGTGTCGATGGCGCGTTCGATCAGTTCCGAACGGTCATAGACCGTTTCGATCGTCACACCTTCTGGCAGACCGGGCGCAACTTCCCTGATTTTTTCCTTGATGTTGTCGATGACTTCGAGCGCGTTCTGGCCGTAGCGCGCCACGGCGATGCCCGACACCACCTCGCCTTCGCCGTTCAGTTCGGCGATGCCCCGGCGTTCATCGGGACCGAGTTCGACGCGCGCGATGTCACGCAGCAGCACCGGCGTGCCTTTGTCCGCCTTGACCACGAGTTGTTCGAGGTCGCCGCGCCCGCGCAGGTAGCCCTTGCCGCGCACCATGTATTCGGTCTCGGCCATTTCCACCACGCGCCCGCCGACGTCGCGGTTCGAATTGCGGATGGCATTCGCCACGGTCATCAGCGACACGCCATAGGCGCGCAGCTTCACCGGATCGACGATCACCTGGTACTGCTGGACAAAGCCGCCGATGCTGGCCACCTCGGACACGCCATGCGCCTTGGTGATCTGGTAGCGCAGATACCAGTCCTGCAGCGTGCGCAGTTCGGCCAGCGTGTGGTTGGCGCTTTGCACCACATACTGATAGACCCAGCCGACACCGCTGGCATCCGGCCCGAGGCTGGGCGCCACGCCCTGCGGCAGGCGCCCGGCGACGGTGCTGAGATATTCCAGCACCCTTGACCGCGCCCAGTAGATGTCGGTGCCGTCCTCGAAGATCACATACACGAAGGAAGCGCCAAAGAAGGAGAAGCCGCGCACCACCTTGGATTTCGGCACCGCCAGCAGCGCCGTGGTCAGCGGGTAGGTCACCTGATCCTCGACCACCTGCGGCGCCTGCCCCGGATAGTCCGTATAAACGATGACCTGAACGTCCGACAGATCGGGCAGGGCATCGAGCGGCGTTTTCAGCACCGCGACGACGCCGCCCATGATGACGAACAGCGTGGCGAGCAATACCAGCAGCTTGTTGCGCGCCGACCAGTCAATGACAAGGCTCAACATGTCAGTGCGCCTCGAGCTTGGTGATGACCCACTCGCCGGGCTTCCTCTCGACGAACTCGAAATGGATGGCGGCGCCCGGCTTGAGCCTGGCGACGAGCGCGGCATTCGCCGGCACGAATTCCATGGTCATCTTCGGCCATTGCAGACTAGGCACGGGCTCGTGCGTGACCATCACCGATCCGTCCGGCTCGATGCTGTCGAGGATGCCGACTGCGTGGTGACTGACGGCTGGCTTCTCTTGCATGCCACCCAGGGCGGCTTTCAGGTTGCTCTCGGAATCGATCAGGAAGTTGGCGGCCACCACCACCTGCTCGCCCTCTTTCACGCCCTCCTTCACCTCGACGTAATCGTCGCCGCGCAAGCCGAGCTTCACCTCGCGGGGTTCGAAACGGCCTTCCTCCTTCTGCACCAGCACCGTCTGGCGCGTGCCGCTGTCGATTACCGCCGCGAGCGGTACGGCAACGACCTTCGCCGTGTTGCCGGCGCCGACTTCCACGGCGGCATACATCGCCGGCTTCAGCAAGCCGCCAGGATTCGGCAGTTCGACGCGGATCGGCACCGTGCGCGTCACGGCATTGAGGGTCGGATAGATGTAGGCGATCTTGCCAGCGAACACTTTGTCGGGATAAGCGGTGATCGCCACATTGACCTTCTGTCCCACCTTCAGCGTGCCAATGTCCCGTTCAAAGACGTCGGCCAGCACCCAGATGCTGCTGATGTCGGCGATCTGGTAGAGCATCTCGCCCGGCATGAAGCGCATGCCGGCAATCGCCCTCTTCTCCAGCACAATGCCGCTTGCCGGTGCGCGGAACGTCAGGGTGCGCCTAGCCTCGCCTCCTCCCGCCAGTCGCTCGATCTGTTCCGCCGAGATGTCCCAATTCCGCAATCGGGTCAGTGCCGCCTCGGCAATGCGCCGCATTGACGCCTGAGCTTCCGGAGAGGCATCCTTGAGCGCAACCAGACCCTGCGCCGCAACCTGATATTCGCGCTGCGCCGACACTAGCTCGGGGCTATACGCCTCGAACAGCGCCTGACCACGACCGACCGGCTGACCGGTGGAATTGACGTGCAGTTGTTCGATCCAGCCTTCGAATTTTGACGAAATGGTGTGCAAACGCCGCTCGTCAACCTCGACACGTCCGGCCGCGCGTATCGGCCGCGACAATTCGCGCAGGCTCGCCGCCTCGACGCGCACGCCAAGCTTCTGCACCTTGGCGGTGCTGATTTTCACCTCGGTGCCGCCCGCGTCATCCTCGCCCTCATACACGGCGATGTAATCCATGCCCATCGAGTCCTTCTTGGGCGTCGGCGAGGTATCGGGCAGGCCCATCGGATTGCGGTAATACAACAGTTTTTTCCCGCCCGGCGCGGCGGCGGCATCGGCACTCGCCGTCTCGCCAACGCCGACTTTTGCCTGGCCACCGGCCCAGTAGCCGGCAGCGCCGGCAATGGCCACCACCAGTGCAACGACTATTATTTTTCCAGAGCTCACAGTTCTTCTCCGATCAATCGTTCGATTTCCGCCAGGCGCAGCTGCTGATCGCCGCGCGCCCTTATCAGGTCCTGCTGGGTGCGACGAATCTGCCGTTGCGCTTCCAGCACCATGAAGAACTCGGCCTTGCCGGTCTCATAGCCGGCAAGTGCCGATTGCAGCATCAGTTCGGCCTGCGGCAACAGGCTGGTGGTCGATACCGTTTCGACCCGCTGCGCCGCCTCTAGGCCTGCCAGTGCCTCGCCCAGTTCGGCCAGCGCCTGATTGAGCGTCGCGGCGCGACGCAACTTGGCCGCTTCGAGCATGCGTTCCGACTCGCGCTCCTGCGCACGCCGACTTTCCTGCTGCAAGGGAATGTTGATCTCCACCATCAACTCCCACTCACTCACCCGTGAGCGCGTCTGCACCGGTGACAGCCCCAGCATCACATCGGGATAGCGATTGCGATAGGTCAGGTCGCGTTCCTTGTCGGCGGCAGTAATGCGCGATGCCGCCATGGCCAGCTGCGGATTGTTCGCCAGCAGCCGCGCTTCCAGTGCGGTGAAATCGAGTGTCGCGACAGCCGGCATCGGCCGCAGCTTTTCCGGGGGGCGCAGCCGGATGTCGTTGGACGGACGCCCCAGCAGGCTGCGCATGCGCGCGACGGCCTGGGCGCTCTCGCCTTCCAGCATCACCATGTCACTTTGCAGCATCGCCCGCTCGGTCTGGGCGCGAATCACATCCTGTTGCTGCGCCAGTCCACTGGCATAACGCATCTGGGCGATATCGCCGAGGCGCTGCAGCAAATCAAGGTTCTCGCCCATCAGGCGCAGGGTATGCAGATAGACGTGATGCTGCGCATAGGTCTGCTTGATGCGCATGGCCAGTTCCGTCCATGTCGCGCGCACCTGGCCTGCCGCGGCGTCGGCGCCGGCGGCGGCAACTTCGCGCCGCAGATCACGCTTGCCATACCACGGCAGGGATTGTGTCAGCGTGTACTTAGCGCTGCCGACGCGCGCCGGCAACAGGTTGGGGCTGCCGCCGCTCATCTCGTTGGTGAAGTCACGAAGCTCGAAGCGGAATCCGGGGTCGGGCAGTGCTCCCGCAGGACCCACGCGCTCGGCAGCCGCGTCGGCTTCGGAGCGCATGGCAGCGAATTCGGGGTGTTGTTCGCGGGCAAAAACCAGCAGGCTCTCGACACTGCCCCCGATGAGTTTTTCATCAGCAGCAGTGGAGATGGCCGGCAGCCCGCCGGCGACGGCAAGCGCCGCCGCCAACAGCAGTGGCAGGGGTTTCATGACGACTACTTGACTACTTGGATACTGACAATGACGTAGCCGCCCTTGACATCATCTTCGGCGCGGAACAGCACTTTGTCGCCGTCCTTTACCTTTTTGAGCATGGCCGCATCCTTGACATTGAACATCATGGTCATCGGCGGCATGAACAGATTTTCAATCGGGCCGTGCGCCAGCATGATGCGGTTGCTGGCAGCGTCGATTCTCTTGACTGTGCCCTCGGTGAGGGCGACTTTATCGGCAGCGTGAACGGAAAGGGGGAGAACAAGGCTGGCCGCCAGGGCCAGCCAGGCGAACGCACGCAGTACTGCTTTCATGGAGAACCTCCAAAATGACGAATGAGCGAACTGAAAGTCGGCGCTGCTGCCATGAAATCACCCGCAGGGTGACGGCGGCCAGCGCGAAGAGCCCGGCGTATGCCGGTCCTGTTTCAGCTCAAGCGTCTGGGGGGATGCTGCGGAGGTTCGGCGATGTGATTACTGGCAACTAGCACCGGTTCCCCGACCAGGGCGCTGGCCACGGGAGGCGGTAAAACCACGGCCGCGGAAGGAATGTAAGTGGCACTGGCCAGGTGACACATTTCGCAATTGTCGCAAACCAGGTCGCCGGACCCGGCGCCGTCGTCCGGACCGGCCGCATTGCCGGCATGCTCATGGCAATGTTCGGGGGACTGCAGCGCCGCGGCCTGCAGCGGCTGTTGCGCCGCATGGCGGCAGAACGGCATGGCCACCGCGGCTGCCGCTTGCAGGGGCAGCCACAGGGCCATCAGGATCAGCAGAAAGCTCTTGTAGCGACGCATGGTGCAGCCATTGTAGGAGCTAATCAGTCTGGCCGCAAATTCGTCAGGCGGTCCCGCTTCCCGTCCCCTTACTCCTCGTCTTCCTTCAGTTTGAAAGAAGCCGCCAGCTGTTGCTGGATCAGCGGCGGCATTTGGGCATAACGCGCAAACTCGATGTTGTAGCTGCCCCGTCCGCCGGTCATCGACTTGAGCCGTGAGGCGTAATCGCTGATCTCGGCGAGCGGCACTTCGCCGCTGACGGCGACGCGACCGGGACCGCGCGGCAGGGTGCCGGTAACGTGGCCGCGCCGGCTCGACAGATCGCCGGCAATGTCGCCCATCTCGTCCTCATGCACATCCACCTCGATGCTGACAATGGGCTCCAGCACCACCGGGGCAGCCGCCCGGATGGCGGCGATGGTGGCTTTCTTGCCGGCCATGACAAACGCGATTTCCTTGCCATCGACCGGATGGGTCTTGCCGTCATAGACGGTGACGCGCAGATCCTCGACCGGATGGCCGGCCACCACGCCATCGGCCAACGCCTGCAGCACCCCCTTTTCGACTGCGGGCATGAAGACGCCGGGAATCACGCCGCCCTTGACGCTGTCCACGAATTCGAAACCGGCGCCACGCTCGCGCGGCTCTATTCTCAGATAGACCTCGCCGAACTGACCGGCACCACCGGATTGCTTCTTGTGCCGGCAGTGGCCTTCGGCGCCCTTCGTGATGGTCTCGCGGAAGGGAATTTGCGGCAGCTTGGTGTCCAGTTCCAGCTTGTACTGGCTGGACATGCGGTCCAGCTTGGTGCGCAGATGCATCTCGCCCAAACCGAATATGACCGTTTCGTGCGTGGTCGGGTGCCGTTCCACCTTGAAACAGGGATCTTCGGCTTCGAGTTTGCGCAGGATTTCGAACAGGCGCTGCTCGTCGCCCTTCTTCTGCGTCTCGACCGCCAGGCCCTGCATCGGCTTGGGGAACTCGAGCGGCTTCAGGTGGATGTGATCTTCATCGTGCGAATCGTGCAATACGGCATCGAACTCGATCTCTTCGATCTTGGCGACCGCGCCGAGGTCGCCCGGCAGCAACACATCCACCTCGACATAGTCCTTGCCCTGCAACTGGTAGAGGTGGCCGACCTTGACCGGGCGCTTGCCATCGCCGATGAAAAGTTGCGCGTCCTTGCGGATCGTCCCCTGATGCACGCGGAACACACAGACCTTGCCCATGTAGGGATCGACGATGACCTTGAAGACGTGCGCCAGCACATGCTTGTCGGCATCCGGTACGCGCTGGAAGGCTTCGGTGGCGCCGCCAGGCTCGCCCTTGTAGAACGGCGGCGGATTGCTCTCGGCGGGGTTGGGCGCGAGGCTGGCGAGCACATGCAGCAACTCGTCAACACCGGCGCCGGTCTTGGCCGATGTAAACAACACGGGAACCAGGTGGCCTTCGCGCAAGGCCTTTTCAAAGGGCGCGTGCAGTTCGTCGGCGGTCGGGTCCTTGCCGTCTTCGAGGTAGCGCTCCATCAGGCTTTCGTCCTCCTCGACCAGCTGGTCGATGAGTTCGCGGTGGGCATGGGCAACGCTGTCGATGTCTGCTTCGCCGCTGTCGTGCTCCAGCACTTCGACAACCCGTTGATGATCGGGCGCCGGCAGGTCGAGGAATTTGCAGGCCGGGCCGAAGCGCTCGCGGATGTCGGCCATCAGGCCGGCCAGATCGAGGTTGTCGGCATCGATCTTGTTGATGACGATCATGCGCGCCAGCCCGCGCGCCGTGGCGGCGCGCATCATGCGTTCCGCCATCAGCTCGATGCCGGTCTGGGCGTTGATGACCACCAGGGCAGTATCGACACCTGCCAGCGTGGCCATCGCCTGGCCGGCGAAGTCAGGATAACCTGGCGTGTCGGCGAGATGGATATGCACATCTTCCCAGGCGAAATTCACCAGCGCCGATTGCAACGAATGCCCGGCGGCCTTTTCCTGCGCATCGAAATCGCAGACGGTGTTGCCCTTTTCGACGCTGCCCGGCGCGGCGATGACGCCGGCACGCTGCAACAGCGCCTCCGCCAAGGTGGTCTTGCCGGCGCCGCCATGCCCAACCAGGGCAACGGCACGAATTGCGGCGGTATGGAATTTCGGCATGTCTTCTCCCTTTTATAAATCCTGAAAACCTCGCTTCAAACCACGGCGGGCACGGAGAACACGGAGGAAAGGCGCTGCAGGAATGCCTAGCTTCGTCTTCGTGCCCTCCGTGCCCTCCGTGCCCTCCGTGCCCTCCGTGGTGAATTTCCTGTTGCTTATTCGACAGTAACCGACTTCGCCAGATTGCGCGGCTTATCAACATCGGTGCCTTTAACTAAAGCGGCATGATACGCCAGCAGTTGCAGCGGCACGACGTGCAGCACGGGCGAAAGGGCGCCGTAATGCTCGGGCAGGCGCAGCACGTGCAGCCCGGGTTCCGCTTCCACGGCGGAGTCGGCGTCGGCAAACACATACAGCTCGCCACCGCGCGCCGCCACCTCTTTCAGATTGGATTTCAGCTTTTCCAGCAAGCTGTCATTGGGCGCCACGCTGATCACCGGCATGTCCTTGTCAACCAGCGCCAGCGGCCCGTGCTTGAGTTCGCCGGCCGGATAGGCCTCGGCATGGATGTAGGAAATCTCCTTGAGCTTGAGCGCACCTTCGAGGGCGATCGGGTAATGCGGGCCGCGGCCGAGAAACAGGGCATGCCGCTTGTCGGCAAACAGTCCCGCCCAGGCGGCAATTTCCGGCTCCAGCGTCAGCACCTTTTGCACCGCGACCGGCAGATGGCGCAGCGCCGTCAGATACTCGGCTTCCCGCTCGACCGTCAGGCGGCCGGCCTGTTTCGCCAGCGTCGCCGCCAGCAGGAACAGCGTGGCCAGCTGCGTGGTGAACGCCTTGGTGGAAGCCACGCCGATTTCCGGGCCGGCGCGCGTCAGGAAGCGCAGCGCGCATTCGCGCACGATGGCCGATTCGGGCACATTGCAGATTGCCAGCGTGCGTCCCATGCCGAGCGACTTGGCGTGGCGGATCGACGCCAGTGTGTCGGCGGTTTCGCCGGATTGTGAAATCGCCACCACCAGTTGCTGTGGATGCGGCACCGAGACGCGATAGCGATACTCGCTCGCCACTTCCACGCTGCACGGCAGACCGGCGATTTGCTCGATCCAGTAACGCGCCACCAGGCCGGCGTGATAGCTGGTGCCACAGGCGATGATCAGCACCGACTTCACGTCGGCCAGCAGTTCCGGCGCGCTGACGCCAAACAAGTTGGGCGAGAGCTCATGCGCGCCGCCGATCATCTCCAGCGTGGCGGCGAGCGCCTGCGGCTGCTCGAAGATTTCCTTCTGCATGTAGTGGCGATATTCGCCAAGCTCCACGGCATCGGCCGAGAGCGAGCTCTCATGCACCGGCCGCTCGACCGCCGTCCCGTCAGCGCCGACTATGCGGATGCCGTCGCGACGGAGTTCTGCGACGTCGCCTTCCTCGAGATAGATCATGCGCCGCGTCACCTGCAGGAGCGCCGAAGCGTCCGACGCCGCGTAGTTGCCGTCGGTGCCAAGCCCGAGCAACAACGGCGCGCCGTAGCGCGTGACGACGACACGCTCGTCGCCCTCCTGCAACACGGCGATGGCGTAGGCGCCGACCAGCCGGGCTGAAGCTTGACGCACCGCCTCGAACAAATCCGGCACCGACTGCAGCGTTTCGCACAGCAGATGCGCGATGACCTCCGTGTCGGTGTCGGAACTGAAGACGTAACCGGCGGCACTCAGTTCCTGCTTGATTTCGGCATAGTTCTCGATGATGCCGTTATGCACCACCGCCAGTCCGGTCGACACATGCGGGTGCGCGTTGCGCTCGC
Source organism: Rhodocyclaceae bacterium UBA2271 (assembly GCA_002347405.1). Taxonomy (GTDB): domain Bacteria; phylum Pseudomonadota; class Gammaproteobacteria; order Burkholderiales; family Rhodocyclaceae; genus Sulfuricystis. The sequence goes on along the minus strand of DDXB01000030.1, from coordinate 753 downwards.
TCGGCACACCGTGCGTGGCCCAGCGCGTGTGGGCGACGCCGCATTGCGCGACCAACCCCGCTGCCTGGGTCGCCAGTTCGGCAACCCGGCCGACACTGCGCAGGCGCGTCAGCGCCGGATTGAGCAGGGCGAGACCGGCTGAATCGTAGCCCCGATACTCGAGCTTTTTCAGCCCTTCGATAAGCATGGGGACAATATTGCCGGAAGCTGCTGCCGCGACGATGCCACACATTTATGTTCCCCTTTCCCCCCGCCCCCCCTTCCCGGGGAAGGGGGGTGACGGTAGCTCACTGCGATCGAATGTCACGGGCGGCTCCGCGTTGCCTTGGGAGCGGGTTGCGCCTCCGGCGCGTGCCGTCCCGACTTGGGGCGGCCCGGCGTCGGGACTGCGTTGTGACTGAAGTTGCTCTGCTGGCTTTTTCTTGACCGGACGCTTCCAGCCCGTCAGCGAGACCTGTTTCGGTCGCGAGATGGTCAACGCATCGGGCGGCGCATCTTTCGTCAGCGTGGTGCCGGCGCCCAGCGTGGCACCGCGTCCGACCGTTACCGGCGCAACAAGCTGGGTATCCGATCCGATGAAGACATCGTCTTCGATCACCGTCCGATACTTGTTGGCGCCGTCGTAGTTGCAGGTAATCGTGCCGGCGCCGACATTGACGCGGCTGCCCACCGTGGCGTCACCGATGTAGGCGAGATGGTTGGCCTTGGAGTGCGCCGCGATGGTCGAATTCTTGACCTCGACGAAATTGCCGA
>DDXB01000065.1 GCA_002347405.1 Rhodocyclaceae bacterium UBA2271 | reverse complement strand
GTCAAGGTTTTCACACAGTCTGGGCTGTTAACCGCCGTACCCGCTGCGGGGCATTTCATACCCGCTACGGGGCACTTCGTCCTGCCAGCGCCGACTTTATTTTCCTCACACTCGCCGCATTCAACAGGAGCCCGGCTCGCCGCAATTGCATCAGACTTTCTCAATGACGGATTGCCCTGCCGGGACAGCAAACCGTGCCAGAGTTTCGATCTTCGTGTCACTGCGCGTAATGTCATCCACTACGCGCAAGACAACCGTGAGTTGCTTCGGCGTGAATTCGGCAACCCCATAGCCCTTGCGCTCTGCTTCGGCAAAAATGAAATGCGGATTCTCCGCCAGACGTTCGGCCGCTTTGGCATTGCTGCCGGGACGCGACACGATGGCCGTGCCGCAAAACTCCACACCGACGTTTCGACTGGCAGTATTTGCATAGTCGGCCTTGACATGGCCCACCCAGTTTTCATGGACGTCGCCGCCGAGAAAGACCGGATTCGCCACCGCATTGTCCAGCAAGGAAGCGGTCAGGCGCTTGCGTGCGGCCGAATAGCCATCCCAGCCATCGTTCCACAATGTCTGGCCAGGGCCGGTGCGGAAGTCGCGCGGGCCAAACAGCGTTTGCTGCCCCACTACGTTCCAGCCCTTGCCGGCCCGGGCAAACTCGCCGTGGAGCCAACGCTCCTGTTCAGCGCCAAGCATTGATCGCCGCGTGTCGTTCCATTCTGGGCAATTGGCAGGATTCAAGTAGCCCGATCCCGACTTGCCGCCCGGGGTGCAGGGCTGCGGATCCTTGTATTGCCGGGCATCCAGCAGATAGAGCGAGGCCAGGCGGCCAAATTCGACGCGGTGATAGAGCCGCATTTCCGTCACAGGCGCGGTATTCGTCAATCCTGCCAGGCCTTGGGTCAGTGCGGCGGGGCGCAGGGGCATGTGCTCGTAGTAGGCCTGATAAGCCGCCACGCGTCTTGCCGCGAAATTGGCGACGGGCGGGCCGCCTTCGCCCTCCTTTTCGCCGGCGTAGCCGTTCTGCACCTCGTGATCGTCCCAGGTCATCAGCCAGGGACAGGCGGAATGCATGGCCTGCAAGTCAGCTTCGCCCTTGTACAGCGCATAGCGCTGGCGATAGTCGTCCAGCGTCTGCACCCAGCCGCCCGAGGGGATGCGCAGCGAAGTCTTGCCGCCGGGATACTCATAAATGTAGTCGCCGAGAAACATCACCGCATCGAGGCTTTCCTCGCGCATGTGGCGGTAGGCGCTGAAGTAGCCGTGCTCCCAGCGCTGGCAGGAGGCGTAGCCCAGGCGCAAACTGGCCACGTTAGCGTCTGCTGCCGGGAAGGTGCGGGTGCGCCCCGTCATGCTGACGGCCTCGCCGGTCATGAACCGGTAAAAATACCAGCGGTCGGCTTCGAGGCCCGAAACTTCGACGTGGACAGAGTGAGCGAGTTCGGCAAGCGCCTGGCTCTGCCCCGTGCGCACGATGCGGACGAACTGGTCGTCGTGCGCAACTTCCCAGCGGACGGTGATCGCGTCGCGACCCAAACCGGAAAATAGGCCCTCGGCCATCAGTCGCGTCCAAAGCACCACGGAATCATGGGTCGGGGAGCCGCTGGCCACCCCCAGCGTGAAAGGATTACTGCTGAACTTTGGCTGACTCCACGCGCTCCGCGGGAGCCACACGGTGGCTGCGCTGGCGACGGCAAGTTGCAGAAGGCGGCGGCGAGTAAGGGAGTCGATATTGGTCATGAGATAACCTCGCCATTATCGCCGGAGGCCCGATGTAGAGTTTCGCGGCAATGGCCAAACACTTTGTTGAAATAATACAACTAACGCCACGATCAGCCATGTCATGAGCCTGCGTGGCTTGTCCGAAGGCGTGCGTGATGGCACAAGAGGAAACCAAGCCTACCGCCGGCCGCCGGCGCGGTGGATAAGCCGTGTTCATGCCGCCACCCTTACATAAAGCCGGTTCGTACTCCCGATCATGGCGGAGCGCGCCCAGATCGTGCGGGCATTCTCCTGGGTTAAGTCCGACAGGCTGCCAGGGGGAGCTGGATCGATGGTTCATGCAAGGCTTCCTGTGACGGTCGTCGATGCGGGCTGAGTGGCGCAAGCTGCGCTGGCGGGCGATTGGTTGCGATTGATTTTCAGTGCAGCCTGCGGCAGTGCCCGTCACGGTTTCGCTCCGCCGCGGTGCTTGTAACGCTTCATCTGCACGCGCGCCACGAAGCCGTGGCAGAGCATGGCGACGGCGGCGACGAGCGCCAGCAGGGCGATGATTGCCAAGGCAATGCCGAAGGTCTTAGCCACGCGCCGCTCCCGCCGCGAGTTTTCCGCGCGCCGCGTCGCGCCGCTTGGTCTGGCTCTTCCACCACAGCCACAGGCCGGTGAAGCCGAGGAAGACCCAGACCGCGCCGAGCAGGTAGATCCAGATCCATTCCAGCGACTTGCCGAAGAAGGCCTTGCCGGTATGCAGGTCGATCATCAGCTTGCCGAGGGTGACGCGCTCGCGCACCAGTTCTCCGGACGAGAGCGCCGCCAGCGCCGGCCGGATGCCCGGCAGGGCTTCCCAGGCTTCGCCATCGCGGCTGGCGAGCAGGCCGCCATCCTTGACCGCGACGACGACCGAGCCGTCCGGCATCGCGTTGGCGTTCCAGGCGTCACTGTCGAGCGCCTTGCGCCAGCCCTGCCGCGTTTCGAGCCAGACGCCGTTCTTCGCGGCCACGACGATGCCGAAGGGGGCTGCGGCGATGTCGCGCACGGCCGTGCCGCCAAGTTCGCGGATCGCCTCGGCGCGCAACTGATCGTCAACCTTGGCGACCCGGAACAGGCCGCCCTGGGTGCCGATCAGGTGCGCGCCGTCGGCCAGCGCCAGGCTGCTGCGCGCTTCGGTATGGCCGCCGGGGGCCGGGGCAGCGCCGTAGCCGGGCAGCCAGCCGACATAAGGCGTCAGATCGAGCTTGTCCAGCCCGAGCTCCTTTTTGTGGGCGAGAAACAAGGTGGACAAACCGACGATCAGCATCGGGATCAGCAGGATCACGGAAATCCAGTTGTGCCAGTCGCGGGCCTTGAGGTTGAATTGCATGGTCATTCTCCTTGAGGGGTCACCATCTGCCTTCGAGGCTCAGCATGGCGAGGGTGGAACTGGTTTCGCGGTCGTGCTCGCGGCGCGCCAGCATGCCGGCGCCGTCGTATTCCTCGACGGCGCCCAGCCGGTCAGGACGCAGGACGTTGCTGACGGAAAGGCGCAGCGCGAGGTGCTTGTCGAGCTTCTGGCGGGCGTAGAGGTCGAACTGCCTGCGCGCGCCTTGCGTCCGCCGCACCGAGACCGAGCTTTCGCGGTCGATGGCCGAGGTGGCGTTGAAGTTGCCGCCCAGCGTCAGCCGCCGCGCGCCGATGTCGTAGTCGAAACCGAGGTTGAGGCTGGTGCGCGGCCCCTCGCCGGCGCCGAGGTTGGCGACCGGCTCGACGATGCGCGTGCTCACGCGGGCAAGGTTGCCGCGCAGGGTCAGTTGCGGCAGGTCGAGCGCGTCGAGGCGTGCCTTGAAGTCGAGGGTAGCGCCGGTGAGCACGGCGGCACCGACGTTGTACGGGCGCTCGACCCAGCGCGCACCCTCAAGCTGGACCAGCTTCTGGACATGGTTGTCCGCCGTGCGGCGGAACAGGCTGAAGCCCAGGTTGCCGGCGCGGTCGGGCAGAAAGTATTCGACGCCGGCATCGAGATTGACGCTGGTTTCCGGCCGCAGTTGCGGATTGCCGCCCTTGTCCGGGTTGCCCGAACTGTTGATGCCGCTCGCGCTGCGCACCACGCCGGCAAGCTCCTTCAACCCCGGCGCCTTCTCCTGGCGCGCCAGGCTGGCGCGCAGGTTCCAGGCCGGGTCGGGCTGCCACAGATAATGCAGCGAGGGGTCGGCGGATTGTGTCGTCCGCTCCAGCGTCGCACCCAGGCCGTCGGTGACGCGGCTCGTCTGGGCCTGCAAACGCAGGCCGGATGTAATCAGATGCGCTTCGTCGAGCTGCCATTCGTCCTGCGCCCACAGCACGGCGCGCCGGTCGTGCTGGCGCGTGGCAGAGTCTGCGCCGGCCGGCTGGGCGACGCCATTGATGTTGACGGCGCGCCGGTCGTCGCCAGTCTTCAGGCGCAGCTCGGCGCCGAGGCCGAACAGATGGCTCTCGGCCAGCAGGCGCTTGCCCTTGAAGGCGAGGCCGAATTCGTTTTCCCGGCGGGTTTCGCGCTCCAAGCGGCTGCCGGTCTGTGTGCCGGCGGCATCGAGGTTGCGGCTGTCCTTGCGCTTGTTTTCCTCCTCGCCCTGCAGCAGCAGGCGCAGCGAAAGTTCGCTCCAGGGCTGCGCCACGCGACCCATGGCGCGCCACTCGGCGATCAGCCGGGCGCTGCCACGGTCGCCCTGCTCGCGGTCGACATCCGTACCCGTGACGGCCAGGCCGGTACCGGCGACCGGATCGGCATAGGCCAGCTTGCGTGTCGTCGCGTCGCGCGCTTCCTCGTTCGCGGCGAGGAAGGGGCTGAGGATGAACTGCGCGCCGCCCGGCAGGCTCCAGTTGAAACGCGGCGCGAACATCGCGCCGTTTTCGCGACCGGACTCCCGCGCCTGCTCGAACGACCAGGCGGTACGCGCGCCGGCGGCGAAGCGCTGGATCTCCGTTGCGCGCCGGCCGTCGAGCGGCCGGCTGTGCGCCGAACCTGACAGCAGCCAGCCGAAACCCGCGCCGCGTTCGCCGTATTGCCCGTCGAAGCGCGCCACGGCCTCGTTCGCCTGCGTGCCGAGGCCGGCGCGCAGGTTCAAGGTCGGTTTGGGCGGCACGTCGCGCAGCACCAGATTGACGATGCCGCCCGGCCCGGCGGATGGGTATTCGGCGCCGCCGTTGCGGATCACCTCGACGCGCTCGATCATTTCCGGCGCCAGGCGCAGCGCGGTCGCCGGGTTGCGCTCGCCGCCGGGCAGCGGTTCGCCGTCGATCAGGATCAGCGGCATCAGCTTGTCTGCCCCCTTGCCGCGACCGCGCTTGCCCTCCATGTCGGGGATCAGGCCGGTGCCGGGCAGCTTGCGCAACAACTCGCCGACGCTGGCGGCGTCCAGCGCCTCGATGTCCTCGCGGCCGAAGACGATCTTCGTCGCGGCGGCGTTGCGCCGCAGCTCGAGCGGATCGGCCGTGGCGCTCACCGTCATCTCCGGCAGCAGAGTGGCCTCCTGCGCGAAAGTCGGCGCTGGCAGCACGGCAACCAGCAGCGCAAAGCGGCGCATCCGCCTTACCACTTGCCCTCCAGCGCGACGAAGAAGGCACGGCCGCCGCGCTCGACTTCGTTGGTGAACTTGGTCTTGCGACCGAGCGTGTCATATTCGAACTTGTCCTTGTCCTTCCTCATGTCGAGCAGGTTGGCGGCAGTGAAACGGATCGCCAGGTCGTTCGACAGGCGCTTCAACACGTAAAGGTCGAGCAGTTTCTGTTCGGCCTCGTCGTCGGGCTTGAGGGGCTCGGTCGGGTTCTTGAGGAAGCGCGGCGTGTAGTTGTAGTTGATGCCCCAGGCGGCCTCCCAGCGCGGCAGCTGCCAGTCGAAGCCGACGTTGTAGACATAGGGCGGCTGGTCCTTGATGCGCGTGGTTTGGCCGCTGGTCGCGTTTTCGATCGCCGAGTACAGGCGCGTGTAGTTGAAGCGCAGCATCAGCTCGGGCAGGCCGATGATGTCCAGGCGCGGGCGCGCGTCGAGTTCCCAGCCCCAGACCTTCGCGTCGCCGACGTTCTGTGGCCGCTCGACGAAGCGCGCGCCCTCGAACGCTGTGCGCTTTTCGACGAGGTCCGCGATGTCGCGCCGGAACAGGTTGGCGCCGAGCACGCCGCCGTTCTTCGGCAGAAAATAATCCCAGCCGGCTTCGAGGCCGCGCGCCTGCTCCGGCTTGAGGGCCGGATTGCCGGCCTTGACCGGGTTGGTCAGGCTGTTGGCGCCGCCCGGCGTTTCCTCGACCGAGGACAGGTCGTCGAACTTGGGCGGCTTGAAGGTGTGCGTGAGGCTGGCGCGCAGGTTGTGAGCACCCAGCCGCCAGAGGTAGTGCAGCGATGGGCTGGTCGCACGCGTGGTGCCGCCGCTCTTTTGCCCCGCGCCATCGACGGCGGTCTGCTCGTTGCGGATGAAGCGCAGGCCCGGCGTCAGGAAGTGCTGGCCGCCCAACCGGATCTCGTCCTGCAGGAAGGCCGTCCAGCGTTGTTCCGCGATCTCGAAGTTGTCGCCGCGTCCGGTGGTCCTGGGTGCCAGCGTCGCCCAGCTGGCGCCATCCTGTTTGGTCTTCTGGTCAAGTCGTGACCTGTCCTTGAATTCCAGGCCACCCGCGAGCTTGTGCGCGCCTAACCCGCGTTCCGCCTTGACGCCGAGATACCACTCCTTCTCGTCCTTGTCGTCCTTTTCCAGCGTCACCTTGGACAGTGCACCGGCGGCGTTGTATTCGAGCGCCGTCTTGTCCTTCAGTTCGCCGCCCTGCTGGGCTGCGGCATAGACGGACAACAGGCCACCGTCGAGCCTGTGTTTCCATTCGCCGCGCAAGCGGCCGGTTTCGCGCAGCTTGTCTTCCGTTTCGGAACGGCGGCCGTCGCCGACATGGTCGGTGCCGGTCAGCGGCGTGTTGTACTTGAACTTGTCGACAGTCTTGGTCTTCGCTTCGTCCGAGCGTGTCAGCCAGGGCGTGAGCACCAGTTCGTCGCCGCCGCCCAGCTTGATGTTCACGCGCGGCGCGAAGTCGAACGTGTCGGTCGTCACGCGCTCGTCCTCGAACTCGTCCTTCCAGCTGTTGCGCACACCGGTGGCGGCGACGAAGCCCTGCTCGCTCTTGCGCTTGGTCTTCAGCTCGCCGCGCTGGCCGACGGCGGCGTTGAGCAGCCAGCGCACGTCGCCCGTGGCGTTGCCATACTGGCCGGAAAGGTTCCAGCTGTCCTTGTCGGTCTTCTCGCCGAATATGCGGCCCGTGACGAGGCGCGCGCTGGCGATGCGTGTGTCGGGCGCGTCGCGCAGCACGATGTTGATGGTGCCCATCAGGCCCTCGTTGGGCATGCCGGCCGACGGCGCGCGGATCAGTTCGACGCGCTCCACCATGTCGAGCGGAATGCGGTCCACCTGGATCTGGCGTTCCTTGGTGCCGGTCGCCACCGGCTCGCCATCGATGAGGATTTCGGTGTAGCCCTTGTCCATGCCGCGCACGCGCACGTCCTTGGGCGTGCCGGGCGGTCCGCTGAAAGTGACGCTGGGCAGGCGGCGCAGGTAGTCGCCCACCGTCAGCTCGTTCATGCGGTCGAGTTCCTCGCGGCCATAGACCAGCTTGGTGGTGGTCGACTTGCGGCGTGCGTCGAAATCGTCCTTCTCGGCTTCGACGTTGATTTGCGGCAGCATCTGGTCGGCCCAGACCGGCAGGGCGGCCAGCAGCGCCAAAGAGAGCAGGGAGCGGGTGGGTTTGTGCATGACAGTCAGTCCTTTGAAGAAATATCTGGCTGGCTGGCGCAAACGCGCTGGCTGGCTGTTGTGGGTTGGGTCAGTGTTGGGGCTCGGTGACGAAGCCGATGCGGGTGAGGCCGTGGCGCGCGGCTTCGGACATCACGCGCGCGACTTTCTCGTAGGGCGTGGTGGCCTCGGCGCGCAGGTGCAGTTCCGGCTGCGGTTGCAACGCGGCGGCGGCGCGCATGCGTTCGGTGAACACGTCGGGGGCTACCGCCTCGCCGTTCCACCAGAGCCGACTTTCGGCGTCGATGGCGATCTGGACGTTCTCGGGCTGGGTTAGGTTCGGCGTCGAGCTGGCCTTGGGCAGCTCGACCTTGACGGCGTGGGTAAGCAGCGGCGCGGTGACGATGAAGATCACCAGCAGGACGAGCATGACGTCGATCAGCGGGATCATGTTGATCTCGGCGAGATCGCCGCTGTCGTCGTCTTCGGCAAAGGATGCGAAAGCCATGATGTTTTCCTTCCGCTCAGGCTGCCGCGCGCGCCGCCACGCGGGCGATGATGCGCTCGGAGGTGGCGGCGACGTCGGTCACTTGCGGCGCGGTTTTGAAGCCGGTCGCGAGGAAGGTGAACAGGTCGTGGGCAAAGGAATTCAGCTCGGCCAGGGTGTTGCGATTGGCGCGGGCAAAGGCGTTGTAGGCGATGGCGGCGGGGATCGCCACGGCCAGGCCCAGCGCCGTCATGATCAGCGCCTCGCCGACCGGACCGGCCACCTTGTCGAGCGTGCCCTGGCCGCTCATGCCGATGGCGACCAGCGCGTGGTAGATCCCCCAGACCGTGCCGAACAGGCCGACGAACGGAGCGCTGGAAGCGACGGTGGCGAGAAAGGTCTGGCCGTATTCCATGCGCGCCTTGTCCTGCGCGATGGCGCGTTTCAGCGCGCGGGTGAGGAATTCGTCGGGCGTGCCCGCATCGATCAGGCCGCGCTCCATTTCACTTTCATCCTTGCCGCCGCGATGTTGCTCGATCGCCGTGAAACCGTGATGCACCAGGTGCGCGAAGGCGTCCGTGACGCCCTCTTCGCGCAGGCGCCGCGCCACGGCATCGAGGCTGGCAGCCTGCCAGAAGGCGCGCAGGAAGACCGCGCTCTTCTTCTGCGCCTGCCACAACCGCACGCCCTTGGTGACGATCAGATACCAGGTGCCGATCGACATGACCGCCAGCACCACCAGGATGAAACGCGCCACGCCATCGGCATGGGCGAGAAAGTGGGCGAAGCCCAGGGAGTTTTCCATGATCAATCCTTCAACGAAAAAACGATGGGGACCAGCACACTGGCGGCGACGGCCTCGTCGCCGCGCCGTGCCGGCACGAATTTCCAGCGCCGCACGGTATCAAGCGCCGCGCGGTCGAGGCGTTCGAAACCACTGGGGGTATGCAAGGCCACGTCGGTCGGCAGGCCACTGGCGGCAACCTGCACGCGCAGCACGACGCGCCCCTCCTCGCCGATGCGCCGCGACAGGGCTGGATAGGCGGGCTTGGGGTTGTCGAGGTAAGCGGCGTCGAAGCGCGGCTGGGTCGGCGTCGGCAGGGCGGCCAGGGTGTCGGGTGCAAAAGTCGGCGCTGGCGGGACGGCGGCTTTTTCGGCCGACGGCGTCGCGACGGGGGAAGACGCGTCCGCCGGCGCGGCGAGCAGCGGGGCCTCGTGCGGCGGCAGGATGGAGGCCGGCGGGCGTTTTTCGAGCGGACGCGGCCTGGGCGGCGCGACATTGGGCTGCGGCGCGACGGCTGTCGGCGGCGTCAGCAGGCTTACCTGCAGCACCGCCAGCGGCGCCGGCAGCACGAGCATTTCCATGCGCAGCAGTGCCCAGAGCGCGGCGGCATGCAGAGCCAGCACCAGGCCGATGCCGCCGACCGAGAGCCGCGGCGGAGCGTAGGGGAGGGTCGGCGTCATGTTCATGGCTCGTCCACTGCTTCCGCTGGTGGCTGGGCTTCAGGCGGCGAGCGGAACGCGTGAGCCGGCCGAATCGCTTGCCTGGTGCTCATCGTTTTCCGGAATCTCGACCTGTCCGTTGCGGATGCGGCGCGATTCATCGCATCACCCAGACGAAGCGGGCGACGCCATGCTCCAGGGCGAGTTCGACTTCCTCGGCGAGGATCACGGTCATCGGCTTCTGCTGCAGCACCTTGAGCGGCCGGTTGGCGGCGAGGCCGTAGGCGGTGAGCTGCTCACGCTGCAGCGGGTCGATCTCCTCGCCGAATTCGGCGAGGCGGACTTCCGTGCCGGGGGCGATGAAGGCAAGGGGCAGGCGGGTTTCGGAATGGACGGTCATGGGATCACCAGAAGGCGCGCAGGAGCTGGTTGATGAGGCCGCCGACGAGGAAGGCGAAGGGCACGATCAGCGCGACCATGGTCAGCGCGGTCTTCATGCCATGCTCCTTGATCATCATCAGCAGGCTGGCGAAACAGGGAATGAACAGCGTGATGGTGACCATGCCGACGATGGCCTGGATCGGATCGAGGTTGTCGGCCATGGCGAACAGGCCGGTGGCGCCGAAGTCGCGGCGCAGAAAACCCATCACGAACGCGGCGCTCGCCTCGGGCGGCAGGCCGAGCCAGCCTGACACCAGCGGCTCGCCGGCGGCGATGATCGCGGGCAGGACGCCGAGCTTGGCGAGCGCGAACATGGCGAGGGTGCCGACGAGGAACAGCGGGATGACTTCGAGCAGGTACCACTTGAGGCGGCCGATGGTCTTCTTGAGGACATTGCCGAAGATCGGCAGGCGCATCGGCGGCAGTTCGGTGACGAGCGGGATGCGCCGGCCGCGGATCAGCTTGGCGGCAAGGAAGCCGGTGAACATCAGGATGCCGACCATCGCCAGCGACCAGGTCAGCACGGCGGCGAAGGAGAAGCTGCCGAGCATGCCGAGCACGACGCCGAGCTGGGCCGAACAGGGGATCGCCAGCGCCAGCAGGAAGGTGGTGATCAGGCGTTCGCGCGGGCTGTGCAGGATGCGGGTGGTGAGGGTTGCCATCGTCACGCAGCCAAGGCCCAGCACCATCGGCAGCACGGCGCGGCCGTTGAGGCCGATGGCGGAAAACATGCGGTTGGCGATCACCGACAGGCGCGGCAGGTAGCCCGAGTCCTCGAGGATGCCGAAGGCGATGAAGAAGGTGGTGACGATCGGCAGGATCAGCGCCAGCGCGTAGGTCATGCCCATGGTCCAGAGGCCGTATTCGCCGACCAGCAGTTCGGACAGCCAGGACTGCCCGACCGCGGCCTCGATCAGCTGGGTGAAGGCCGGGTTCAGCACGCCCTCGAAGAGATCCTCCTCGAGCAGGCCGACCAGCGTGCCGGCGCCGAAGACGCCGACGAACTCGTAAAGCGCGTAGAGCACGCCGAGGAGGATCGGCAGGCCCCAGAGCGGGTGCACGACTGCCTGGCCGATGCGCTGGGCGATGAGCGGGCTGCTGCCGATGGCGCGCCGCACGACGCTGGCCGACAGGGTTTCAGCCGCCTCGGTTCGTTCGTGCGCCAGACGGCCGGGCAGCTTGCCGGCATGGCCGTGGGCGGCGAGTGCGCGCTGGGCCTCGAGTTCCGTAAAGTAGGTCCCGGCCTTGTCCTTCAGCCAGTTCTCGACTTCGCTGTCGCCGCCGAGGAACAGGATCGCCAGACCGCGCGCCGCCAGTACCGGGTGGGGCGCGACCGCGGCGATGGTCGTGGCGATGCGGGCGATGGCCGCCTCGGTCTGCCGGTCGTAGCGCAGCAGGCGCTGGGGTCTGGTCGCCTTCTGCAGGTGGGCGGTCAGGTCGTTCACGCCTTCGCCACTCGTCGCCACGGTGGCAATCACCGGGATGCCCAGCGCCTTGGCGAGGGCGGCGATGTCGATGGTGACGCCGCGCGCCGCGGCTTCGTCGTGCATGTTGAGGGCCAGCACCATCGGCACCTCCAGTTCGGCGAGCAGGGCCGTCAGCGTCAGCGTGCGGCGCAGGTTCTTGGCGTCACCGACCTGCAGCAGGCAGTGGGTCTGCTCGGCCAGCAGGGCGCGCATCGTCGCGCGCTCGTCGTCGCTGCGCGAGGGCAGGGCCAGCACGCCCGGTGTGTCGAGCAGGGTCGCCGCGCGGTCGAAGCGCGTGCTGGCGCGCGCCACCTCGACCGTCGTGCCCGGGTAGTTCGAGACATTGACGTAGGTGCCGGTGAGACGATGGAACAGCACCGACTTGCCGACGTTGGGGTGGCCGACGAGCAGGAAGGCGCTGGCGAGCGGCGAAAGGGAAAGTTGCACGGCTGAGCTCCAAAGTTGCGAATGCGAATCTTTGGCTGGCTTGCCGTGCTGCTACGGCTGGCTGGCTAGGTGGCGGCGCTTGCGCCGCCATGATGAAACGGTCAGGAGCCGGACGGCCCCATTTGCGTCTGCAGGTAGTTTTGCACCCCGACCTTTTCGATCAGTTCGATCTGGGTTTCGAGGTAATCGATATGTTCTTCGGTGTCGTCGAGGATTTCTTGCAGGATGGCGCGCGACACGTAGTCCTTGACCTCCTCGCAGCAGGTTAGCGCCACCTTGGTGTCGGCATGGGCGCCATGTTCGAGCTTGAGGTCGCCGGCCAGGCATTCCGGCACCGTCTCGCCGATCAGCAGCTTGTTGAGCGCCTGCAGGTTGGGCAGGCCCTCGAGGAACAGCACGCGCTCGATCAGCTTGTCGGCATGGTGCATTTCCTCGATCGATTCCTCGTACTCGTGCTTGCCGAGGGCATCGAAACCCCAGTTCTTGTACATGCGCGCATGCAGGAAGTACTGGTTGATTGCGGTCAGCTCGTTGACGAGGCACTTGTTGAGGAGCTGGATGACTTTCTTGTCGCCTTTCATTGGGTTCTCCTGATCAGGCCGCTGCGAGTCGCAGGGTTATGCCGGGTTGGGGGACGCGCATCTGAAGGGAATCCTTGATCGTCGTGCGCGCGCATCTGGCGCAGCGGCCGCAGGTTTGGCCAACACCAAGCTGCTCGCGTAATTGTCGCAGGGAACAACAACCATCGGCAACTGCGCCTTCGATATCGCGGTCGGTGACGGCATGGCAGACGCAGACGTACATGGTGGCTCCTCGGTTTCTATTTCGTCAGGATCAGGCGATTTTGGCGGGTCAGGCGCAGGCGGTAGAGCTCGGGGCCATGGGCAATGATGACCTCGCCGCCGCACCCGGCAAACAGCACACCGCTGTTCATGACACGGGAACCTGACCCTGCTGCGGATAAGGTTGTAGTGGGGCTGCCGGGCTGTGATTGTGCTGCCGTGCGCTTGGCCATGGTTTTCATGCCGAGGTTTATAGGCTAGTTGTTGCGAATGATTCTCAGTATAAGCGAGAACCAATCTCATATGCAACCTATTTCGTGCGGGCGGATATCAAAATAAAAGCTGCGGTGCATTGCCTCGCAGGCTGCCGCCAACCGCTACGGCCGGAATGGGTGCGCTCAGCTTATCCGGCCAGCGCCGCAGTCACGATCTGCTGCGCTTCGGCGACGATTTGCTGCAGATGTTCCGCGCTCTTGAAGCTTTCGGCGTAGAGCTTGTAGATGTCTTCGGTGCCCGAGGGGCGGGCGGCGAACCAGCCGTTTGCTGTCGTGACTTTCAGTCCGCCGATCGGTGCGTCGTTGCCGGGGGCGCGGGTCTGGCGGGCAAGGATGGGTTCGCCGGCCAGTGTCGCGGCGCCGACCCGCTCGCCGGTGAGCTGCTTGAAGGCGGCTTTCTGGGCTGGAGTGGCGGGCGCGTCGATGCGAATGTAATAGGGCGTGCCGTATTGCGCGGCAATTTCCTGATAATGCTTGCCCGGATCCTTGCCGGTGACGGCGGTGATCTCGGCGGCCAGCAGGCCGAGGATGATGCCGTCCTTGTCGGTGGTCCACGCCGTGCCGTCGCGGCGCAGGAAGCTCGCCCCGGCACTTTCCTCGCCGCCGAAACAGAAGTCGCCTGTCAGCAGGCCGCCCGAGAACCACTTGAAGCCGACCGGCACTTCGAGGAACTTGCGCCCCAGGCCATTCACCACGCGGTCGATCAGGCCGGACGACACCAGCGTCTTGCCGACTGCGGCAGTTGTGGGCCAGTGCGGACGATGGGTCAGCAGGTAATTGATGGCGACAGCGAGATAGTGGTTGGGATTCAGCAGGCCGACCGAGGGCGTGACAATGCCGTGGCGGTCGACGTCGGCGTCGTTGCCCCAGGCGATGTCGAAGCGGTCTTTCAGCGCCACCAGGCTGGCCATCGCATAGGGGCTGGAGCAGTCCATGCGGATCTTGCCGTCGTGGTCGAGCGTCATGAAGCCGTAGGCGGGATCGACTTTCGGATTCACCACCGTGATGTCGAGGCCGTAGTGTGCGGCGATCGGCAGCCAGTAGGCGACCGCCGCGCCACCGAGTGGGTCGACGCCGATCTTCAGCTTGGCAGCACGGATCGCAGCCATGTCGATCACCTCACCCAGCGCCGCGATGTAGGGCGTCATCAGGTCGACGGCGTGCGTGGTTGGCGCGGCCAGTGCCTGTGCATAGGGCAGGTGTTTTACGCCGCGATTGCCGTCCGCCAACAGTGCATTGGCGCGCTGCTCGATCCGGTCGGTGACATCGGTGTCGGCCGGGCCGCCGTGCGGCGGGTTGTATTTGATGCCGCCGTCTTGCGGCGGGTTGTGCGACGGCGTGATCACAATGCCATCGGCGCGTTGTGCCGCCAGGTCGGCATTGTGTGCGAGGATGGCGTGCGAAATGACCGGCGTCGGCGTGAAACCTCCGTCAGCCTGAAGGTGGACAAGCACGCCGTTGGCGGCCAGCACCTCCAGCGCGGTCTGCTGCGCCGGCGCGGACAAGGCGTGGGTGTCCATGCCGAGGAACAAAGGGCCGGCGATGCCGGCAGTCGCGCGATATTCGGCGATGGCCTGGGCAATCGCCAGAATGTGCGCCGCGTTGAAGCTGCCATTGAAAGCGCTGCCGCGATGGCCGCTGGTGCCGAAGGCGACACGCTGCGTGGCTTGCGTGACGTCCGGGATGTTCTGGTAAGCCGCCAGCAGCGCCGGAATATCGGTGAGGCTGGTTGGCGGGGCCGGCTGGCCGGCGAGGGGGTGGGCCATCAGGGTGTTCTCCCATGAACAAGCGGGGTTTCCGTGCCGCTATTCTAACGTCCGCGCCCGGCATGGGCCGGGTAGCCTATGGGTGGCGCCAGTTTTTCGCAGAATAGCGATATCATCATTACATAAACCCGGACATCATGGCATCATCTTCCACGCTCGACGACCACCGCACCGCACAGGCCGAAGCACTGGCACAAGCCGGCAGCGACGAGCGGGCGCGCCGCGAAGCCGAGCTGCGGGCCGATCAGCTCACCGTGTTGCTGAACGCCGCCGAACAGCGGGCGCAGGCCGAAATGATGGCCGAGGAACAGGCGCGCGAGCGCGTCGGCATCGAGGCGCAGACCCGGCGACTGGCCATCGAGCAGGCGCGTGCCGAGCAGGCTGCCGAAGCCGCCCTGCGGACCCGTCTTGAAACCGAGGAGCTGGCCTGTGCCGAAGCCCGCCGCAAGGAACAGGCCATGGCCGAACTGGCCGCCGCCAGTGCTGCCCGCGCCAAGCGGGAAGCGTATGGCAAGGAACTGGCGGAGGAAACCATCGCCGCGGAACGCGCTGCGCTGCTTGCCGCGCATGAACGCCTCAAGTCCGAACAGTCCGCCGAGATTCTGGCGCTCGCCCGGGTTGCCGCCGAGCAGGAAGCCGCGCGCGTCGCCACGCAGCGCCTGGCGCTGGAACGGGAAGCCCGTGCCGCCGCAGAGGCACGGCAGCAGGCCGAAGCCGAAGCGCAGGCAGCGGTGCAGGAACGTACTGCCGCCGAGCAGGCGCTGGCTGCGGAAATAGAGGAAAAAGGGGCCAGGCTCGAATTAAATGAACCCTATGATTCGAACCAAATCCCATTTTCAAGACCACCGGATTCCAGCTTGCGCCGGAATGGCGGTGAGACCCAGACTTCCGGTCGCGGAGGTTGGTCGGGCAAACGGATCGGCCTGCTGGCAGCTGCGTGCATCGCCGCCGGTATTCTGGCGGGCGGCTGGTTCGGCATGAGCCTGAGCGCCAAGCCTGTATTGTCTGGTGACGGCCAACTGCGGCTGGATACCCGGCTGACGCAGCCCTCACCTGCACGCGGGCAGTAAGCTGTGGCCGTGCGCGTGCTGTCCGTCATCCCGCCGATGACGCAGCTCAATACGCCGTATCCATCCACCGCCTACCTGACCGGCTTTCTGCGCTCGCGCGGCGTCGCGGCGGTGCAGGAAGACCTCGCGCTGGCACTGGTGCTGCGCCTGTTTTCACCGCCGGGCCTGCAAGCCGTGCTCGAGTGTGTCGTCGCCTTGCCGAAGTCGCGCCGCACGCCATCGACCAAAATTTTCACCCAGCAGTTCGACCGCTATGCCGCGACGATAACGCCCGTGGTGGCGTTTTTGCAGGGGCGCGACCCGAGCATGGCCTGGCGCATCGCCGGGCGAAACTTCCTGCCCGAAGGCCCGCGCTTTGCCGCCCTCGATACCTACATCGATGATGCAGGCGGCGATCCACTGGCGTGGGCCTTCGGTGCGCTCGGCGTGCAGGACCGCGCCCGCCACTTCGCCACCCTGTATCTCAACGATGTCGCCGACGTGCTGCGCGAAGCGGTCGACCCGCGTTTCGAGTTCGTGCGCTATGCCGAAGCGTTGGCGCAAAGTCAGGCGAGTTTCGCGCCGCTCGCCACGGCACTGGCCGCGCCGCCGACGCTGGTCGACAGCACTCTGCACGAGCTGACGCTGGCAGCCATGGCGCGCCATGCGCCGCAGCTCGTGCTGGTCTCGGCACCCTTCCCCGGCAATGTGTATGGCGCGTTTCGCATCGCCCAGACAATCAAGGCGCATGACCCGAAGATCGTCACCGTGCTCGGCGGCGGCTTTGCCAACACCGAATTGCGCGAACTCGCCGAGCCGCGCGTCTTCGATTATTTTGACTACGTCATGCTCGACGATGGCGAGCGCCCGCTGCTGGCGCTGCTCGAACACATGCAAGGCGCGCGGCCGCAAGACAAGCTGGTACGCAGCTTCGTGCGTGACGGCAACAGCGTCCGCTACATCGATGCCAAAGAGCCGGACATCCCCCTCGCCGCTGTCGGCACCCCCACCTGGGACGGCCTGCCGCTCGACCGCTACCTGTCCGTCCTCGACATGCTCAATCCCATGCACCGGCTGTGGTCCGACGGGCGCTGGAACAAGCTCACCGTCGCGCACGGCTGCTACTGGACGAAGTGCAGCTTCTGCGACACCACGCTCGACTATATCTCGCGCTACGACGCCGTCGCCGCCACCACGCTGGTGGATCGGATCGAGGCGGTCATCGCCGAGACCGGGCAAACCGGCTTCCATTTTGTCGACGAAGCCGCACCGCCCAAGGCACTCGCGGCGCTGGCGGCCGAACTGCAGCGGCGCAACCGTGCGATCTCCTGGTGGGGCAACATCCGCTTTGAGAAATCCTTCACCCCGGCCCTCTGCCAGCAACTCGCGGCCAGCGGCTGCATCGCCGTTTCCGGCGGGCTGGAAGTGGCCTCCGACCGCCTGCTGAAACTGATGCAAAAGGGCGTGTCGGTCGAACAGGTGGCGCGCGTGACGCGTGCCTTCAGCGACGCCGGCATCCTCGTGCATGCCTACCTGATGTACGGCTTTCCGACGCAGACCGTGCAGGACACGGTCGACGCGCTCGAATACGTGCGGCAACTGTTCGCCGCCGGCTGCATCCAGTCCGGATTTTTCCACCGCTTTGCCTGCACCGTGCATTCCCCGGTCGGCCAGCACCCGGAGCAATACGGCATCACGCTCAAGCCGCTGCCCGCAATTTCATTCGCGAAGAACGATGTCGGCTTTGTCGATCCGACCGGTGTCGATCACGCAACGCTGGGCAGCGCGCTCAACAAGGCGCTCTACAACTACATGCATGGCCTTGGCCTCGATGAAGATGTACGCAACTGGTTCGACATGCGCGTGCCGAAGAGTCGCGTGCCGCGACATTTCGTTGAGCGGGCACTGGGCTGACGCACAACTCCTCTAGCGAAAGTGCATGCTGCCGAGGCCGAAAAGCCCGATCAGCCCGATCGCGATCAGGTAAATGGCGACGATGAAGTTCAGCAAGCGGGGCATGACAAGAATCAGTATCCCGGCTATTAGCGATATCAGGGGTGCAAGACTCAGCGTGATATTCATGAAGGCAACCTTCCTTTCGGGTATTTCGGACAGCGAAGTGCCGGCCTCGGGAGAGTTTTCAATAAGCGGCAAGGCCGAGTCATGGAAGACACTCTCAAGATAACGCCAATGGTAGGAGCCCGGAAGCTTGCTTTCTGTGCGGAACCGCACACATGCCGCGGCGATTGTTTCATCGGAGCAGGATAGCCCTGACGACATCGGGCAAACTGGGAGTGGTGCGTCGACGCCAGAATTTGAGTAGCGCTGCACAGGAATACTTTGCATCGCTGTCCCGCTAGCGCCGACTTTCTAAATATGCGCTGCGTGCCCAATCGCACGCAGCGCGGCTTCCTGCACGCTGCTCAGAGGCGGCGCTTCGCCCAGGGGATTTCCTTCTGCTGCTGGTTACGCGCCAGCGCGATGCGAAAGTTGGCAAAGCCGATCAGGCGGCGCTGCCAGAGGCGTTCGGCGCGCGCCGCGCCAAAGTCGCCACTGCGCCAGGCCTGCTGGAGGAGGAATTTGCCGGCAGCTACCGCGTCGGGCGAGCGGGTGGCGATCTCGGCCACCAGCGCCTGCGCCGCGGCGAGCGGATCGTCAGTCACATGGGTAACAAGATTGAGTGCCTTGGCCTCGACGCCACTGATGATGCGCCCGGTCATGGTCAGTTCCTTCGCGACGTCGATCGGCACCAGTTCGCGCAACAGCACCGCGCCGCCCATGTCCGGGACCAGCCCCCATTTGGCTTCCAGGATCGAGAGGCGTGCGTCGGGTGTGCAGTAGCGGATGTCGGCGCCCAGCGCGAGCTGGAAGCCGGCGCCGAAGCAGTTGCCGTGGATGCAGGCTATCACCGGCACTCCGAGTTTGCGCCAGCCCAGGCTCCAGCGCTGGAAGTCGTTGCGGAAGGGCCACCACAGTTGCGTGTACATCCAGCTCGCGCGCAGGGGGTGTTGCAGTACGGACTTGACGTCGAGTCCGGCGCAAAACGAGGGGCCATCGCCCGACAGGATCACCGCGCGCACCCCCGCTTGTCGGCGCAGCTGCCGTTGCGCGGCGAGCACCGCCCGCAGCATGGCAAAGTCCATGCCGTTATGCTGCTCCGGCCGTGCCAGCGCGACATGCGCGATGTCGTCCGCGAAGCTGAGGCGCACGCGCGCCGCTGTTTCACTCATCCTGAAAACCTCGGTTCGCACCACAAAGGGCACAGAGAGCACGGAGAAACGGCGCAAGCAGACAAAATTCAGGCACACCCAGCGGGCGACATTCCCTTATTTCGTAACGCCTGGTTTTTCCTTCGTGATCACCGTGTCCTCCGTGGTGAACTGCTTTTTCCAGGCTCATGCATTTCTCCGGCAAGATGCAGTGGGTTATCACGTGGAACGATCATACCCGTGATCGATTGGGTGCAAAGCCCCTAGAATGCGCGAAACTGCAGGCGAAGCACCACTTCTCCAATCAAACGCGGGCGGCGCGCCATGACCAATACCCTTCACCCCCATCTGCTCAAGCCGCTGGACCTGGGCTTCACCACGCTGAAGAACCGCGTCGTCATGGGTTCCATGCACACCGGCCTGGAAGACCGCTTTTACAACTACAGCAAACTGGCCGAATATTTCCGCGAGCGGGCACGGGGCGGGGTCGGCCTGATGGTGACCGGCGGCATTTCTCCCAACCGGCAGGGCTGGCTGCTGCCGTTTGGCGGCACGCTCAATTCCATTTTCGATGTGCCGAACCACCGCAAAGTCACCACGGCCGTGCATGAAGAGGGCGGCAAGATCCTGATGCAGATCCTGCATGCCGGACGCTATGGCTATCAGCCCTTTGTGGTCTCGGCCTCGGCCAAAAAATCGCCGATTTCCCCCTTCAAGCCCAGGGCGCTGAGCGAACGCGGCATTCGCGCCACCATCCGCGACTACGCGCGTTGCGCCGTGCTGGCGCGCCGGGCGGGCTATGACGGTGTCGAGATCATGGGCAGCGAAGGCTATCTGCTCAGCCAATTTTTATGTACCCGCACCAACCAGCGCACCGATCGCTGGGGCGGTCCGCTTGAAAACCGCATGCGCCTGCCGGTCGACATCGTCAAGCAGGTCAGGGCCGCGGTCGGAACCGATTTCATCATCATGTTCCGTCACTCCGTATTGGATCTGGTCGAGGGCGGCAACAGCTGGGATGAGGTGGTGCGGGTGGCGCAGGCGCTGGAGCAGGCGGGCGTCAACATTTTCAACACCGGCATCGGCTGGCACGAAGCGCGCATTCCCACCATTGTCACCTCGGTGCCGCGCGCGGCCTTTGCGGGCCTCGCCGCGCGCCTCTCCCAGGCCGTGAAGGTGCCGGTGGTCGCGTCCAACCGCATCAACATGCCGGACGAGGCCGAAGCGCTGATTGCCAGCGGTGCCGTGGCTCTGGTGTCGATGGCGCGGCCGTTTCTGGCCGACCCGGAATGGGTCAACAAGGTTGCCGCGGGGCGGGCCGACGAGATCAATACCTGCATTGCCTGCAACCAGGCCTGCCTGGACCACACCTTTGCCAACCAGCGCGCCAGTTGCCTGGTGAATCCCCGCGCCGGTTTCGAGACCGAACTGGTCTATCGCCCCGCCACCCGGCAGAAGCGCGTGGCCGTGGTGGGCGCCGGCCCGGCGGGCATGGCGGCGGCAGCGGTGGCGGCGGAACGCGGCCACGCGGTCACCCTGTTCGACAGCAGCGACAGCATCGGCGGCCAGTTCAAGCTGGCGATGCAGGTGCCGGGCAAGGAAGAATTTGCCCAGACGCTGCGCTATTTCGGCGTGCGCCTGAAGGCCGCCGGCGTGAAACTGGTATTCAACCAGCGGGTGACGCGCGCCCAGTTGTCGGCGCAGGACTTTGACGAGGTAATCATCGCCACCGGCATCGTGCCGCGCATCCCCGCCATTCCCGGCGTGGACCATGCCAAGGTGGTTTCCTATCTGGATGTCTTGCAGCGCAAAGTCACGCCGGGCAAGCGGGTCGCCATCATCGGGGCGGGCGGCATCGGCTTCGATGTCGGCGAGTTTTTGCTGCACGATCCGGCCATCCCGCTGCCCGTGCCATTGGCGCATTGGTGCCATGAGTGGGGCGTCAATCTGGATGCCGGCACCCAGGGCGGACTGGCGCCGTCATTATTGGCCCCCCACGCTCGCAACCCCGGCTCGCTGCCCCCCACGGGGGGGGCGTCGGCTTGGGGCGGCCCGGCGCCTACGACGCTCCCGCAACCCTATCGGCAGTTATTCCTGTTGCAGCGCAAGGCGGGCAAGGTGGGCGCCGGCCTGGGCAAGACTTCCGGCTGGGTGCACCGCGCCACCTTGCAGCGCAATGGCGTGGAAATGCTGGCCGGCGTGGAATACCTGCGCATCGACGCTGCGGGCCTGCACATTCGCGTCGGCGGCGCGGAGCGCGTGCTGGAGGTCGATCACATCGTGCTGTGTGCCGGTCAGGAACCTTTGGCGGAACTGATGCCCGCCGCCAATGCAGCGACATCGGCGGATACGCCGCGTTTTCACTGCATCGGCGGTGCCGCGCTGGCTGCGGAACTCGATGCAAAACGGGCGATCCGCGAAGCTGCGGTGCTGGCCGCCGGGCTGTGATTCAAGTTTTGCACTGGTGCCCGTCGACCGTCGACAGGAAATCCACCAGCACCGGCAACTCCAGATCAAGGTCTGCGTAGTCGTCATGGCTAGCAGCCTGTCGGACTTTATTCGCGGGTGCGACGGGGTCTATTTTGGATGCAGCGCAAGGCGCGCCGACGAAGCTTTGGTGGCCCCCAAGCGAGGAGGCGCAACGCCGCGATGCGCCAAAATAGACCCCGTCCCGAAGGGTTGTCGGCAAACCGGGCGTCTGCGGCGTTGCACCGCTTGGCAATGGAACAACCATTGCCCGCGCGGCGCGCCTTGCATCCATCCCGGTTTGCCGGCAACGCATCCCACGAATAAAGTCCGACAGGCTGCTAGCGGCAATGACCTTTAATCGGACATGATCGCCCGACCGGGCGGCATGAATGGCTTGGGCCTCGCTGACCGGCACGGTCGTGTCTTCCACACCATGCACCAGCAATGCCGGGCAGCGCACCAAGGCAAACCCACCGTTGTTCTCGAAGGAGACATGACCGGCAAATACGCCATGACCCGCCGGCTCATGGCGCAGTTGGCTGTCGGATACCCCGCCCATCACGCCGTCGTTGATCGGGTTCCACAACGCCACCGACCGCGGGCCGGAAAAATCGAACAGCACGGAAGTCATTTCAAACGGGATTGGCCATATCAGGCGAAGGATGGATGTTTGGGGTATCTTGAAACTGGTCAGGGCCGCATGAACTCGATGAAGAAGTTTTCCCGCAGGAACTGATGCGACCGAATCTGCTTGAATCCGGCAGCCTCGATTTCCGCCACTACCGTTTCACGCCCGGCCCTGACATGGCCAAGCACCCAGGGACTGGATCGTCCCGGTATTCGCTCGTAGTCGATGACAATCAGACGCCCACCCGGCCGTAGGGCCTGATGCAGGGAAGCCAGCATCGCCTGCGGGTATTCGAAGTGATGATACGTATCGCAGGTGAACACCATGTCGACACTGTTCGGAGCAAGGCGGGCTTCCTTCTCGGCGCCGAGCAGTGTTATCAGTTGCGGCAGGTTTTCCAGGCGGGCACGGGCCTCGATGCCACGCAGGAACGCCGGAGAAATATCCTGGGCGATGACCTTACCGGACGACCCGACCTTCCTGGCCAATGGAAATGAGAAGGCCCCCGTGCCTGCGCCGACATCGGCGATCGCCATGCCCGGCCGAATATCGAGTGCCGCGATGATCGCCTCGTGCTGCTCGAAGACCTCCCTGCCCGCGGTTTCGAACATGCCCTGCCAGCGACGATAGTCGGCAGCTTCGTAGGCCTGGTTGATCCCCGGCCGAACACTGACATCCTGGGCTCCCGCAAAAACTGCCGAGACCATCAGTACAACTATGACAAGACAAGACTTCATGCCTACCTCCCAAGAACTCAAACATCATCCGAAGTGAAGACGGCCGACAATTTGGCTTCCTTGGGCAGTCGCTTGACTGCCAGTTCAGCCTGCAGCGCTGCGCTGCGTGTTCCAACAGCACGGGAAGCCAGCAGTCGCAGAGGCTTGTGCGCTCGCGTATAGCGCGCCCCATCGCCATTCAGGTGCTGCGCAAAGCGGCGTTCGACATCGGTTGTCACGCCCGTGTAGTAGCTGCCGTCGATGCACTCGATCAGATAAAGATGCCAGATCGGCGCAGGTTCAGCCGCTGATGGCGCAGGCATCCACAAGCTCCGCGACCAACGCGGTCAGTACTATTCCACAGTCCTCTTCGATCTTCAACGCCAGCAAGGGATCAGCCCGTGTGACACCCTGGTTGATTGCAATGACCGGTTTCCCAAGTCGATGCGCCTGCTCGGCAATTCGGTAGCCGGAATACACCGTCAGCGACGATCCGACGACCAGCAAGACTTTCGCTGTTTCCACGGCTTGCTGGGCAGCACTCACCCGTTCGCGCGGCACGTTGTCCCCGAAGAAGACGACATCCGGCTTGAGCATGCCGGTGCACTCCGGACAAGCGGGTACATTGAAGCGGGCATACACGGTAGCGACAAGATGGGCATCGCCATCCGGGGCCAAGCGGGCCGTTCGTGCCTGTTCGTGGTCGAAGTCCGGATTGGCGTGATGGAGCCATTCTTGAACCTTACTGCGTGCGAAGCGTACCCCGCATGTCAGGCAACGAACCTGTCGGATACCACCATGCAACTCGATCACGGACTGGCTGCCCGCCTCATGATGCAGGCCATCAACATTCTGGGTGATGATGGTCGAGACAATACCGTTGGCTTCCAGTGCCGCGAGAGCCATGTGTCCCTGATTGGGCAGGGCAGCGGTCATGGTGGCCCAACCAACGAAGCTGCGCGCCCAATACCGTTGTCGCGACGCCGATGACTTGAGGAAGTCCTGATGCTGGATGGGTTGTGAATGCTGCCACTGGCCATGCCGATCCCGATAGGCGGGAATGCCACTCCCCGTGCTCAACCCGGCCCCGGTAATGACGGCAACAGGACTCTGACCAAGGAGGTCGATCAGTTGGTCACGGTTTGCCGTGGACATCACTTTGACTCGGCGGAAAGGATTGCCGGGCCAGACTCTCGCAGCGGGCGCATGGCAATCCGGATTCCGTAAATCATGTTCCCCAGCGCAACAACGCGCGCCAATGCCGGTACGACCGGCAAGGGGAATTCCCGAGTCCGCAGCAGGTGCGAAATAAAGGTCGACAAGGCGTTCAACAGAACGAAGATCCAGAACAGCGGGTTGCGAAACTGGAACAGCCTAGCGAACCGCATCGGGCTTTACCTGGCTCAGTGCGGCGAGTTCCCTGCGCAGACTCGGCAACCAGGCTTCCTTGGTCACGGGACCGGCGCCAAATCGAATGCGCAGAGACTTGCCGTCCAGCGTGGCATCGGCGCCGAAGGCATCAATGCCGCGCAACTGGCAATCCTTGCTGGCCGCTTGTTCATGCTGGGCCAGCAGATCTTCTTCATCGGTGAGCGAAATCACGGGAGCTTCGATCAGACGACTGCCCTCCAGCCAACTGGCTTTGGCGAATCCCCCCACGGTCAGCACCCTGGCTGGCTCAAAACGATGAAACCGGAAGTCGCCGAGTTGGAGGAAACGTTCGGCATGGGGGTGGTAGCGCAGGTAGCGGGTGACCAGCAACGGATCGGCATCGATAGGATCAGCTACTCCCATCAACGAGACACGCGCGAACTCTCCCTCCCCCATGGCCTTGGCGATCATCAGGCTGGCGCGGGGATTGGCCGCCAGGTTGCGACTGTGCTCGGCCAGTCCCGAAATCAGGAAGATCGGTCGATGGTGCTCGTCGGTGACAAAGGGAACAGCGCTGGCGAAGGGAAATCCTTCCAGCGTGGTCGAGTGAGTGGCCAGCGCGGCATCCGGTCCGGAATGCAGCAGGTCGATCAGGAGTTCAAGGCGAGACAGCATTGTGCAATTTTAGCTGGGGAGACATCCCCAGCCGTTCCGGAAATTGAAAGCTTAGGCCGACAGGTAGGCTATCGATTTCCGACGAGCTTTCCGCATGCCCGGATTCAGCTAAAGTCCAATGGCTCTTGATGGCGGGCGCTGCCTTTGGGGATGGGCCCCCGATAGCAGCCATTGAGCCAAAGCGAAATTGCCACGACCGGCTTACGGGCACCGCGTCGAATTCACACAACGGCCACAAGCTGCCATACGAGGTTCCGTCCAGTTTTTAGGCTACGGAATCGATTGGATGGCCGGTTTTCGGCAAGCAATTTGACAGCCTCCTCACTGCCCAGACTCGGCCATGTCCCGCCAGTTACCATCTTTCCAGACCGGACGCATGAAGGACTGCTTCACTTTGGAACCTGCCGGAAGGGCAATTCCGGCTTCCGGCCCAACCGGCCAAGATAGTTGTCGTCAACCGGTCAGGCTAATTGTCGCCGGCCACTTGCCTTCGCTGACCAGAAAGGGCTCGATTCGGCCGCCACCATGAACAGCGGAAACATCGTGTCGCCCACATGCACGGTGGCGAGGTAGCGGTACTGCACCGCGCCGCTCGACCGCAGGTTGTCATGGAAAACCACCTGCAGGCCGGGCGCGCCGCCGAAGCTTTGCATGGTTTCGCCGTATTCGATGGGCGGCAGGTACTGCCAGGTCGGCAATGCGTTGGTAGGGTTGGCTGAGGTTTCAGCTTCCATGGTCGTCTCCGGTGAGGTTGCGACCATAGAACGCGGCAGATGCGCGATTTTGAAAAGTCGGCGCTGACGGGATGAAATGCCCCTCATGGGGTACGGCGCACCACCCCTGTCAATCATAAGTATGTCGCTTGACGCCATACATAGGTTATGGCACAGTACGCCATATGCAGGCAAAGCGTGTGTTCTACGACCGTGCGGAATTTCCCGACGGCGCCATCGTCGAAATGACCATCTGGGATGTTCCCAATCCGGTCACGGGCAGTTCGCATCGCTTCAAGTACAGCCTGTTTTACGGTTATCCGGGTCGTCGCATCGTCGGTTATGACAATGAGCGGGGCAAAGGTGACCACCGGCATCTGGGCGACAAAGAGGAGCCTTACCGTTTCTCGTCGGTGGAAGCCCTGATGGCCGATTTTTTGGCGGATGTTCAACGTGCGCGAGGTAAATCATGAGCGGAACAATCAATCTTCATGTCGGCTCGATTGAAGACATGGGCAAGCGCTTCATCGGCGCCTGGCACAAGCTTGAGCAGGGCACGGCGGTCGATGAAACGCACCTCACCTTTCTCGATCTGGAAACCATGGTATCGACGCTGTCGCCCAAGCGCTTGGC
Source organism: Rhodocyclaceae bacterium UBA2271 (assembly GCA_002347405.1). Lineage (GTDB taxonomy): Bacteria > Pseudomonadota > Gammaproteobacteria > Burkholderiales > Rhodocyclaceae > Sulfuricystis. The sequence goes on along the minus strand of DDXB01000065.1, from coordinate 10,285 downwards.
CCTGCTACGCCATGTGCGGCAACACCCGACCGAAAACATCGCCGCGCTGGCCAAGAGCCTGGGAAGGGATTACAAGCGCGTGCATGAAGATGTCGCCGCGCTGGTTCGCGCCAGCCTGCTCGAACGCGATGCCAAAGGCATTCGCGCCCCCTACGATAGCGTGCATGCCGAGGTATCGCTGGCCTGAAGCAATAGTCGGCGCTGGCGCGACGGCGAGTCGAGCCAGCGTACCGATCACGCCGTCACCATCTCTCCAGCTTTGCGCTTCGCCAGTCGCTTCATCGTGTCGGGATAATTGGCGACGAGGTTCAATAGCACCTCGGCCGGCCTGCAGATCGCGCGCCGCTTGCAGCAGTTCGGCACCAATGTCGCGCGTGGCATCGCGCGCCAGCAATTCCTTGTCAGTCTTCTTCGCCATCTTCCAGCGCCTCCTTGATCGCCTTGAGCAGGTGGCCCGGTATCGAGTCCTGCGCGCTCTTGGCGTAGATCGTCAGCATCCGGCCTGCCCGGGTACGCACATAGAATAAATATGGGCCAGACCACGGCTATAACAACCGAGCGCAGCGAGCCATAGTCGCCTCCCCGCGCGGGGCGGTTGGGAGGGGCGGTCAAATATGCACTGCGTGCCCCAGTGCGCGCAGCGCCGCTTCCTGCACCGCCTCGCCGAGCGTCGGGTGGGCGTGGATGGTGCCGGCGACATCTTCGAGGCAGGCGCCCATTTCGATGGAGTGGGAGAAGGCCGTGCAGAGTTCTGACACGCCGCGGCCGACGGCTTGCCAGCCGACGATCAGGTGATTGTCGCGCCGCGCGACGACGCGGACGAAGCCGGTGGCGGACTCCAGCGTCAGCGCGCGGCCGTTGGCGGCAAAGGGGAACAGGGCGTGGATGCAGTCGAGGCCGGCCAGTTCGGCTTCCTGCGGCGACTGGCCGACGACGACGATCTCGGGATCGGTGAAGCAGACGGCGGGAATCGCGGCCGGCGTGAAGTGGCGCCGCTTGCCGGCGATGATTGCCGCGACCATTTCGCCTTGCGCCATGGCGCGGTGCGCCAGCATGGGTTCTCCCGTCAAATCGCCGATGGCCCAGACATTGCGCATCGAGGTGCGGCATTCGGCGTCGATCTTGACGAACCGTCCGGCCATGTCGAGCAGCAGTGTTTCCAGTCCCCAGCCGGCAGTGCGCGGCTGACGGCCGACGGCCACCAGCACGCGGTCGGCGGCCAGTTCGGTTTCCTCGCCCTGTGCGTTGCGGATGCGCACGGCATTGTTCTGCGCGTTCAGGCCCAGCACCGAACAATCGAGATGCACGTCGATGCCGAGCTGTTTCAGCGCGGCGGCGACCGGCTTGGTCAGTTCTTCATCGTAGGCCGGCAGCACGCGTGGCTGCGCTTCGACGACGGCGACCGCGACGCCGAGCTTGCGATAGACGAAGCCCAGCTCCAGCCCGATGTAACCGGCGCCGACGACGACCAGTCGCTTGGGCAGGTCAGCCGGCGACAGCGCCTCGGTGGAGGAGATGACCGGCCCGCCCGGTTCACTGAACGGCAGGGTCGGCAGGGCCGTGCTGCGGGCGCCGGTTGCCAGCAGCAGATGTTCGCAGGCGATGCGCAAGGGTTCGGTCGCATCAGCCGGGCTGACCTCGACGGTCTTGCCATCGACGATCTTCGCCCAGCCCTTGACGACCCGCACGCTATTTTTCTTCAGCAGCGCGGCCACGCCGCCGGTCAGTTTGGCGACGACGCTATCCTTCCAGCGCACGGCTGTTTCGATGTCGAGCGACGGTGCCTGAACCCGGATGCCGAGCGGCGAATTGCCGGCGAAGTGGCGTGTCTTGTCGAATTCGTCGGCGACGTGGATCAGTGCCTTCGAGGGGATGCAGCCGACATTGAGGCAGGCGCCGCCGAGTTGTTCGCCCTCGACCAGCACGGTGGCAATGCCCAGTTGCGCGGCGCGGATCGCGGCGACATAGCCGCCGGGGCCGCCGCCGATGATCAGCAGGGTGGTTGTTTGAGTTTGCATGGTTCCTCCGCAGGGCCGCCCCAAGGAGGAACGGCCAACACATGGAGCGGGCAGCGCCCGCTAACTTCCGTCACCCCCTTCCTGGAGAAGGGGGCCGGGGGGATGGGGGCCTTACTCGACAAACAAGGTGGCGGGAAATTCGAGGTAGCCGCGCACGACCTGGATGAATTTCGCCGCATCCATGCCATCGACGACGCGATGGTCGAAGGACGAGGACAGGTTCATCATCTGGCGCGCGACGACCTGGCCGTCGCGGATCATCGGGCGGAGGGCCATGCGGTTGACGCCGACGATGGCGACTTCCGGATAGTTGATGACCGGCGTCGAGACGATGCCGCCGAGCGCGCCGAGGCTGGTGATCGTGATGGTCGAACCCGCGAGCTCCTCGCGCGTCGCTTTACCGGTGCGCGTCGCCTCGGCCAGTCGCGCCACTTCCGCGGCACTCGACCAGAGATCATGCGTTTCGGCATGGCGCAGCACCGGCACCATCAGGCCGCCGTCGGTTTGCGTGGCGACGCCCAGATGCACGGCGCCGTAACGCGTGACCACATCGGCGGTGTCGTCGTAGCGGGCGTTGATCTGCGGGAATTCGCGCAGCGCCAGCACGATGGCGCGCAGCAGCAGTGGCAAGAGCGTCAGCTTGCCGCGCGTCGCCGCGTATTTGTCGTTCAGCTTGACCCGCAGCGCCTCGCACTCGGTCATGTCGATTTCCTCGACATAGGCAAAGTGCGGGATATGCCGTTTCGCTTCCTGCATTTTCTGCGCGATCTTGCGGCGCAGGCCGATGACCGGGATGGCTTCTTCCCAGTCCTGTGGCGCGTTGCGCGAGGACTGGGCAGGCGCCGCGCGATTGCCCGCGACATGCGCGTCGACGTCCGCGCGCAGGATGCGCCCGGCCGGGCCGCTGCCGGTGACGAACTGCAACTCGATGCCGCGATCCCAGGCGTATTGGCGCACGGCTGGCGAAGCCAGTGGCTTTTCGCCGGGCGGCCTGGCGACCGCAGCCAGCGGACATGCGGCTGCCTTGCGGGCGGCGGGCGCAAAAGTCGGCGCTGGCGAGACGGCAGGTTTGGCCACCGCCACCGTTGTTGCGGGCGGCGCAGGTGATTGCGGGGGCATGACAGCGGCCGGTGCCGCGGGCACCTCGCGCAGATTGCCCTCCCCCGCGACCTCGATGCGGATCAGTTCCGCGCCGACCGGCAACACATCACCGGCCTTGCCGCCGAGCGCGAGCACCTTGCCGGCGACCGGCGAGGGAATCTCGACGGTGGCCTTGTCGGTCATGACATCGGCGAGCGTCTGGTCCTCGACCACCAGGTCGCCGGGCTGCACGTTCCAGGCCGCGAGTTCCACCTCGGCAATGCCTTCGCCGATATCCGGCATCTTGATGATGTGAATTCCCATGATGTTTCTCCTGAAGGGCCGCCCCGAAGGAGAAACGGCCAAAAATGCGGAGCGGGTGCAACCCGCGAACCCTCATCACCCCCTTCCCGGGAAGGGGGCGGGGGGGATGGGTGTCTATTTCTCCATGGCGCGCTTGAAACCTTCGGCAACCCGCGCCGGGCCGGGGAAGTACGCCCATTCCTGCGCGTGCGGGTAGGGCGTGTCCCAGCCGGCGACGCGCTCGATGGGCGCTTCGAGGTGATAAAAGCAGTGCTCCTGCACCAGCGCCGTCAGCTCGGCGCCAAAACCGCTGGAGCGTGTGGCTTCATGCACCACGGCGCAGCGGCCGGTCTTCTTCACCGAATTGACGATGGTGTCCAGGTCCAGCGGCCAGAGGCTGCGCAGGTCGATGATTTCGGCATCGATGCCGCTCTCCCGCGCTGCCGCCTCGGCCACAAACACCATCGTGCCGTAGGTGAGCACCGTCAGTTCGCTGCCGGGGCGATACACCGCGGCCGACTCCAGCGGCACCGTGTAGTAGCCCTCCGGCACCTCGCCCTGCGGATGCGTCGACCACGGCACCACCGGCTTGTCGTGGTGACCGTCGAAGGGGCCGTTGTAAATGCGCTTGGGTTCGAGAAAGATCACCGGGTCGTTGTTCTCGATCGAGGCGATCAGCAGGCCCTTGGCGTCGTAGGGGTTGGACGGCATCACCGTGCGCAGCCCGCAGACATGGGTGAAATAGGCTTCCGGGCTCTGGCTGTGCGTCTGGCCGCCATAGATGCCGCCGCCGCAGGGCATGCGCAGGGTGAGCGGTGCGATGAATTCGCCCGCCGAACGGTAGCGCAGCCGCGCCGCCTCGGAGACGATCTGGTCGGTGGCGGGATACACATAGTCGGCGAACTGGATTTCGGCGACCGGCCGCAGGCCGTAGGCGCCCATGCCGACGGCGACGCCGACGATGCCGCTCTCCGAAATCGGCGTGTCGAAGACGCGCGACGTGCCATATTTTTTCTGCAGGCCCTCGGTGCAGCGGAACACGCCGCCGAAATAGCCGACGTCCTCGCCAAAGACCACGACGTTGGCGTCGCGTTCGAGCATCACATCCATCGCCGAACGCAGGGCCTGGATCATGGTCATGGGGGTTGTTTTCATAGTTCCTCCGCCGGGCCGCCCCAAGGAGGAACAGCTAAAACACGGAGCGGGCGCAGCCCGCGAACAGCCGTCACCCCCTTCTTCGAGAAGGGGGGCGGGGGGAAGAGGGTCATCATGATCAGACCCCCAGTTCCTGACGCTGCCGGCGCAGGTGCGCCGGCATGTCCTCATAGACATCCTCGAACATCGAGGCCGCGCTATGCACATGGCCATCGGCCAGCGAACCGTAGCTTTCGGCTTCCTTCAACGCGGCAGACACCTCGGCTTCAAGTTCCTTCTGCACGCTCTGATGCTCTGCCTCGGACCATGCGCCGATGCTGATCAGATGCTGCTTGAGCCGCGCCAGCGGATCGCCGAGCGGGAAGTTCTTCCAGTCGTCGGCGGGCCGGTATTTGGTGGGATCGTCGGAGGTCGAGTGGCCGCCGGCGCGGTAGGTCACCCATTCGATCAGGGTCGGGCCGAGGTTGCCGCGCGCCCGCTCGGCCGCCCAGCGCGAGGCGGCGTAGACCGCCAGAAAATCGTTGCCATCGACGCGCAGCGAGGCGATGCCGGAGCCGATGCCGCGCGCCGCGAAGGTCGTGCCCTCGCCGCCGGCAATCGCTTGGAATGTCGAGATCGCCCACTGGTTGTTGACCACGTTGATGATGACCGGCGCGCGATAGACGTGGGCAAACACCAGCGCGGTATGAAAGTCGGCTTCGGCGGTCGAGCCGTCGCCGATCCAGGCCGAGGCGATTTTCGTGTCACCCTTGATCGCCGACGCCATGGCCCAGCCGACCGCCTGCACCACCTGCGTGGCCAGGTTGCCCGAGATGGTGAAGAAGCCCGCCTGGCGCACCGAATACAGCACCGGCAACTGGCGTCCCTTGAGCGGGTCGCGCTGGTTGGACAGCAGCTGGCAGATCAGGTCGACCAGCGGCACCGCGCGTGCCATCAGCAGGCCCTGCTGGCGATAGGTCGGAAAGCACATGTCGCCCTCGTCGAGCGCCAGCGCGTGCGCGACGCTGATCGCTTCCTCGCCGAGGCACTGCATGTAGAAGGAGATTTTCTTCTGGCGTTGCGCGATCAGCATGCGGGCATCGAAGATGCGGGTCTGCAGCATCGCGCGGAGGCCGAAGCGCAGGCGCTCCGGCGTGATCTGCGGCGCCCAGGGCCCGACCGCGTTGCCGTCGGCATCCAGCACGCGCACCAGGGCAAAGGCCAAATCGCCGATGGCGGCGGGCTGCGCGTCCACCGGCGGGCGCCGCACCTCGCCGGCGGGCGACAGGTGCAAATAGGAAAAATCGGTATGTTGGCCCGGTCGCCCGGTGGGCTCCGGCACATGCAGCCGCAGGGGGGCGCACGCTGGCGCATTTTTGCTCATTGGCAAAGCTCCTCGCTTGATCGTGTCTTGCGTTTTGTCATTCTGGCTGGCCCGACACGCGGCGGGTAGCCGGTGCAGACCTGGAGTTGTGCTCGGCATGGATTGTCATGCCGAGCACCGGACGCAAGTATCGCCCGGCGGCGGGGTTGCCGTCAAACCTCAAGCGGCGAAGCAAAAAAAGCCCGCTGGATGCGGGCCGAGAGGTTCGGAAAGCGGAATGGTTTGCCGCCGGATTTTGCCCTAGGTGGGAGCGAGCTTGTCGCGTCGGCGTAATGCCAGCAGTCCACCCAGCCCCAGTCCCAGCAGGGCCAATGACATGGGCTCGGGAACTGTGGCGAACCGGGCGTCTACCTGTACTGCCGCGCCGTGGTTGTAACCCCATACCCGGTAGTTGTCAATTGCGGTGAACGCGATGAGATTGTCGCCAAGCACGAGGTGTGAAGTGATGTCGGCAGACGAATTGCCGGCAGATCCGTCATGATCGCTGACGACCAGAACGCCGTTGATGTAAATGTCACCGTCATCGTCAAAGCCGTTGTTCAGAATGGCCGACAGCGGCAGCGTGAGCAGGTTGAAGATGCTGCGGGCCCAGATCTGGGTCTCGGTCTGAGAAAACTGCCCGCCCGAACTCCAGATGACCTTTGCCGGGGAAAAGGTCCAATTGGCAAGCTCGGTAGCGGATTGCCAGCCGGAATCGTCAAACGCCAGATTGCTGTTCCAATCGGTCGAACCCGGTGTGCTGGCCGTTACCTTCCAGGAAGCATCGGTTGCCGTCAGAACGGCGGCCGAACTCGCCGTGGCTACCCCAAACAAGCCAACCAGCAGGAATGCGCCGCAGCGCATCAACTTGCCGCCAGTGCGGGCGGTGAAATTTATCATCAGATCAGGAATCATCTTGTGTCTCCTCAGTTAGATGTCCAACAAGGCATCCCCTGTTCAACGACCTGTCCGTGTGGATGGCAGTTGCGGCCGGATAGAGCACCCAAAGCACGAATTGCGCCACACATCGCAACAAATTGAAATTATGCATAAACAGACCTGGTTAATTTGACGAATGTAAGCTTTTCCGACACGTGGCGATGCCCATGGAGGAGAAATCTGGGGCGTCAGATCCCGTCCCGCCGTCCCGCCAGCGCCGACTTTCGCGGTAAGCGGAGATGCGGTGACTACTTGAGCAAACGCCGCCGCGCCAGTGTCAAAGCCAGCCAGAAGGCGGCGGCGGTGGTGAGCAGCAGGGCGCCGATGTGCAGCAGCGGGCTGGCCGGCAGTTCGCCGAAGACCAGCGGGCGCACCAGCTGCACCGCGTGCGACAGCGGCAGCCAGTTGGATACTGCCTGAACCAGTGGCGGTAGTTGTTCAACGGGGAAAAACACGCCGCACAACAGCACCATCGGGGTGATGAACAGCGTGAAGTAGTACATGAAGAAGTCGTAGGACGGCGCCAGCGCGGTCATGATCAGGCCGAGGGCGGCGAAGCACAGGCCGGTGAGGAAGATCACCGGCAGGGTCATGAGCGCCAGCGGGCTGGCGACCAGTCCGAGCGGGACTATCACCAGCAAAATGGCAGCGCCGGAGAGACTGGCCTTGGTCGCCGCCCACAGGCATTCGCCGGCCACCACGTCGTCGAGCGATACCGGCGCATTCATGATCGCTTCCCAGCTGCGCTGCACATGCATGCGCGAGAAGCCCGAATACAGCGTTTCGAAGGAGGCGGCGTTCATGGTCGAGGCGCAGATTGTGCCGGTGGCGAGAAAGGCGATGTACGACACGCCGCCGACCTCCGGCAGCAGGCTGCCCAATCCATAGCCGAGGCCGAACAGGTAGATCATCGGGTCGGCCAGATTGCCCAGCAGCGAGGGCATGGCGAGTTTTTTCCAGACGAGAAAATTGCGTCGCCACACCGCGAAGGCGCGGCGGGAGAGTCGTGGCGTCGCGGTAAAGGGGTTCCTACTCATAATGAATTACAGCAGCGTTTGCGCCGGGCCGCCCCAAGCATACGCGGCACGCGCCGCCAGGCGCAAACCGTGCCGCGGCATGAACGACAGCGCCCCATAATAATCGAGCGTAGCGAGCAAGCAAGAACCCCCGAGAGAGGGAAAGGGGGGCGGGCGTTTTCTCAGCCGTCAGCGTTGATGCGGGCAATCAGCTTTTGCAGGACGATGATCGCCTGATCGTTGGCCACCTGGCAGGTGCCGGCATTTTCATGCCCGCCGCCGCCATACTGCAGCATCAATTCGCCAACCTGGGTTTTCGAACTGCGGTTGAGGATCGACTTGCCGGTGGCGAACACGGTGTTCTGTTTCTGCACGCCCCACAGCACATGGATCGAGATGTTGGCCGCGGGAAACAGCGCGTAGATCATGAAGCGATTGGTCGCCCAGATGGTTTCTTCGTCGCGCAGGTCGAGCACCACCAGATTCTGGTAGACCGTGCTGCAGCGCTGGACCTGCTCCTTGGCTCGGGCAGCATGGTCGAAGTAGAGATCGACACGCTCCTTGACATCGGGCAGCTTGAGAATGTCGTCGATGCCGTTGTCGCGGCAGTATTTGATGAGGTCCATCATCAACTGGTAGTTGCTGACGCGGAACTCGCGGAAACGACCGAGGCCGGTGCGCGAGTCCATCAGGTAGTTGAGCAGCACCCAGTCTTTCGGGTTGAGGATTTCATCGCGGGTGAATTGCGCCGAATCGGCCTTGTCGACCGCCGCCATCATGGCATCGAGCACCGCCGGAAAGCGGCTCTTGCCGCCGTAGTGTTCGAACACCACGCGCGCCGCCGAGGGGGCATCGGGGTAGATGATGTGTTCGGGCCTTTCGCCGGGATTGCGAAAGGTCTCGGAAATATGATGGTCGAAGGCCAGATGCACGCCCGGCACATAGGGCAGGTTGGTCGTGATGTCGCGAGCGGTGATCTCGATCTTGCCGTCCTGCATGTCCTTGGGGTGAACGAACTTGATGTCGTCGATCATGTCGAGTTCGTTGAGCAGCACGGCGCAGACCAGGCCGTCGAAATCGCTGCGGGTCACCAGACGGTACTTTTGTACGGACATTGCGCATCTCCTACGGGCGGAAGCGAAATTTAATCAGAATTCGACCGGACGTGTTGGGTAAATCCGGAAAAAGCAAAGTCGGCGCTGGCGGGACGGCACAAAAGACCCACAAAGCTCCCCCGGCCCCTCCCCTCCAGCGGGAAGAGGAGAAAAGCACACGCGGCGCCAGCCGCAATCCGTCCCGAGGCCTGAATGGGAGATCCCCGTGACAGACGAACGTAGTGAACAACAGTCGGGGGAGGCCGGGAGGGGGCGGGCGTTTAATCCCCGCGCGGGGGAGGATGGCAGGGGGCGGGCCAATCCTCAATCTCTGAGCTCCCTGCCAGTCAGCTTGAGAAACACGTCCTCCAGATTGGCCGGGCGGTGCAGGGTCTTGAGCTGCGGGCGGTCCGCCAGATGCGCCAAAAGCGGCGCGGCATCCTCGACATAGCAGAAGGCGGTTTCGCCGCTGACCTCGCAACGCCGGGTGAACTGGCCTGCCTGTTCCTTTGCCCAGGCGTCGGCGCCTTCGCCATAGACCTCCACCACCTGCGGTTCGATGCGTTCGGCAATCAGCATGCGGGGTGCGCCCAGCGCGATCAGGCGGCCGTCATCGACGATGGCCAGCCGGTTGCACAGGCGCTCGGCCTCATCCATGAAATGGGTGGTCAGCAGAATGGTCTTGCCGGCAGCGAGTAATTGCTTGAGCCGATTCCAGATCATGTGGCGCGCCTGCGGATCGAGCCCGGTGGTCGGCTCGTCGAGCACCAGCAGTTCCGGGTCGTTCACCAGCGCGCGGGCCAGGGTGAGGCGGCGTTTCATGCCGCCCGAGAGCGTGCGCAGGCTGATGTCGGCTTTGCTGGCCAGGCCCGCGAATTCAAGCAGGTCGGGAATGCGGCTCCACAGCGTGGCATCGGAGAGGCCGAAATAGCGGCCATAGACCAGCAGGTTTTCGGCGGCAGTGAAGTCGGGATCGAGATTGTCGAACTGCGGCACCACGCCGGTCCGCGCCCGCGCCTGGCGGGCGCGCGCCGGCACCGGCTCACCCAGCATGGTGATGGTGCCGCTGTCGGGGGCGGTGAGCCCGAGGCAACAGCGCAGCGTGGTGGTCTTGCCGGCGCCATTCGGGCCCAGCAGCCCGAAACATTCGCCGCGTTCCAGCGCGAACGACAATCCATCAACCGCCCGCTTGCCGTCGTAAGCCTTGCAAAGCTGGTCGACGACCAGCGGCTGAGCATCGAGATTTTTGCTCATGATTCACACAGTCTCGCCGCCGGGCCAAACCCTCTCTCCCGACCTCTCTCCCAGAGGGAGAGAGGAGGCAGATAGTTTCCCTCT
>DDXB01000038.1:2698-3392 GCA_002347405.1 Rhodocyclaceae bacterium UBA2271 | reverse complement strand
CTGGATTCCGGCCTGCGCCGGAATGACAGCCAAGGCAGTCCGCGCAATTGTGCGGCATCCCTTCACGTTAAGTCTTTTATGCTCCCTTCTGCTGTTCTGGGCCAACCTCGCCTGGGCCGGCGCGCAGCAATACGAACCGCTCGCCGCCAGCGTGCAGGCCGCCCTGCATGCGGCGGTGTCCGATCAGGCAGCTCCCGAGCCGCGTTTCGACACCATCGAGGAAAAGATCGACTGGCTGACCGAAATGTCGCGCCGGCTCGAAAAGCGCATGCCCGACCGGCGCGCGCGCCACGAATTCCTCAAGGCGGTGCACTACGAAGCCCGCCGCGCCGGCCTCGATCCGCAGCTCGTGCTCGGCCTGATCCAGGTGGAAAGCGGCTTTCGCAAGCATGCGGTATCTTCGGCCGGCGCGCGCGGCTACATGCAGGTGATGCCATTCTGGGTCAAGGTCATTGGCAAACCCGACCACAACCTGTTTCACCTGCGCACCAACCTGCGCTTCGGCTGCACCATCCTGCGCCACTATCTGGATATCGAGAAAGGCGACCTGTATCGCGCCCTCGGCCGCTACAACGGCAGCCTCGGCCGCCCCGAATACCCCAATCTGGTGCGCGCCACCTGGGAGAAACAGTGGGGCTGGGAGCCACAACGGCTGGCGGCGCGCTGAAGCCGCGGTGACGTACCGCTAGTGCAG
>DDXB01000038.1:0-2478 GCA_002347405.1 Rhodocyclaceae bacterium UBA2271 | reverse complement strand
ACCAGTGAACTTCAGCCGCTACAACATCACCATTCGGCAGCCTCACATTTGCGATGCCCTTCTTTTTACGCCAGCTGCCAAGTCCGTGTTGGCTTTTCAGCAGGCCAAGATCACGAATGCCATTCCCTTGGGCGATGGTTTCAATATGGGTGATTTCACCGACAATTTCAAGCTTCATCCCGTTCCCCGGTCTGCGCTGAGAGTGTAACACTCCAAAATACCCGGTAAGTGATTCAGGCTTCGCCGTCCCGCCAGTGGGGAAACCTCAGGGTCAGACCCCTTTGGGTCTGCGAATAATCGCGCTTCGTCTTAGCGGAAAATCATGCCAAACCGGCATCGGTGATTTCCACCAGCGCCTCGCCGTTGCCAATAAGTCTCAATGCGTCCATGATCGTCGCCTTGAGAAGCACCCTCAACGCTTCGTTCGAGGTGTTTCCGCAGGTAAGGCAGATAATGGCTGGCGGCGCCCCCAGCCGCAAGACCATCTCGACGAAATCCGCGTCCTTCGTCATCAAAATCGCGTCTGCCTGACGCGCCGCAGAGAAAATCTCCTTGTCCTTCGCATGCCGCAAACCCAGACTTCGCAGATGTATGGCCGACTGCCCTGTTTCGGTTGTCAGCCATCCTGCCAAGGCCGGTGACAAATGGGCATCAAGCCAGATCATGCGGCCTTGAGCACGGGGTGGTCGAAGCGCCGACTGGCATAGCTCAGACACGCGCGAATATCTTCCGCCTCAAGATCGGGCAACTCCTCCAGCACCTGTTCGGGCGTTAGCCCATTGGCGAGGAGATCGAGCACATCGGTGACACGGATACGCATACCGCGAATACACGGACGGCCCCCACACTGCTCCGGATCGATGGTGATACGCTGGACAAGATTCATGGTGCAATCCTTTCGGTCGACTTTCGATTCGAGTATACCCTCAGCCTTTCCGGATGCGCTGTTCAGGCCAACACCTCATAAACGCGGCCAAGCGTGAGGTCGTCGGTGGAAAAATCTCCGCAGTAGATTAGCGCCTTCGTCTGGCCTGAGCTCAAGCGGCTTCCAGCATCGTCAGAGGCATATGGCTGATGGCCAGATGGTGAATATCGGCCTTCTGACTGGCATGCTGCACATCGATGCCGACGAGGCTGCCAGCAGCGTCGTAATCGAGCACCACGCCATCGGCCACCTCGTCCGAGTCCACCGAAGGCCGTTCCGACAAGTGAATATAGAGCGAATCGGTTGTTGCGTCGTAATTGAGCTTCATGGCTTGAATCTCCTGCCTGGAAAGGCATTATCCAAGGTTACGCCATCGGCAAGGGTGACGACTCTTAAATATCGGTCGAGTTCGGGAACCCAAATCCAATGCCGGATGCGTCCATCCTCCTTTTGCACCTCGCGCTTAAGCGGGGAAAGCAGCGCTGCCTCGCACCACTCAATGCTGATGAAGGGACGCTTGTGCAAAACGTCATTCTTGAAGTATTCGGTCATCGGATGCATGCCGGCATGATGGCCAAAGACCGGCCGAAACACAAACAGGCTGCGCCGTCTTGCCAGCGCCGACTTTTACGCCCAAGTAAATCGAGCCTGGCCCCTTTTTCCGCTTTCCGGGGCTGGAGGGCGGCTTCCGTTTTGCCAACGAGCCCGAAATCATCGAACATTTCGGCTGCCCGCCGGGTTTTCTCGGCCCGCTCAACACCAAAAAACCTGTCAAGATCGTCGCCGACCGCACGGTCGCCAACATGAGCGATTTCGTCAGTGGCGCCAATGAGATCGGTTTCCACATCCAGGGCATCAACTGGGGACGCGACCTGCCCGAACCCAACCTGATCGCCGACATCCGCAACGTCGTCGCCGGCGATCCGTCACCCGACGGCAAGGGCAAGCTGGCCATCCAGCGCGGCATCGAGGTCGGTCATGTCTTCTTTCTCGGCACCAAATATTCGCAGGCAATGAACTGCAGCTATCTCGACGAAACGGGCAAACCGCAATTCATGGTCATGGGTTGCTATGGCATCGGCGTTACGCGACTGGTCGGTGCGGCCATCGAGCAGAACCACGATGCGCGCGGCATCATCTGGCCCGCCTCCATCGCCCCCTTCACGCTGGTCATCTGCCCGGTCGGCTGGGGCAAGTCTGCCGCCGTGCGCGAAGCGGCGACCAAACTTCATGATGAGCTGCTGGCCCTCGGCATCGACGTCCTGCTCGACGACCGCGACGAACGCCCCGGCGTCATGTTCGCCGACTGGGAACTGATCGGCGTGCCGCACCGCATCACCATCGGCGAGCGCGGCCTCAAGGAAGGCGTGGCCGAATACCAGCAGCGCCGTAACCCTGAGGTGACCAAAGTGCCGCTGGCCGATCTGGTGGCGCACGTCACGCAGCGGGTGTCTGCCTCAGGACAATGACAACCGACCCCGCCTTACTGGATAAAACCCGTCACACCGGCGCAGGCCGGTGTCCAGTCTTCTGGATTCCGGCCTGCGCCGGAA
>DDXB01000080.1 GCA_002347405.1 Rhodocyclaceae bacterium UBA2271 | reverse complement strand
CCCTCGTGAAATATCCGGGCTAGCTTGTTTTTTGCCTTCGGCCGCCGCTACGCGGCTTAACGCCGGCCTTACCGGCATTAGCCTACGCCGCAACGGCGCGACTGCGTCGCTTGTTGTCGCTGCGCTCGTCTGTTACGGGGCGCACTATTTTGGCTGGGGTGCGGGTTGCACCTGGCGGCGCGTGCCGTCTCGCCTTGGCAACCCCCTCCCTCAATCCCTCTCCCGCAAGCGGGAGAGGGAAACTGTCTGCCTCCTCTCTCCCTCTGGGAGAGAGGTCGGGAGAGTGGGATTGGCCCGGCGCAAACACTGTGTTTTTCACGCTAAAGGAAAGGAAGACCGCCATGTCCTTCCAACCCGTAAAGTTCTACCAGACCGGCACCTTCACCGTCGGCAACCGCCTGCTGCCGCCCGAAGAACGCAGTGTGCAGTCCAGCGCCAAGCGCTTCAACTCGATCAACTCCGGCCATCGCGCCTGTCAGGGTTGCGGCGAGGCGCTGGGGGCGCGCTACGCCATCGACGCCGCCATGGAAGCGACCAACGGCCAGGTCATCGCCGCCAACGCCACCGGCTGTCTTGAGGTGTTTTCGACGCCCTACCCCGAAACCTCGTGGCAGATTCCGTGGATCCACTCGCTGTTCGGCAACACCGCCGCGGTCGCTACCGGCATCGCCGCGGCGCTGAAAGTCAAGGGCCAGACGCAGACGCGCGTAGTCGCCCAGGGCGGCGACGGCGGCACCACCGACATCGGCTTCGGCTGCCTGTCCGGCATGTTCGAGCGCAACGACGACGTGCTCTACATCTGCTACGACAACGGCGGCTACATGAACACCGGCGTGCAGCGCTCCAGCGCCACGCCTGCCGCCGCGCGCACCAGCACCACGCCGGCGGTCGGCAGCGCACCCGGCAACGTCTTCGGCCAGGGCAAGTTTCTGCCGGCCATCGCGCTGGCCCACGACATTCCCTATGTCGCCACCGCCACCGTGGCCGACCTGCGCGATCTGGAAGCCAAGGTACGGCGCGCCATGGAAATCCGCGGCGCACGCTACATCCACATCCTTGTCCCCTGCCCGCTCGGCTGGGGCACGGCGGCGCACGACACCATCCTCATGGCACGACTGGCCAAGGAGACCGGCACCTTCCCGGTGTTCGAGGCCGAGTACGGCGAGATAAAGTCGGTGCTGGCGATACGGCGTCCGCTGCCGGTGGAGGACTATCTGAAACCGCAGAAGCGCTACGCCCACCTGTTCGGTAAACAGCCCAAGGTGGACGTGATCGCTCACCTGCAAGCGCAGGCCGACCGCAATATCCGCAAATATGGATTGCTGGAAAAAAACCATTAGCCACGGCGAACACGGTGACACGGCGACTTTCAAGAAATGCGCCATGCCCGCCGTATCGCCGTGGTGAATAGAAAGGCACAATCATGGACAAACCCTTCGCCATCACCCTCGACCCCGGTTCCTCGCTGGCCAACCGCACCGGCTCGTGGCGCACGCTGCGCCCCGAGTACATCGACCGCCTGCCGCCCTGCAACGCCGCCTGCCCGGCGGGGGAAAACATCCAGGACTGGCTGTTCCATGCCGAGAGCGGCAAGTATGAGAAAGCCTGGCGCTCGCTGGTCCAGAACAATCCGCTGCCCGCCATCATGGGCCGCGTCTGCTATCACCCCTGCGAGGGCGCCTGCAACCGCGAGCAGGTCGACTCGGCCGTCGGCATCAATTCGGTCGAACGTTTTCTCGGCGACGAGGCCAACAAGCATGGCTGGCAGTTCTCGCCGCCCGCCGCCGCCACCGGCCGCCGCGTGCTGGTCGTCGGTTCCGGCCCGGCCGGCCTGTCCGCCGCCTATCATCTGACGCGCATGGGCCACCAGGCCGTGATCTACGAGGCCGGGCCGCTGGCCGGCGGCATGCTGCGTTTCGGCATCCCCAAATACCGCCTGCCACGCGAGGTGCTCGACGCCGAAATCAAGCGACTCACCGATTTCGGCGTTGAAATCCAGTTGCAGACCAAGGTCACCAACGTGCTTGAAGCGATGAAGGACGGCTTCGATGCCGTGTTCCTCGGCGTCGGCGCGCACATCGCCAAGCGCGCCTACATCCCGGCCGGCGACGCCTGCAAGGTGCTCGACGCCGTCGGGGTGCTGCGCGACATGGAAGGCCAGCAGGCGGAAGAGATGCGCCCCCGCCTCGGTCGCAAGGTCGTTATTTACGGCGGCGGCAACACCGCTCTCGACGTGGCGCGCACCGCCAAGCGCCTTGGCGCGGAAGAAGCGATCATCGTCTACCGCCGCACCCGCGAGAAGATGCCGGCGCACCACTTCGAGGTTGAAGAGGCGTTGCAGGAAGGCATCTCGATCAAGTGGTTGACGACCATCAAGGAAGCCGGCATGAGTGAAGACGGCGGCGACATCATGGTCGAGAAGATGGCGCTCGACGACAAGGGCTTCCCGCAGCCGACCGGCGAGTTCGAGCGCATCGAGGCCAACTCGGTGGTGCTGGCGCTCGGCCAGGACGCCGACCTCTCCCTGCTGGAAAACGTCCCGGGGCTGGTCGTCAACAAGGGGCTGATAGAGGTGGACGCCGGCATGATGACCGGCCACCCGGGTGTCTTCGCCGGTGGCGACATGGCCGGCAACGAGCGCACCGTCACGGTGGCGGTCGGCCACGGCAAGCTGGCCGCGCGCGCCATAGATTCATGGCTCTCCGGCGAGACCTGGACGCCGCCACCGCGCAATGAACTGGCCACCTTCGAGCGCATGAATCCCTGGTATTACTCCGACGCGCCGAAAACCGTGCGGCCGATGCTCGACATCATCCGCCGCCAGTCGACCTTCGACGAGGTGCTGGGTGGACTGGACGAAACCAACGCGCTGTTCGAGGCGCGTCGCTGCATGTCCTGCGGCAACTGCTTCGAGTGCGACAACTGCTACGGCGTCTGCCCCGACAACGCGGTCATCAAACTCGGTCCGGGCAAACGCTTCAAGTTCAACCTCGACTACTGCAAGGGCTGTGGCATCTGCGCCACCGAATGCCCCTGCGGGGCGATCAAGATGGTGCCGGAGGGGAACTGATCCGGCAAGCACGGGGGGCATATGAAAAACCAGAGCAATAACGCCGTCTCACTGCTGCAAAATGCCCTGTCCATGCTGCGCGATCTGGATCTCGCCCTGTCGAAGCACCTGCAGTGGCTGAAGGAACTACATCGGACGCTGATTTGCACCGAAGCACCGAAGCCCGGCGACCTGACTGTCGATGCGTATCGCCAGTGCTGTTTCGGCAAATGGTTCTACGGCCTGCCGGTGGATTTGCGCAACAGTGAATATTCGCTGCAAGGCATGGAAAGCCCCCATCAGGACATGCATGACGCTGCCCGCAAGCTGCTGCTCGCCCATCAGCAGGGACAAGCCATTTCCGCCCCGGACTATGAGCGTTTCATGGAAGTGGCCATGGACTTCAAGATGGCCCTGGTCAGCTGCCAGAACCACATCATCAGCCAGATCTGCACCGTCGATCATCTGACCGGCGCCTGGAACCGGCACGCCATGAGCATGCGCCTGAACGAAGAACTCGAACGGTCACGCCGTTCCGGCGCGACCTGCTGCCTGAGCCTGATGGATCTGGATCACTTCAAGCAGGTCAATGACATCCATGGCCACGGTGCCGGCGATGACGTGTTGCGGGCCGTCGCACGCTTCATCAAGGACAAGATTCGCCCCTACGACAGCTTTTTCCGCTTCGGGGGCGAGGAATTCATGATCTGCCTGCCCGATACCGGGCCAGAAAACGCCGCGGTCATATTGAACCGCTTGCGCGAAGACCTGGGCGACTTCGCCATACCCATCAGCGAAGACCAAAGCTTGCAGATAACCGCCTCTTTTGGCATTACCGTGCTGGATGTCGATGAAGACCTGGAAGGCAACTTCAGGCGCGCCGACCACGCCTTGCTATGCGCCAAGGCCAAGGGACGCAACCAGGTCTGCTACTGGGAACTGACCCCGGCCTGACTGACGGATTGGCCACCTGGGGACATTTGCGTCGTACCAGACGTGCGCGTCATGGCAAGTCCTTGGCCGCTATTTCCCGAACAATCAACAATCCCTTGACCGCGCTGCCTGCCTTGTCCAGCGTCTGACCGGCTGACCTGCCAAGACTGTCTAAACTGACCGTCAACGCGACCTGAGGCCGTCCAAATGCTGGCGGCGATCCGGCTGACGCCGTCCCCATGTTCGCGGCAGGTCGGCTGACGCCGTCCCGCCAGCGCCGACTTTTACCGTCGGCTGCTGGCGCGGAAACGTCGCGATAATATTCAGGCGCATCGCATTGAATAGGGATGTCCTGATCAAGTCCAGATTCGTCATAGATGGTCGCCCCCTTTTGCCAGGTTTTCGACTGATGACGGGAAGAAGATGGCGATTGCAGCCATAGATACGGGCCTTGCTGGGGGCGATGAGCCTCTGTCCCCGATGGAATACGCTTATCGAGTCCTTATCATTCCGGCGCAGGCTGGAATCCAGAAAATTCAACAAGCTGGACACCGGCCTGCGCCGGTGTGACGGATTTGATCAGGCTTCCATAACAGCAGATCAGGTAACGTTCGCCGCATGATAATAGGACCATGTCCCGCATCCTCTGGCACCTCTACCTCCTCGAATGCGCCGACGGATCCTTGTACACGGGGATCACCACCGATGTCGAACGCCGCTGGCGCGCGCATCTTTCCGGGAAAGGCGCGCGTTACACCCGTTCACATCTGCCCTTGCAATTGGTAGCATCCACTCCCGTCGGTTCGCGTTCAGAAGCATTGCGGGCCGAATTGGCAATCAAGCGCTTACCGAAGACAAAGAAGATTTCCGCCGTTCAGTCACTTACCCATCACTCACACAGGAATGACACCATGAATAAATCCGAACTGATCGAAGCCATCGCCAAGTCTGCCGACCTCACCAAGGTCGATGCCGAGAAGGCACTGTCCGCCGCCATCGCCACCGTCGTCAAGGCCGTCGCCAAGGGCGATACCGTGACTCTGGTTGGCTTCGGCTCCTTCAAGCCGTCCAAGCGTGCCGCGCGCACCGGCCGCAATCCGGCCACCGGCGCTGTCCTGAAAATCGCCGCCACCACCGTGCCGCGCTTTACCGCTGGCGCCACCTTCAAGACTGCCGTTGCCGGCAAGAAAGCCGCCAAGAAGAAGTAATCCGGGCACCGGTACCCGACGCCGTCGGGTACCGGGCTGACCTGGCCGATGGCGCCAGCCTCAGCGCGGAATCACATGAATGCTGCCCTTGGCCAGGGCGATCTCGCGCAAGAAGAACACCAGCCCGGCGACCAGCGCGAGCATGGCCAGAACAAACAGGATCGCGATAATCGCCGGCATCTCCACATTCGTTATGGAACCGACGAAGAGCGTGGCGATCACCATGCATACCAGCAGCGCACAACCGGTACAGAGACCGATGGCCCAGTGGATCATGCGGGCGCGCTGCGAAAGATTGGCCATTTCGATCTGCACGGAAGCCAGTGAAAGTTCCTTTACCGCCGGCAGGTTTTGATCGAGGGCGCGAAAGCGATCCACCACCCGGCCAAGCCGATTGACCAGTACCGAAAGAATCGCCCCGACCCCCGTGAGCAGGAACACGGGAGCAACGGCCAGCTGGATGACATGGGCGACGTCGGTAATGCCGGATAGCACTTGCACTTTGGTTCACTCCCCTGTTGGCGACACGCAATGATGCGGTAATTGCACCGGCAAAGGCAAGCCCGCGGCCGTGCGGCTGACCCGCGGCAGACGACATGGGTTTCTGCTCAAATTAAAATGGCGCGAATATTTCCAGCTAGCCCGGATATTTCACCACGCT
>DDXB01000078.1 GCA_002347405.1 Rhodocyclaceae bacterium UBA2271 | reverse complement strand
TCATGAATTACGGAAGCCTCAATAGGCGCAGGAAGAACTCGCCAGAATCGAGGTCGGGAGGCAGTCTGGCGCCGGTGCCGTCAAAGTCGAGATGACCTGCCAGCATGACGTCAAGCGGGTGAACATCGACCCGTCGGTGATGAATGACAAGGAAATGCTCGAGGATCTGATTGCGGCTGCCCTCAATGACGCCAACCGTCGTGCTGAAACCACCATGCAGGAACGCATGGGTGCGCTGACCGCCGGTTTGCCGCTGCCGCCGGGCATGAAACTGCCGTTCTGATTTTCGGCTTTGGTCTGGCAGGCAGCGCCTGGCAATCCCGCGCTGGTCAGCTGCTCGTGGCGGCTTCGCCGAAGCGATAGCCGCCTGCCGGACGGGGCCGGAACCAGTGCCAGATACCCATGGCGCTGGTGATGCAGAAGGCACCTTGTTGCAGGGCCAGGGCCATGTTGCCGCTGGACAGGCCGTAAATGGTCCAGCATAAGTTCGAGATCAACCACAGCACGAAAGCCCAGCGGGCCTTGGGGGACTGCACAGCCATCAGTATTGCGCCGACGATGCCAAGCAGGCAGCCGGACCATTCGAATACACTCATCCAGGAAAGCACGAAACACCTCAGGAACTGCGTTTGCAGAGGCACCATAGCCGACCGCGGCGCGCAGCTTAGTGGCTGCAGCAGGTGTGGGCCTTGATATAGCGCAATAGATCATCAATTACCTGCACATCGGGCATTCATGTCGTGCGGAAGCTTGGAGGCGGAAGGAGTAGTATTTTCCCCTCAGGTAGAAACAAGCCAGTCATCGTCAATCGACTGCCATGTCACTTTTTCATCACCACAGAGGCCTTGCATGAGTCAGGCAGATAAATCGCAGGTCGTTGAAGCGTCCCAACCGGTGTCGGCGCGGGTACGACAGCGCCTGCAACAGGCGGGGCAGCGCTTCCATGCCAATGACAATATCGCGGATTTTCTTGAGGCAGGCGAACTGGAGCACCTGCTCGATGAGGTGGCCGAGAAGATGCGTGGGGTGCTGGAGAGCCTCGTCATCGATGTCGACAGCGACCACAACACCCAGGACACGGCGCGACGTGTCGCCAAGATGTACCTTACCGAGGTCTTTCACGGCCGCTACCAACCGGCCCCGCCGATCACCGAGTTTCCCAATGCCGAGCACCTGAACGAACTGATGATTGTCGGGCCAGTAACGGTGAGGAGCGCCTGCAGTCACCATTTCTGTCCGATCATGGGCAGATTGTGGATCGGCGTGATGCCCAACGAGCACTCCAACCTGATCGGGCTCTCCAAATATTCTCGCCTGGCCGAGTGGGTGATGTCCCGGCCGCAGATCCAGGAGGAAGCGATTACCCAGATGGCCGATCTGCTGATGAACAAGGTCAGCCCGGACGGCCTTGCCGTGGTCATGGAGGCCGACCACTTCTGCATGCACTGGCGCGGCGTCAAGGACAATGGCGCCAAGATGGTCAACAGCGTCATGCGCGGGTCGTTTCTGCGCGATCCCGCCTTGCGCCGCGAGTTCCTGTCTCTCATCAACCTAAAGGATTAGGCCATGCTCGTTCGCCTGCTTTACGCCAGCCGTGCCGCGGCATCGCTGACGACTGAAAATGTCGACAGCATTCTGGAGGAGTCGCGCAGCCACAATGTCCCCCATGGCATCACCGGCATGCTGTGCTTCAGCAACGACCTGTTCATCCAGGTGCTGGAGGGCAGTCGCAAGAACGTCTCGGACGTCTACAGCCGCATCGTCAAGGACAAGCGTCACAGCGACATCCAGTTGCTCATCTTCGAGGAAATTGCGGAACGGCGCTTTGGCAACTGGACGATGGGACAGGTCAATCTGGCCCGGGTCAATCCTTCCTTGTTGCTCAAGTATTCCGAGACTGCGGTCATCAATCCCTTCGCCTGCTCGGGTCGTGCGACTCTGGCCCTGCTGGACGAACTGATTGCGAACGGTGCCGTGATCGGTCGTCCGTCCTGAATTGAGGATAGGAAATCCAACAACTCCAATGCGCGTATCGCCGCGCGTTTCACTTGGATCTGCTGCGGAGGCGGATTCTAGCTTGATCGTCAGCCTGCCAGAACATGGAGCGCTAACGGGTTTCCTGCGTGAACTTCTCCTCCAGTTGCTGCAAAAGAAGGTAGTCTGCTTCGGTATCAATATCAAAGTGGATGTAGGGATCGGGAACGGCTATTTTTCGCACCCGCTCGCCAAAGATCTTGAACAGGGAGCGGGCGCCCTGATCGTCTGCAAGAGCGGCAAAATGTGCAAAGGTTTCGCGGCCGAACAGAACCGGGTTGCCGCGCCGCCCTTCAAAAACAGGCTGGATGATGGGGCTTGGTTGCTGCCGGTAAGCCTCCAGCAGACTTTCAATGGTGGCCAGCGACACAAGTGGCTGGTCGCCAAGGAGGAAGAGCGCGGCATCGGCATCGTCCCGTACCGCCTGCAAACCCAGCTTGGTAGAGGAACTCTGCCCCTTCAGGTAGTCTGCATTGGTAACCAGGCCTGCATCCCTGCCGGCCAGCAAGGCGCTTAACTCTGCCGCGCGGTGACCCAGAACCACCACCACCCTGGCCAGGGATGAGCGCAAGGCGGTGTCTACCACGGCTTCCAATACGGTCTTGCCGCGAAAGGGCAACGTTTGCTTGGGGCGTCCCATGCGCGAACTGTCGCCGGCGGCAAGTACAACCCCGGCAATTCTTGTTTTAGCGCTCAATGTTCTGCCTTCAATGGAAACACGGCGTGAATGATCAGGGTTTCGAGCGCCTGACCAATCAGGAGTACATCCGCAACCGGAATGGGATGTTTTATCAGTTCGGCGGCGATCCTGGCAGCCGCCACGCGCCTCTCCTGCGTATCGGCCTTATTAAGGAACAGCACGCGCAAGGCCCTATCAGGTGCTCCTTTGAACATGCCGAGCGGATGGCTGACCAATCGACACAAGGCACTTTCGGTGATGTTCTCACCGACCTGCAAACCCATCCTGGCAGCAGCCAGGTCGGCACGGAAAACCCCTGCTTCGCTCAAGGGGCTCTCAAGCGCATCAAGGCCGGCGACAGCGAGGACGATATGTGAACTGACGGGGATCACCGGCTCATGTTCCGCCGGTGCCTTGAGGGGACGCCGCGCGGCACCGTCGGCTTCGACGAGTATCCAGTCGAACAAACCGGATGCCGCAAACAAGTCGATCGTCTCCGGGGCAAACCCCTTGAGCTTGCCCTCCGCATCAATGCGTGCGGCGGCAGCTGTGACGTGGGCTGGTTTGCCTGGACAGGCGACGGCCTGCAACAGGATGGCCTGCGGATCGCTTGCGACCAGCACGGTTACCGATTGGTCGGGCGTGGGATCGTAAATCTTGGTGGTGGTGGTGGTCAAAACCTTCAGCCCCGCCTCGCTCAGCGATCTGGCGAGGTGAAACATCAAACTGGTCTTCCCGCCTGCGCCGACAAGGCTCAGGACACCCCGCGATCCCGCAGGAAAAATGCCTGCAAGCGGCTGGATGAGGTTGCTCACACGTTGTAGACGGACAGCACCGACTCGAGCACGGCACCACCGATGGCACGTGCCTTCTCCGAAATCGTGTCACAGTAGCCGAACTGCTGCCGCGGGTCGATGTCGCCGATCTTGAGGCCCTGCTTCACTGTCGAACCAGGCCGGATGAGCCCGCGCAGAATGCCATCGATGGACGCCCGCACCGGGGCGTCGCCGATCTGGCCGATGGTGTCACCACTGCGCACCACATCGCCAATCCGTCGCTGCGTAACGAATTGGCCATCCACGGGCGCACGCAACACCCGTTCGCTCGTATAACCCCCGATGTCACCGGGAATGCCGGTGTTTGCCGCGGCCATTCCCGAGCGCAACAAACGGCCAAGATCATGGCCGCGATTGGTTTCGATCACGACATGGCAATCGCGGCCTACTTCAAAACCGGGACCAAGGGCAATGACCAGCGGCGCGTCGGCGACAGAGATGCCGAGGTTGCGCTTGGCGAGGGTCGCATCGATGAGGACATCAACGTCCAGGCAGGACACGCTTTCTGCCTGAGGGTCGACGCGGACGGCTACCATGCCGGCCTCCCAGGCCTTGAATATCTCGTCCTCCGTCGCGACCAGCACCGCCGCGATTCCTTCGACCACTGCGCTGCCTTCATGAACCGCCTCGCAGAAGGCGACGCGCCGGCGCACCGCCAGGGGGCAATCCGTTTCCAGCATCAGAACTCGCCGCAGGTTTGCGCCAAAGAGCCGACAGGCCACGCCTGTCGCCATTTCCCCCGCGCCCTTGATGACGATGACGCGGTCCTTCAGCGTTTTGCCAGTCATTTCACGCGCGCCCATAGTGCACGGAAAGGATCTGGCTGGCGATGCTGATGGCAATTTCGCGCGGGGAATTGCCGCCATTGTCATGACCGACAGGACAAAGCACCCTGGACAAGTCGAATCCCCTGTCAGACAGATTTTTTTCTATCCGGCTCCACTTGCCTTTGCTGCCTACCATGCCAAGGAAACGCGTCGGGTGGGGAAGGATTTCTTCAAGGACTTGCTGATCGATCGTGCCGTCATAGGTCATGATGGCCACGTAGCTGCGCTTGTCGCACCAGTTGGCCTGCTCGACAAAATCGCTCCAGTGGCACTTGTGGCGAATGGTTGCGGCGGGAATGCCCGCAGCGTTGATCCATTCCTCGCGTTCATCTACCAGATGAACCGCGAAGGGCGTCCCTTCGAGCACCTGGCAAAGGCTTTGGCCGATATGGCCGGCACCGAACAGATAGAGGGTGGGATTGCTGTTGATGACTTCCATGTACATCTCCATTGTTCCACCGCAGGCAGGAAACTCCCCCTGTTTTTGCAGTGGCACTTCTGCAAGACGGGATTGGGCCTGCTGCAGGCAGTCCATGGCCTCCTTGAGGGCATAGTATTCCGGAACCCCGCCGCCGACTGACCCATGGAACGAGCCGTCGGGCAATACGATCATTTTGGCGCCCTGCTTGCGCGGCGTCGAACCCGTCGTCTTGGTGACCGTGACCAAAACGGCCAACTGGTTTTGCCGGTGCAACTCGGCGAGCTTACCAATCCAGTCCCACATATGCCTTCCTGTCCGAGCCGCGACCATTCCTGCGGTCATGCTCTTGTCTCTGTTGCCAATTGCTCCATCAAGTTCCATCAAAACAGAAAGGGAGGCTCCCTTGCGGCAACCTCCCTTCTGGTGCTGCCCTTCAAGATGCTACGGGTTCAGGGCTTTGAGGACCCTTTCCGGCGTGATCGGCGCCTCGGTAAACATGATGCCCAAGGCATGGGAGATGGCATTTGCCGTGGCTCCCACCGGATTGACCGGACCAGCTTCACCGACGCTCTTCAGTCCCATTGGTGCTATGGGATCAGGCTGCTCGACCAGAATGGTCGTAATCCTGGGCATATCGACAGGGCCCAGCATCTTGTAGTCGGTAAAGCTGTTGTTGCGGCACAGGCCCATATCGTTGTAGCGAGTCTCCTCCGTGAGGACCATGCCGAGTGCCTGGTGCGCACCGCCTTCCAACTGCCCCTGGACCGCCATGGGGTTGATGGCCCGACCAATATCGTGGGCAATCACCAGTTCCAGCACTTTGACTTCGCCGGTTTCGGTATCGACTTCGACTTCGGCAAAGCAGGCGCCGAAGGGCGGCGAGTTGTGGGCCGGGAAGTGACTGGCATAGCCCTGGATCTGACCCGGAACGCCATTGGTTTCACCGTTGGCGGGATTGGTGAAGTTGTAAACACCCGAGTGGCAGATTTCCTTGACCGAGAGCTTTTTCGATGCGTCACTCCTGGCGATGACCTGCCGATCCTTGAGTTCCAGATCTTCCTTGTCAACCCCAAGACGGATGGAAGCGCGTTCGATGAGCTGGCGCTTGACGTCCTCGCAGGCCTTGATGACGGCACCGCCGCCCACATAAGTGGTCCGACTGGCGTGGGAGCCGATATCAAAACCGGCGGCATCCATGTTGTTGAGGATGTGGATCTCATCCATCGGCATGCCGAGGGTATCGGCGGCAATTTGCTTGAGCACCGTATGCGAGCCCTGCCCCAGATCGGAGCAGGAAAGGGTAAGCACCGCTGAACCGTCCTCGTTCATCTTGATAGTGCAGGTGGTGTGTTCCAGCAGCATGGGCATGGCGCCACTGGTGTGGTTCATCACGCTGACGCCCACTCCGCGACGCATGACGCCGGTCTGGTTGGCGTACTTGGCGCGCTTTTCCTTCCAGCCGATTGCCTTGGCGCCACGATCAAGGCATTCGTCGAGCGCACACGATGAATAGGGAACGCCAATGCACCAGCCGTCGTCACCCGCGCCTTTGTGCCACTTTTTGCGCCACTCGACCGGGTCGATGTTGAGCGCATTGCAGGCACGATCGACGATCTGCTCCAGCGCGAAGTTGGTCTGCGGATTGCCGTAGCCGCGAAACGCCCCGCTGGGGGCCTGGTTGGTAAAGTAGGCCTCGCCCTTGTAGCGCACGGCGCCATACTTGTACATGCCGGTCAGCCATGAGCCGGTGGTAAAGGGAACTCCCGAGGCATGCGTGAAGTAGGCTCCCGTGCTGGCCATGAAGCGGGCATCGAGCGCGACAGGCGTACCGTCCATCTTGACGCCCAGCTTCATCCAGTACTTACCAGGATGGCGACTTTCTGACGCGAGCCAGTCCTCTTCGCGGGTCAACTGAACCTTGACGGGACGCCCCGGCACGGCCATGGCCATGGCGCAGGTTTCCGGTTCGCAGACCATGCCCAGGCGGACACCAAAACCGCCGCCGATGGTGGTCTGCACCAGGTTAACCCGCGAAATCGGCAGGTCAAAGAGGCGCGCCAGTTTCGGCTGAACACACTTGGGCATCTGGGTCGAAGTCCAGCAGTTCAGGCGACCGGACTGATCGAGAAGGGCTACATAGGAATGGGTTTCCATCTGGCACTGCTTGACCTTCGGCAGGGTAAAGGTTTCCTCGAAGACCATGTCGGCTTTGGCCATTTCGGCATCAACATCACCCCAGCCATAGCCATTGCCCGGGAACATCTGCTCCGGCAGCTGGAAGGCGCGGTTGCCGGGCTTGCGCGCGTCGAACTGAATCGCGTCGGGATGGGAAGATTCTTCTGCAGTCAGGTATGCCGGCAATGCCTCGTAAAACACTTTCACCTTTTGCGCGGCGATTTCGGCAATTTCTTCGCTTTCGGCAATGATCCCGCAGATTGCATCCCCCTGATGGCGGACATAATCGGTAAAGATGTGCTGATCTTCGATGTCGCCCAGCATTTCACCCAGGGCTTCCGGCACCATCAGATCAAGCACCCCGGAGTTGTAGCGCTTCTGCGTGACATCCTTGGGTCCGAGCACCTTGACGACACCCGGAACCTTGGCGGCTTCCGAGAGGTCAAGCTTGAGGACTTTCGCATGGGCAAAGTCCAGGCAACGGACAATCTTGCCGTAGAGCATGCCGGGCAAATTCAGGTCTGCGGCATAGATTGCCTGACCGGTCGCCTTCTCCCTGGCATCCAGCTTGGGAACGCTCTTGCCTACATAGGTTTGTGTATTCATGCGCTCATACCTCCCACTTTGCGGGTTTGCGCGGTATCCATCATCTCGCTGGCACGGCGCACAGCCAGAACAATTTTCTCGTAACCGGTGCAACGGCAGATGTTGCCATCCAGCCCCTTGCGGATTTCTTCTTCAGTCGGATTGGGATTGTCGGCCAGGATGCCGGCGGTTTTCATGATCATCCCGGGAGTGCAATAGCCGCACTGAATGGCCCCCAGTTCGATAAACGCGATCTGGATCGGATGCAGCTCGCCTTCGCGAGTCATGCCGCCAACGGTGGTGATATGCCGGCCTTCTGCCTCAACTGCCAGGGTCAGGCAAGAGCAGACATTGTCCTTGCCATCCATCAGAACCGTACAACCGCCGCATTCACCCGTGCCGCAACCGTACTTGGTATCGGTCAGCTTGAGGTCATCACGCAGTGCTTGCAGAAGGGTACGGTTGACCGGCGCCTCAAAACGATGATCCTTGCCATTGACGCAGAGCGTAATCATTTTGGTTTTCATGGTTTTCCTTTAATTGAATCTCTTGCCCGAATTGCGATTCAGCTTTTCGCTAGCGCTTGTTCGATCACCCGCTTGAGAATGACTCCCGAGACCTGACGGCGATACTCCGCGGTCGAGCGCTGGTCATCGATGGGGGTGACTTCTTCCCGGGCTGAAGCGACAATCTGTTGCAACAGTTCGGCGGTGATTTTGGCGCCAGTCAGCAGGCGCTCGGTCTTCTTGAGGCGCAGTGGTGTCGGGCCGACGCAGCCCATGGCGATCCTGGCTTGCTTGCAGGTGCCCTGCTCCATCTCGAGTCGGACGGCCACGTTGAGCTTGGAGAGGTCTTCATGCACCCGCGTCAAACGCTGAAAACCTGAGCGGGTTTCTGATGTCACATCGGGAATGCGCAGTTCCACGGCCAGTTCGTCAGGCTTGCGCTCGGTAACACCGTAGGAAACCCAGAAGTCGTCAATAGCGACCAGGCGCTGGCCGGCGGAACCCTGCAAAACCACCTGGGCACCGAGGGCGAGAATGGCGCAGGAGCAATCGCCGGCCGGCGAGGCCCGCAGTACATTGCCCATGACGGTTGCCATGTTGCGGATCTGCGGCGTGGCGAAATTGACCGCGGCCTCATACAAGGCGGGGTAACGCTTGATCACATCAGGATGCTTGAGGAGCTGGGCAACCTTGACTTTGGCGCCGATGCGCAGGCCTTCGCCGGCAACGTAGTCAAGGTTATCGAGCCCTTCAATTGCAGACAGGCTCAGAACATACGGTGTTTTATGCTTCTCGATGTAACCCCAGACCAGCAGGTCAGTCCCGCCGGAGAGAATCGATACCTGATCCTCGTGTTGGGACAACAAGGCGACCACGTCTGCAACGTTGCGTGGCTGGAGAAGGTCAAACTGAGGCAATACGCGACTGCTCATGGTTTCCCTTTCTGGAAAGAATTTCTATGCAATTGGAAATATATCCATTATTCCTGCGTGGTTGAATCCTAGGCCGCCAGAACAACCATGTCAACTAGATGACCATTAGTTCATCAAATAGATTTTCCCACATGGCATACCCGATAAACATAGTGTTTCACTCGGGCATCACGCACTACTAATGTTATATCAATGGGTTAATCGACTGGCGCTGGGGAAGAAAAGCTGCTCGCCGTCGATCTTGTAGTCGGCAATGATTTTCTGGCCGGCGGCAGACAACAGCCAATCAATGAACTTCTGGCCGTCGGCCTGCTTGACGTGCGGATGCCTGGCGGGATTGACCAGGATCACGCCGTATTGATTGAATAGTCGCGTGTCGCCTGCGACGACGATGCCCAGAGCGCCGCGATTCCTGAAGGCCAGCCAGCTTCCCCGGTCGGCCAGGAGGTAGGCATTCATCGAGGCGGCGGTGTTGAGCGCGGGACCCATGCCGGAGCCGGTATCACGATACCAGGGACCTTTCTTTCCATCGAGGTCGACGCCGGCAGCTTTCCAGTAGCGCAGTTCGGCGGCATGGGTGCCGCTTTTATCACCCCGAGAGACGAAGGGTGCCTTCATCGTCTCGATGCGACGCAGGCTTTCGAGAATGTCCTTGCCTGCCGTTCTGGCCGGGTCTGACCGGGGACCAATCAGCACGAAGTCGTTGTACATCACGCCCTGCCGGCTGACGCCATGGCCATCGGCAACGAATTTTTCTTCCGCCGCCTGGTCATGGACGAAGACCACATCGGCATCGCCGCGCCGGGCCATGTCCAGCGCCTGGCCGGTGCCCAGGGCAACGACACGCACCTTGATGCCGGACGCCTTGGTAAAGACCGGCAACAGATGGCCGAACAGCCCCGACTGCTCGGTCGAGGTCGTGGAAGCGACGGTGATGAAGCGCGCCTGAGCCGCTGCGCCGGTCGCAAGCAGTAATGCAGTCGTGCAGCAGGCGGCCAGCAATGTGCGAAGGCGTGTCATGGGATTTCCTCCTCAAGAAAACATTGAGCGGCCGCATGGCGTGGACGGGTGAAAAACTCTTCAACGGGGCTTTGTTCGACTACCCGGCCACAGTCGATGAACAGCACCTCTTCGGCGATGCGCCTTGCCTGGCCGAGGTTATGGGTCGTCATGACGATGCGGGTGCCGGAGGCGGCAATCTCACGGATGATGCGTTCGACCTCGCGACTGCTGGCTGGGTCGAGGCTCGCGGTGGGCTCGTCGAGAAACAGGACTTGCGGTTCCAGCGCCCAGGCACGCGCCAGGGCAACGCGTTGCTGCTCGCCGCCGGACAGGCGGCGGGCGGGACGCTCGGCCATGGCCGGCAGCCCAACGCGCTCCAGCGCCGCCATGGCCCGCTGCCGTCGCTCGGGCGGCTTGATCCCGCGCAGCTTGAGCCCGTATTCGACATTGGCCAAGGCGGTGGTGCGCAGCATCACCGGGCGCTGGAACACCATGCCCTGGGTCAGCGGCGCGGGCCAGTGTTGCGCGCCTTCACTGGGACGCAGCAACCCATGCATCAGGCGCAGCAAGGTGCTCTTGCCGGCGCCGTTCGGGCCGAGAATCGCCGTCCTGCCAGCGCCGACTTTCAGGCTTACGTCATTGATGATGCAGACGCCGTTCTCGGTCAGTCCGAGCCGGTCGAGCACGAGCCACGCCATGCCTAGCCCCATCGCTGTTCCGCCCACTGGCGCAGCATGAAGGCTGCGGTATTCACCGCCAGCACCACGGCGATCAGGATCAGCCCGAGGGCCAGCGCCAGCGGCAGGTCGCCCTTGCTCGTTTCGAGCGCGATGGTGGTGGTCATGACGCGGGTAACGCCGTCGATGTTGCCGCCGACGATCATCACCGCGCCCACCTCGGCAATGGCGCGCCCGAAGCCCGCCAGCCCCGAGGTAGTCAAGGAAAAGCGGCCATCCCAGAGCAGCGTCATGGCGGCGCGCAGCCGGCTTGCGCCCAGGCTGCGCAGCTGTTCCCGATATTCGCGCCAGGCATCCTCGACCGATTGCCGCGCCAGTGCGGCGACGATGGGCACGATCAGGATGGTCTGCGCGATGATCATCGCGGCGGGGGTGAACAGCAAACCGAACTGCCCCAGCGGACCGGCGCGGGACAACAGCAGATAGACCAGCAGGCCGACCACCACCGGCGGCAGGCCCATCAGCCCGTTGAACAGCACGATCAGTGTATGCCGCCCGGGAAAGCGGCCAACCGCCAGCAGAGCGCCGAGCGGCATGCCGATCAGGCAGGCGAGCAGCGTGGCGGAAAGACTGACCTGCAAGCTCAGCGTGACGATGGATGCCAGCCGCGCATCGCCGCTCGCCACCAGTTCCCCGGCCAGCATCAGACTTGTGGTGATTTCTCCCATGTCAGCCGCCGCCCCGGTGCATGGCCCGATCCATGCGCGCCAGCATGGCTTGCTGCTCGGCCGGGCGGCCGGCAGTAAAACGAATGTTTACCCGGAGGTTCGGCAGCCGCAGTGCAGCGATGACTCGGGGTGCCAGGGGCGTGAGGCATATTTCCATCGCCGCCGGACCAGCGGTGACGCGCAGGATGCCGTCAACTTCGGTGACGCCGCCCGGAAAGGCCAGCAGCAATCCGTGGCGGAACTCCCGTGGCTGGGCCGAAACTTCGCGCTCCAGACGCGCCGCCGTATCCGGGCTGAACGCAGCCGGCTCCGAATTCCCTTTCTGCATAATGGTCAAATTGATTTTCTGTCAAGTTGCAGCACACTGCCGATTTGCTCAATAATGACACATGTGGAATTTAAGCCAGCGACAAATTCCATGCATCGCCAGACCGGGCGAACAGATCTTAACCAAGAACAATCAAGTGACTGGAGGGTCGAAAATGCAAAAATCCTTGCACATCGATGCAAACAAATGCACCGGCTGTTTGCAGTGTGAAATGGCGTGCTCCTACGAGAACTATGGCGTCTTCAATATCGCCAAGTCACGCATCAAGATTTTCAGCTTCGAGCATGCAGGTCGCAAGGTACCCTACACCTGCACCCAGTGCGCGGAAGCCTGGTGCATGAATGCCTGCCCGGTCGATGCCATCCGCGTCGATGCCGGCACCGGCGCCAAGATTGTCAACGAAGCCATCTGTGTCGGATGCAAGGTCTGCACCATCGCCTGCCCCTTCGGCACCGTGAATTACGTTGCGGAAACCGGCAAGGTGCAGAAGTGCGACCTCTGCGGCGGCGACCCGGCCTGTGCCAGCGCCTGCCCGACCGGCGCCATCACCTATGTCGATGCCGACTGGACGGGACTCGACAAGATGCGCGCCTGGGCCGGCAAGACCGACACCGCAACGCGCGCCAGCGCCTGACCTCGATAAAAGGAGAGACACCATGGCATGGACCCGCAAGATTCTGCGCGTTGATCTGAGCAGCGGCAGCTGCACATCCGAACCCCTCAACATGGAGTGGGCACAGCAATACCTCGGCCAGCGCGGACTGGCTACCAAGTATTTCATCAGCGAAGTCGATCCCAAGGTCGACCCGCTGTCCTCCGCCAACAAGCTGATCATGACCACCGGCCCGCTGACCGGCACGCCGGCATCGACCGGCGGGCGCTATTCGGTGGTCACCAAGGGCGCACTGACCGGCGCGATTGCCTGCTCCAACTCCGGCGGCTATTTCGGCGCCGAGCTCAAGTTCGCCGGCTGGGACATGATCATTTTCGAAGGCAAGAGCGCCAAACCGGTTTACCTCGCGATCGAGAACGACAAGGCCGAACTGAAGGATGCCGCCCACCTGTGGGGCAAGACGGTCTGGCAGACCGAAGAGATCATCAAGAAGAGCCATCAGGACCCGCAGACCCGCGTCTGCAGCATTGGTCGAGCCGGTGAAAATGGCGTGATGTATGCCTGCATCGTCAATGACCTGCATCGCGCCGCGGGCCGCTCCGGCGTCGGCACCGTGATGGGTTCCAAGAACCTCAAGGCGGTCGCCGTGCGCGGCACCCAGGGCGTGAGCATCCTCAAGGATGCCAAGGCATTCATGAACGCCGCCACCGCCGCCAAAAAGGTTTTGGCGGACAACGCCGTCACCGGCCAAGGCCTGCCGACCTACGGCACCCAGGTGCTGATGAACGTCATCAACGAAATGGGCGCCCTGCCCACGCGCAACCACCGCGACTCGCAGTTCGAGGATGCGCGCAAGATTTCTGCCGAAGCAATGATCGAGAAACGCCCCAGCGACGGCAAGAGCCATCTGGTAACGAACAATGCCTGCTTCGGCTGCACGATCGCCTGCGGCCGCATCTCGAAGATCGACGAAACGCACTTCAGCGTCGTCAACAAACCCGAGTACTGGGGTGCTTCCGGCGGCCTGGAATACGAGGCGGCCTGGGCGCTGGGCGCCGCCAACGGCGTCGGCGACCTGGAGGCCCTGCAATATGCCAACCTGATTTGCAACGAGGACGGCTTCGACCCGATTTCCTTTGGCGCCACCGTCGGCGCGGCCATGGAACTCTATGAATTGGGCATTCTTACCGAGAAGCAGATCGGCATGGAGGCGCCCTTCGGTTCGGCCAAGGCGCTCTGCGAACTGGCGCAAATGACCGCGCGCGGCGAAGGTTTCGGCAAGGAACTCGGGCTGGGTTCGGCACGCCTGTGCGAGAAATACGGCAAGCCGGAACTCTCGATGGGCGTGAAGAAACAGGAATTCCCCGCCTACGATTCGCGCGGCATTCAGGGCATGGGCCTGGCTTACGCGACCTCCAACCGCGGCGCCTGCCACTTGCGCGGCTACACCGTGGCGTCCGAGGTGCTGGGCATTCCGGTCAAGACCGACCCGCTCGTCACCACAGGCAAGGCCGACCTGGTCAAGGCCTTCCAGGATGCCACCGCGGTATTCGACTCGGCCGGGGTCTGCGTGTTCACCACCTTCGCCTGGACCCTGGCCGATCTGCAGCCACAACTCGATGCCGCCTGCGAAGGCGACTGGACCATGGAAAAGCTTGCCGCGGTCGGCGAACGCATCTGGAACATGGAGCGCCAGTTCAACAACGCGGCGGGCTTCACGGCCAAGGATGACGATCTGCCACCCCGCCTCAAGACCGAACCGGTCAAAACCGGCCCGGCCAAGGGTCTGGTGAGCGGCATCGACAAGATGCTCCCCGAGTATTACCAGGCGCGCGGCTGGGATGCCAACGGCGTTCCCAGCAAGGAAACGCTGGCCCGGCTGGGACTGTAAAGATTCACCACGGCGACGCGGCGAACACGGCGAAATCCTTCCGGGTTTGCCCTTCGCCGTGCCCGCCGTGGTGAATTGCTTTTAAAAGGACTCCCCATGAAACACATCATCATCGGCAACGGCCCGACGGGTCTGATCGCCGCCGAAACCCTGCGCCGGCTGCTACCCGACGCCGAAATCGCCCTGATTGGCGACGAAAAGGAGCCGCCGTATTCACGCATGGCGATTCCCTATTTCCTGCAAGGTCACATCAAAGATGCCGGCACCCATCTGCGCAAGGCCCACGACCATTACGTGCAGCACAAGATCCACCTGATCCAGGGGCGTGTGACGAAGCTTGATGCGCAGGCGAAACAGGTCGAGTTCGCTGACGGCGAACGCCTGCCCTATGACAAGCTGCTGATCGCCACCGGTTCGCAGCCGATCCGGCCACCCGTGCCGGGCATCGACCTGCCCAATGTGCATACCTGCTGGACCATCGAGGATGCGCGCGCAATTGCCGCCAAGGCACAACCGGGCAGCCGCGTGCTGCAGATTGGCGCCGGTTTCATCGGCTGCATCATCATGGAAGCGCTCGCCGCACGGGGCGTCAAGCTCACCGTAGTGGAAATGGGCGACCGCATGGTGCAGCGCATGATGACCGCCAAGGCCGGTGCCATGATCAAGCGCTGGGTCGAGCAAAAAGGCGTTGCCGTGCATCTCAATGCGGCAGTCACCGCGATCAGCGCAAAGGATGGCGCGCTGGCCGCGCTACTGAGCAGCGGCGCTGAAATTGCTGCCGATCTGGTGATCTGCGCCGCCGGCGTCAAGCCGGCCATCGATTTTCTGGCGGGAAGCGGCATCGCCATGGAACGCGGCATCCGCGTCGACACGGCAATGCGCACCAACCTGCCCGATGTCTTTGCCGCAGGCGATGTCACCGAAACGCCCGGATTCCACTCCGGCCAGCCCGAAGTCAACGCGATACAACCGAATGCCGCCGAGCAGGCGCAAATTGCCGCCAAGAACATGGCGGGACACAATGCCGTTTCGCAGGGCAGTCTGGCGATCAACGTCCTCGACACCCTGGGCCTGATTTCCACCTCGTTCGGCGAGTGGTCGGGTGTGGCAAAGGCCGCCGGCGGCACGACGGTCGAACTGGTGGATGAGGACAAATATCGATATTTATCACTACAGTTCGAACATGACGTCCTGATCGGCGCGACCAGCATTGGCTGGACCGATCATGTCGGCGCCCTGCGCGGCCTGATCCAGACCCGGGCGCGGCTCGGCGCCTGGCGCGAGCGCTTGCTGGATGATCCCACAGACTTCATGGCGGCCTATCTCGCGACCGCGCAGCAGGCGGCATGAGCCGCGTCCGGGGTCGCAGGTGCAAGTAACGCTCAAGCTCTTTGCCACGCTGCAGGACTATCTGCCTCCGGAAGCAAGGAAAACCAACGCCCTGGCGCTCGAACTGGACGCGGGCACCACCGTTCAGCAGGTGATCGAGCGCTTCGGCCTGCCGCAGAAGCTGTGCCATCTGGTGTTGATCGATGGCGCTTTCATTCCCCCTGCAGTGCGCGCGACACGTCCGCTGCAGACGGGAGAAACACTGGCCATCTGGCCACCCATCGCCGGGGGGTAGACTGTCTGCCTCCTGTTAGGGCTGCACATATATTGAAAACTCGTCATTCCGGCGGAAGCCGGAATCCAGGAAAATAAGACACCTGGACCCCGGCCTGCGCCGGGGTGACGATCCAAATGGATTCTTAGCTCATTTTTTTGTAACACCATGACCTCCCTGCTCAAGACCTTTTCCTGCATCGACGATTACGACCCAGAATCCCTCCCGGTAGAGCGTGCCCGCCAACTGATCATCGACACCCTGCAGCCGGTCGCCGGACATGAACGGCTGCCCGTGCATCAGGCGCTGGACCGGGTGCTGGCGGTGGATGTCATCGCACCGTTCAATGTGCCGGCCCATGACAACTCGGCCATGGACGGCTGGGCAGTGCGCCATGCCGATCTCGCCGCCAGCGGCGAGACCTGCCTGAAGAACATCGGCACGGCATTCGCCGGCCGCGCCGGCGCGGTAAAAGTCGGCGCTGGCGAGACGGCGCGCATCATGACGGGTGCCGCACTGCCCGACGGCGTCGATTGCGTGGTCGTGCAGGAAGTCGTGCGCGTCGACGGCGATGCCGTCATCATCCCGCCCGGCCAGCGTCGTGAACAACACATCCGCCGCGCCGGCGAGGATCTCAAGGCTGGCAGCCCGGCCCTCGTTGCCGGCAAGCTGCTGCGACCGGCGGAACTCGGCATCATCGCCTCGCTGGGCCTGGCCGAAGTCTCGCTGCGGCGCCGCGTGCGTGTCGCGCTGTTCTCGACTGGCGACGAACTGTGTTCCGTCGGCACGCCGCTGTTTCCCGGCGCGGTGTATGACAGCAACCGCTATACCTTGTGGGGCATGCTCAGCCGCCTCGGCTGCGATGTCATCGACATGGGCGTGGTGAAGGACGACCCGGCCGCGCTCGAAGCGGCCTTCCGCGAAGCCGCGGGCTGTGCCGATGCCATCATCACCAGTGGTGGCGTGTCCGTCGGCGAAGCCGATTTCATCAAGCAGTTGATGGCGCAGCTCGGCGAGGTCGCCTTCTGGAAGATCGCCATGAAACCCGGCCGCCCAATGGCTTTCGGCCGCATTCAGCCCGGTGGTGAAAACAAGCCTGGCGCTTGGCTCTTCAGCCTCCCCGGCAATCCGGTAGCGGTGATGGTCACCTTCTATCAGCTTGTCCGCCCTGCCATCCTCAAGCTCGCGGGCGTCGATCCCGTACCGCCCTTCCCCAGCTTTCCGGCGCGCTGTGTCGATGCCATGAAAAAAGGTCGCGGCCGCACCGAATTCCAGCGTGGCGTGCTGTTCCAGGAAGATGGCGAATGGTGCGTGCGCCCGACCGGCATGCAGGGCTCCGGCATCCTCAGTTCGATGGCCCGGGCCGACTGCTTCATCGTTCTCGAACCGGACCGCGAGAAAGTCGGCGCTGGCGAGACGGTGCAGGTGCANNTAAGTTGAACCCAAATAATCCATTTGATGCGTCATTCCGGCGAAAGCCGGAATCCAGCAGGGTAAACACTCCGTTGCGTATGCTAGTTCAACCCCTGGATTCCGGCTTTCGCCGGAATGACGGTTGTTTTGAACTTATGAAAATATCTTTCCTCACCACCTTTTTTGGAACCGCTGCATGACCCATCTGTTTGAACCGCTGAAATTGCGCGATGTCGTCCTCCACAACCGCATCGGCATTCCGCCCATGTGCCAGTACTCGGCGCGTGACGGCCTGGCGTCCGACTGGCATTTCGTCCATTACGGCAGCCGTGCCGTTGGCGGCGCGGCGCTGATGATTGTCGAGGCGACCGGTGTCGTGCCGGAAGGCCGCATCAGTCCGGGAGATCTGGGTCTCTGGAATGATGGGCAGATCGAACCGCTGGCGCGCATCGTCCGTTTCGCGCAGGAACAGGACTGCGTGGCGGCAATCCAGCTGGCGCACGCCGGCCGCAAGGCCAGTTCCGGGCTGGGCTGGCAGGCACCGGGCACATTGAGTGAAAGCGACGGCGGCTGGCCGGTGGTCGCGCCCTCCCCGCTGTCCTTTGGCGAGGGATATGCCGTGCCGCGCGCACTCGACGAGAGCGCCATCCGCAAGGTAATCAGTGGTTTTTCCGATGCCGCAGGGCGGGCGCGTGCCGCCGGTTTTCAGGTGGCCGAAGTGCATGCGGCACATGGCTACCTGTTGCACCAGTTCCTATCGCCGCTATCCAACCAGCGCACCGATGCCTACGGCGGCAGCTTCGAGAACCGCAGCCGCCTGGTGCGCGAAGTGGTCACTGCAGTTCGGGCTGAATGGCCGGAACATTTGCCATTGCTGGTTCGTTTGTCGGCCACCG
This sequence comes from Rhodocyclaceae bacterium UBA2271, assembly GCA_002347405.1. Lineage (GTDB taxonomy): Bacteria > Pseudomonadota > Gammaproteobacteria > Burkholderiales > Rhodocyclaceae > Sulfuricystis. Next base: position 517 of record DDXB01000078.1, on the reverse strand, counting down.
ACTGGATCGAGGGCGGCTGGAATGCGGAGGAAACCGTTGAATTGTGCCGCGCGCTCAAGGAACTCGGCGTCGACCTGATCGACGTGTCGACGGCGGGATTGCTGCCGACCGCGAAAATCCCGGTTGGCACCGGCTTCCAGACCGAATTCGCCGCGCAGATCCGCCATGAGGCCGGCATCCCCACTGCGGCGGTCGGCCTGATCACCGCGCCGGAACAGGCCGATCACATCATCCGTTCCGGACAGGCCGACTTGGTGCTGCTCGGCCGCGAAATCCTGCGCAACCCCTACTGGCCGCTGGCAGCCGCACAAACCCTGGGGCAGGCGACGGCATGGCCGCCGCAATATTTGCGTGCAGCTCCGGCGGGGACGCCCGGCAGGCCAATCACGGCCTGACCCGCATACTCAGGAGCGTCCGCTGACCTCCTGATCTGTGCCGACCGGGATTTCGCCCATCAGATCCAGCACCGCCGCCAGTCCGGCGACGAGTCCCTGCAGCGTGGTCGCGGGAACCCGCT
>DDXB01000043.1 GCA_002347405.1 Rhodocyclaceae bacterium UBA2271 | reverse complement strand
TGCCGGCACCTCCTCCGCGCCACGGAAGACAAACTCGTACTGACCGAGGCTGGCGCTGTCGCCGGGCTGCATGGCGACGGTCTTCTCGCTCTGGTAGGCCGACACCAGGCCCATGCCGATGATACCGATGGCCAGGCCGACGTGGGCGCAGCCCATGCCATAAGCTGCAAGCGGCAATCCGCCAGCGGTGCGGCGACGGACGACCAGGCCGCTGATCGTGGCCAGGATCATCCAGGCGGCGAGCGCCAGGCCGAGGGCCGCCTGCCATTTCCATTCAGTAAAGGCGAAGGGCAGCGCGAGGCCGATCAGCACCGCGGCGGCGGCCTGCCAGCGCAGTCGCGGCAGCAGCTCGGGCAGGCTTTCCCGGCCCCAGCGCATCCACGGTGCGATGCCGAGCAGCAGCAGCGCCGGCACCATCATCGGCACGAACACGGCGTTGAAATACGGCGGGCCGACGGAGATTTTCCCGAGGCCGAAAGCATCGAGAATCAGCGGATACAGCGTACCCAGCAGCACGGTGGCCAGCGCCGCCAACAGGAGAACGTTACCCGTCAGCACGGCCGTTTCGCGCGAGATCGTGTCGAAATCGCCGGCAGTCTTCACCGCACCGGCACGCCTGGCGAAGAGGATCAGCGACGCGCCGATCAGGATGCCGAGAAAGATCAGAATAAAGAGGCCGCGCAGCGGATCCAGCGCGAAGGCATGCACCGACGAGAGCACGCCCGAGCGCACCAGAAAGGTACCAAGCAGCGAAAGGGCGAACGCTGCGAGCGCAAGAAACACCGTCCACACCCGCAGCGCGCCACGCTGCTCGGTAACCGCCAGCGAGTGCACCAGCGCCGTGCCGGCCAGCCAGGGCATCAGCGAAGCGTTCTCGCTCGGATCCCAGAACCACCAGCCGCCCCAGCCCAGTTCGTAGTAAGCCCACCAGGAACCCACCATGACGCCCAGCGTCAGGAACACCCAGGCCATCAGGGTCCAGGGGCGCACCCAGCGCGCCCAGGTCGCGTCGAGCTTGCCCGAGATCAGCGCGGCGACGGCGAAGGCGAAGGCCACCGAGAAGCCGACATAGCCCATGTAGAGCAGCGGCGGATGGATGATCATGCCCGGATCCTGCAGCAGCGGATTCAGGTCGCTGCCGTTCGCCGGCGGCGGATGCAGGCGCATGAAGGGGTTGGAGGTAAACAGGAGGTAGGCGAGGAAGCAGAAGGAGAGCAGCCCCATGATGCCGATCACGCGGGCATGCAGGTCGGCCGGCAGCTGGCGGCCGAGCATGACGACGGCGACTGTCCAGGCCGACATCAGCAGCGTCCATAGCAGGAAGGAGCCTTCATGCGAGCCCCAGGCAGCGGTGATGCGGTATTCGACCGGCAGGAAACGCGACGAATGGTCGGCGACGTTCATCACGGAAAAGTCGCTGACCAGGAACGACCAGACCAGCGCCAGAAAACCCAGCGCGACGAACAACAACTGGCCGCCGGCGGCACCGCGCGCCATGGCCATCCACGCTGTCTTGTCGCGGGAAGCGCCAACAAGGCCGAATATCCCCTGGGCCAGGGCGAGTTGCAGGGCGACAATCAGGGCGACATGCCCGAGTTCAGGAATCATGGCGAGGCATTCATCAGGTAAAAAAAGGGGGCGCGGAATCCCGCGCCCCGACGCTACTGACTGCTACAAAATTACTTTGCTGCCGGTGCTGCAGCTACTGATGGCGCTTTGAGAGCGGCGATCGCGTCGTTCAGCGCCTTGATGCCGGCCTGCGAATGATTCACCGACTCGGTCAGCGACTGGCGGGCCTGCGCCGGGTTGTGGAAGCCGACGGAGTTCTCCGCCGTCCACCATTCCCAGCGGGTCTGCGCATCGTCATGGTGCTTCTGCGCAAGCTTGACCGCCTCGGAGTTGCGCGGCACACCGGCATCGAAGGCACGCACGAAGGTATCGATCAACTGGGCCAGCCAGAACTCGGCCTTGACGATCTTGCCGCGGGTGTAAGCCTGGACGGCGTCGATCTGATACTTGGCCTGGTCTTCGGTCATCTCGCCGTGGCATTTCACGCAGGTTTCCTTGAGCATCTTGCGCGGTGACTGCTGCTGGTGATCGGTGAAGGTCTTGCCGTTCTTCTCGATCTTCTTCATGTGGCAGTCCTTGCACTCGACGCCTTCGCGCTCATGCTTGGACATCCAGAAGGTCTCGGCTTCCGGGTGCTGAATCTTCGACAGCGCGGCACCGGTGATGGCATGACGGAAGTCCTTGAAGTTGCCGAACTTCTCGACCATCTTTTTGTTGTAATCGAAGACGTTCGTCCATTGGAAGAGGTTGGTGCGCTGGTCGGCCATGGTGACTGGCTTGTCCTTGCCGTCCGGACCGGCATTCGGCTCGAAACCGGGATTGCAGTTGTACTCGACGTGGCACTGGGCGCACATCAGGTTCGAGTCAGGCTTGGACAGCAGGCCGATGGCGCGGAAACCGTCGCGGAAGGTGACCTTCTTCATCGGGTTCTTTTCGCTCTTGGCCTTGTCGTACGGGTAGGTGCCCTCGCCGCGATCGACCACCGCCTGGATCAGACCGTCGCGCGCCACGCGCGGGGCGGACGAGTGCGGGTCATGACACATGAAGCAGTTCAGCGCATGGGTGATGTCGCGCGCGAACTCGACCGGCTTGGAAACGCGGCTCCACTTGGCCCGCGGATCCGGATCGCCCATGTACTTCCACTTCAGGATGTTGTCGAAGGACTTGCAGTTCATGCAGACCGGGTTGGCGGCGGTGGCCACCTGTGGCATGAAGGCCTTCTGGTCGCCGTTGGCGGGCTCCTTGTCGACCAGCATCACGTTCCACAGGTCGGACACGGCACTCTTGGCGTCGGAGATGTAGGTCCAGTCCTTGAGCTGGAAGCGGCCGCCATAAGCGCGATCCACGATCAGGTGATCAAGCGTCATGAACACGTGACTGCGCGGCTCGGCGTGTTCGCGCGTGAAGCCGTGGGGCTGCATCAGCTTGTCGAACATCGGCGAAACGCTACGCGGCTGGGCTTTTTCGACTTTCGCGTGCGAGTCGTAGTTCATCGTCGCGAAGGTGTTGAGCTGCTCCTGGTGGCAGGTGCCGCAGGCATGGTGATCGGTGCGAGTACCGATCGAGGCTTGTGTCGGCGCCACCGGCTTGCCTTCCCGCTTCAGGTGATCATCGGCGCCAGTGTGGCAGTAGGCACAATTCACATCGGAGTGCTTGCTGCCCATGTGGAACTCTTTGATGTCCTTGTGGCAGCCATAACAATTGCCGACATCGACAAACTTGATTTTGGTCTTGGCCGATGCCGGCAAAGCACCCTTGATCTGACCAAGGGTCGCATCCTGCTGTTTTGCATAGGCCGGATCGGGTTTCTGGGCCATGGCCCCCGACATGCCGAATACCGCTACGGCGCATAGCGCCACGATACTGACAAACCCCCGCTTCAATCTGCTCGTTCCCATTTTTGCCTCCAATTTTCCGAACATCCAGCTTCATGAGGGCTGCCTACGCATCCCTTTACCTTTGTAGCCGCAATTGCTTGCTTCCTTGACATCCCCCTTGATCCCTCCCTAAAAACCTTAACAAGATAAAGGGTATTGCTTTTCAGGTTAACGATTTCGCCCGGGGAAATCTTTGATGCGCATCAAGAAAAAGAAATGGCCGCGCATGGCGCGGCCATTTCTCCTGGTCAAAAGGTACGGCGCTACCCTCCAACGATCTTGCCAAGCATGCCATTGATCACCATCACCAGGAGCGTCAGGCCAATGGCGATCAGGGTGAGGCCGAGAATCACCGAACCGACATGCACCTGGCGGGACGGCGCATCGACGAGGCGCTTCTGCAGCTCGCCGGACTCGACCAGGCGCTGGTACTGCGCCGGGTGCTCGTGGCGGAACTCTTCGAGCGACTGCGTGCCGGTGAACATCACCACGTCGGGCGGCGGCAGCTTGTTCGGCCGGAAGTGATTGTTGAAGAAGTGCACCGTGAAGAGGAAGACCGCCGCGAGGAAGGCTTCCTCGCCATGCACCACCGTCGCGACGTTGAACACCCAGCCCGGCAGATACTGTGCGGTGATGTGCGGGAAGGCAAGCATCAGGCCGCTCATGCCGATCACGCTGACGCCCCAGAACACCGCCCAGTAGTCGAACTTCTCGAAGTAGGTCCAGCGGTCGAACTGCGGCTTCGGTCCCTTGCCGAAGAACCACCTGAACATACCGATCATGTCGTCGAGGTCCTTCCAGTTCGGCACCAGCGAATCCGGGCCGAACCACGTGAAGTCCTTGTCGCGCAACAGCTTCTGCATCACGTAGATGAAGTGGATGAAGAAGATGCCGATGAAGATCGCGGCGGCGATGCGGTGGATGTAGCCGAGTACCTGCGGGCCGCCGAAGGCCTTCGCTACCGCCGGCGCCCAGGCGCTGTCGGCGAACAGGGCGGTCGTGCCGGTCAGCACCAGGGCCATGGTCGTGATCGCGAATATCAGGTGGCCGATGCGCCAGCCCAGAGCGAAGCGCTCGAAGTGTTTGCCGGCGGGCAGGTCAAGACCTTCGGTACGCACATGCGCCTCGGTCTTGAACAGTTTGCGCTCGCGCCATTCGCGGTAGTACCAGAGGGCGGAATGCAACCAGAAGAAGGCGAACACGCCGATCAGCAGCCAGATCATGAACTTGGTCACGACATACATCTGCGGATACTTGGCGAAGTCGTGTGCGTTGGCGTGCGGCGCGAAGGTGGCGAAGCCTTCGGTCGCCAGGGGCAGCTTCTTGCCGTCGTGACAGCTCTGGCAGGTCTTCAGCCGGTTGTTCGGGTGCACCTTGGACTTGGGATCCTCCACGGCCTTGATGCCGTGGCTGTCGTGGCAGCTGACGCAGCGTGCGGTATACGCCCAGCCGAGTGTACTGACCTTGCCGTGGTAGGTGTCGCGGAAGCTGGCGATTTCCTCCTTGTGGCAATTGCCGCAGGACTGGACGTTCGCCAGCTTGTAGGCGTCGCTCGACGTACCGGTGACGCTGTGGGCGCTGTGGCAGTCGGTACACACCGCCGCCTTGATGTTGCCCTTGTCGATGACCTCCTCGCCATGGACCGAGGTGGCGTAAATCTCGAGCTGGTCTTCATGGCACCGGGTACCGCAGGTTTCGGGAATCGATTTGTGCCACGCCGTGCGCCGCTCGCTGCCCTTGGGCGGCACGTCGAACTCGTGCGAACTGTGGCAGTCGTCGCACTTGGCGAGCGGCGTGCCGGGAATGTCCTTGTTCTCCCTGGCGTGGAAGGAGTTCTTGTAGGCCTCGATGTTCTTGAATACCAGTTCGAGGCGGGGCTTGTCCTTGCCTGCCTGCCGCGCCTTGGCCCACAAATCCTGGTGACAAGTGATGCAGTCGGCTTTGGCTGCTGACTTGTCCAGCTGGTGGTTCTTCTGGCTGTCGACGATGTCCCTGTGGCAATCCACGCATTGCAGATTGCTGTGCACGCTCTTGGCGTACTTCCGCGTGTCGATCTGGCGCAGTTCCCGATCGTCCTCTTCGCCGTCAATGACGATCGGTACCTTGATCTTGTCGTGCTTGTTCTCGTGGCACTTCAGGCAGGATGCCTTGTCGAGCTTGGCGACTGGCGTGCCTGCATCACTCTTGGCGACGGCCGCACCGGCGAACGCGACAGAAAAGCAGAGCAGGGCAAAAACCGAACGGAACAGACGCTGCGGCATTTTCATGAACATCCCCTTGGAAAAACCACGGCTCCGGCCTTTCTGGCTTGATCTTGTTAGCGGCCGGAGGAAACACGCGCGGGCGGCAGCCCGAAGGCTGCCGCCCGCTGCTCAAACTGCTTCCCGCATCAGTGCGACAGGATCCACTTGGCGAGGTTGGAGAGCGCCTTCTGATCCTTGCTGTCGACGATCTTGTGATCCTCTTCCGAGCCGTCGTCCAGCTTGACCTTCTTCGGCGTGGTCAGGTGCTTCAAGACCTCGGCCTCGGCATTGGCCTTGCCCTTGTATTCCTTCGCAGTCTTCTTCAGCGACGGCCCTTTCTTGTTCTGGGACGGGTGATGGCATTTGCCGCATTCGTTCTGCTTGAACAACAGTTTCGCCGCGTCTTCGTCGACCTGTGCGGCGGCAGGCACGGACAACGCCAGACCAGCTGAAGCGAGGGTGATCATAAGTGTACGGGGCAGGAATTTGTAGGTCATTGTGTTCTCCGGGTTAAGCTGATTAATAGTAAGGTTGTTTATAGCGCCAATCGACTCCAAAATGACTTGATGTAAATCAAACCATTTGAAACTGCCGGCGTGCTTCAATGAACGCATGAACGGGTACTTTGCTGACTCGCCCAAATGACCGGACCGCGCGACTTGCTCGGCGTGCTAGCCTGCGCCGCCCTGTTGTTGCAGGCATCGCCCTCCGCGGCGGATGCGCAGGAAACCGTCAAGACCGTCTGCGCGGCCTGCCACGGCGCGGACGGCAACAGCACCGATCCCCGCTATCCCAAACTCGCCGGCATGGATCAGGAATACCTGATGCGCCAGCTCAAGGCCTTTGCCTCGGGCAAGCGCCGCGAAGAAACCATGTCGGCCATCGTCGCCGGCATCGATCCGAACGATTTCTCCAAGCTCGCCGGCTACTACGGCAAGCTGAAACCGGCTCCCGGCAAGGTGAATGATTCGAGGCTGGCGGCCAAGGGCAAGGCACTTTACGAGGACGGCAACACCGACAGCGGCGTGCCGGCCTGCACCGGGTGTCATCAATCCGACGGCCAGGGCAATGCTCGCTTCCCGCGACTGGCGGGACAGCATCAGGCCTACACGCTGAAACAGCTCAACGATTACAAGAGTGGTCGCCGCGCCACCGACCCCCTGATGACCACGGTTGGCAAGCGCCTGACGGCCGATGAAATCAAGGCGGTGGCGGAATATGTCGCCGGGCTGTGACAGGAGAATAGGGTGACTCGACATTGGCTTGGACTACCGATCGCGACGCTGGCTTGCTCGCTTGCCATCGCCGGGGCGGATGCGTCGCGGACGGACTGGAACGCCGCCTATCCGGAAAAAACCGCGGTGCTCGGACTGCATGGTGACGCCGGGCGTGGCGCGGAGGCTTTCGTCATCTGCCAGGGCTGCCATCGTGTCGGCGCGCTTGGTCGCGCGGATGGCAGCTACCCACGCCTCGCGGGGCAACATGCAAGCGTGTTGATCAAGCAACTGACGGATGTGCGCACGGGTCGGCGCAGCAATCCGAAGATGCTGCCCTTTGCTGACCATCAGGTTATTTCGATACAGGAGATTGCCGATATTGCTGCTTATCTGCAAGCCCTGCCTGTTCCGGCGACTCAGGGGCAGGGGGCGGGCAACGACCTGGCGCGCGGCGCGCGGCTTTACCGGGCCGATTGCGCTGTCTGCCATGGCGCGCATGGTGAAGGAGACGCCGACAAGTTCTATCCGCGCGTCTCCGGCCAACACTTCAAATACCTGCTACGGGAGAATCAGCTGATTCGCGACAACAAGCGGCGTAACGCCAACCCGGAGATGATCGGCGCCATCAAGAACTACACTGATGCTGACATCGCGGCCGTCGCCGATTTCATGTCTCGCTTGCCAGTGGAGATGGTCAAGCAGGTTCCTTAAAGCCAGTTTCGGCAGGCCTGTTTTAGCTAGCCAAGCCCGTGCAGTTCTGAAACACTTGACGCCCGTCAAGCCAAAATCGCTGCAATCAGGCAGAATTCGCCCCCCATGCTGACCGCCACTGGCCTTTCCTGCGTTCGCGGCGAACGCCGCCTGTTTGCCGGGCTCGACCTTGCGGTCGGGCCGGGCGAGTGGTTGCATGTGCAAGGCGAGAACGGCGCGGGGAAGACCAGTTTGTTACGCATTCTGGCAACTCTGTCACCACCGGCCGAGGGTGAAATTCGCTGGCACAACGAAACTGTTGAATCATTGGCGGAGGATTATCGGCGCGCCATGCTGTTTCTTGGCCACCATGGCGCGGTCAAGGAAGAGCTGACCCCGCTCGAAAATCTGACCCTTGCCGCGCAACTCGATGGAGCTACGCTCGACGCGGCCACCGCATTGCAGGCGCTGGAGCGCTTCGGTTTGCGCGGACGCGAGGATTTGGCGGTGCGCTTCCTCTCCGCCGGACAGAAACGCCGTGTTCTGCTGGCCAGACTCGCTGTCAGGAAAGCCTCCCTCTGGATTCTTGACGAGCCATTCACCGCGCTGGACGTAAAGGCGGTCGCCATGCTCTCGGGATTGATCGAGGAGCATCTGGCGGAGGGTGGCATGGCGATCCTGACCAGTCACCAGAGCATGCCGCTGCCGAACGGCAAGGTGTTGAGCATATGAGCTCGGTAATTGCCATCATCCGCCGCGATCTGCTCCTGGCGATGCGCCGCAAGAGCGAGGTGCTGACCGCACTGTTTTTCTTCATCATCGTGGTGAGCCTGTTTCCGCTTGGCATCGGGCCGGAATCCGCCCTGCTGCGCAAGATTGCGCCCGGGGTGATCTGGGTGGCGGCGCTGCTGGCCACCATGCTGGGGCTTGCCAGATTGTTTGCCCCCGATCATGCTGACGGTACTCTTGAGCAGATGGTGCTCTCGCCGACTCCGCTGGGGCTGTTGGTCACCGGCAAGATTGTCGCGCACTGGATCACCACCGGACTGCCTCTGGTCTTGCTGGCGCCGGTGCTCGGCATTCAATTCGACCTTGACGCAGGCGCCCTGGGAATACTGGTGCTGGCGCTGTTATTGGGTACGCCTCTGTTAAGCCTGATTGGCGCCATCGGTGCGGCGCTCACGCTGGGTGTGCGGGGTGGCGGCGTGCTATTGTCACTGCTGGTTCTGCCCTTGTATGTGCCGGCCCTGATCTTCGGCGCGGGTGCGGTAGAATCGCACATCTCCGGCCTGGGAGCTGGCGGTCATCTGTCTTTGCTGGCCGCATTGTTGGCACTGGCTGTTTTTTTTGCGCCGTGGGCAACCACGGCAGCCTTGAGGATTGCGCTTGAATAACCCAATCATCCAATGGTTCAAATACGGCAGTCCGCAGAGCTTCTACCCGCTTGCTGGCAAGATGATCCCCTGGTTCTGGGCGTTGGCCGTCACGTTCGGCATTGCCGGCCTGTGGATCAGTTTTTTTGTCGCACCCACTGACTTCCAGCAGGGCGAAGGCTATCGCATCATCTTCATTCACGTGCCTGCGGCATGGATGTCGATGTTTCTTTATATCGTCATGGCGTTCTGGGCGGGCATTGGGTTGGCGCTGAATACGCGTCTGTCCGGCATGATGGCGCAAGCCATTGCCCCGACTGGCGCCCTGATGGCTTTCCTGTCGCTGTGGACCGGTGCGATCTGGGGCAAGCCGATGTGGGGCGCCTGGTGGGTGTGGGATGCGCGGCTGACCTCTGCCCTGATCCTCTTTTTCCTGTATATCGGGTTCATCGCGCTGCAAGCCGCGATCGATGACCCGCGCCGCGCCGACAAGGCCGGGGCGATTCTGGCACTGGTCGGCGTGGTCAATGTGCCGATCATCTATTTTTCGGTGAAATGGTGGAACACGCTGCACCAGGGCGCATCGGTTTCACTGACCCGGGCCCCGTCGATGGCCACCACCATGCTGTGGGGCATGCTGCTGATGGCGCTTGCCTTCTGGATGTACTCGATCGCGGTTAGCTTGATGCGGGTGCGGGCGATCAT